>JBELYP010000032.1:0-10494 GCA_040273995.1 Arthrobacter sp.
GCAGCTTTCAATCCGCCGCGGCAGCGCCACTGTGTCCCTCCAGCCGCTGGGCAGCTTCCTCGGCGATCCGGTGCCCTATGACGCATCCGACCCGGCCGCCATCACCATCACCTCACCAGGCGAGTTGGAGAGCCTGGACCTCACCGAAACGGGATACTTCACCCTCGAAGGCAGGGTTTCCGCCGGCGCCAACTCCGTGGACCGTGTAGCCATCAGTTCACCGGACGTCGGTTTTATCGGCCTGGCCGAGCTCAATCCCGCCGGGGATGAACTCAACTGGAGTTTCCGGGCCCTGGCCCCCGAAGACGGCGATTTCGACTACGTGGCGACTGTATTTGACCGCTCCGATCCCGGAACCGCCCGCGCTTCGGACCGTGTCCGGCTGACCCTCGATGTCGCCGAAGAGGGGGACACCGTAGTCTCACCCGAAGCGCAGGTGTTCCATCTGGAGACAACCGACCTCGAATTCGAAGTCCTGGACGAGTTCACCCTGCGGTTCACGGAACGCCCGGAGCTTGGGCCGGGAGACATCATTGTCAGCGCTCCCGTCCCATCGGCCCCGTCCGGGTTCCTTGGCCGCATGTCCGCCATGGACCTCGTGAGCGGGTCCTGGGAGGTTTCAACTGTTCAGGTCCTGATGGAGGAGCTGTTCCTGCAGGTGGACGTCGAGGAGACCGAAGATTTCGGCGACGGCAGCGGCCTGGAGGTGGAAGACCTCATGGCGCAGGCAGGCACATCGCTCGACGCGGTCAGCGGCACGTACCAGGACGTCTTTGAGGACGGGAGCACCGGAGAACCGCTGCCGGTGTCTACAGTCGAGATTCTCGATGAGAACCGCGCACCGCATGTCCCGGAGCCTGGGACCTATGCGGAGGTACGAACCGGGGACGATGTCGATCTTGAGCTGAGCAGCGACGAATTCAACCTGGCCGATCCCGAAGACTTCAAGACCGCCTGCCGCCTGCAGGGAACCGACGCACAGGAACCAACCGGCGCGGACATCGACGAGAACGGGGAATGGGTGGCTCCTGTGGCTGCGCTGCCCGGTGATGGCAGCTGCGGGGGCCAGCTACAGGGCGGGCCCGGTGGCAGCATTTCCGCCAACTGGACCATGTCCGCAGACGCCGGAGTCGTCCTCGTCCGCGAAAACGGCGCCTTCAAGGTCAGAACTGCCGGCAAGAAACAGGATTGGAAAGACTTTGAGGCATGGTCCGCGACTGACCACGTCACGGAAGAGGGTCTGGCCATCCGCGCGGGCGGTGAGGTCAACGTCAAGTTCGCATTCGTCCTGAAGACGAAAATGTCTTTCAAATGGAAGGTCATCCCCCGCGGCATTAAGATCGAGCAATTCCGGATTCAACTTGAGACAAAGCTGAAGGCATCGGCGTCGCTGCAGGCGTGGATGCAGGTCCAAGGCCGCTGGAACCTGGACTTGAAGATAGCAGAGGTGGCACTCCCGCTCATCACCATCCCGGTTGGCCCGGTGCCGGTTGCCATCACCAATCATCTGAATATGGCGCTGGCAGTAACCGGGACGATCAAGGCTATGGTGGATATTCCAGCGATTGGCATTGAACGGACAGACAAGTTCGGCTTTGAGGTGACCAGTTCGGGTTTTGAACGCTTCAAGGAAGACACCCCCACAAAGTACGTCATTCCCACGCCCCGTCCGGTGAAGGACGGGATGGAGTTCACCCTCTCAGGCGAGGTTGCCGTCGGCCCGGAGCTTACGTACCGGTCCCGGATCTACAGCTTTGCCGGCCCGGACATCGCCCTCTCCGCGAAATCCGGTTACGGGGCGAAGATCACCGTGGACGGCAGCCCCCGTGAGGCCAGGCTCGAGGCGGCTGTCTTCCTCAGCATCGGACTCGTCGGCTCCGCGAAGCTGACACTGCTCAAGTGGGATCTTCTGAACCTGACGATCTTCAACTTGAGCTACCGGGTGAACCTGATCGAGTACGAGAACAAGTGGAAGCTGTGATCCGGCTGGACCTCACCGCAGCGCCGAGACCCCGCTGATCTCCCGCCCGGCGATCAGCGAGTTGATCTCGTACGTTCCCTCATACGTGTAGATCGCTTCGGCGTCGGCGAAGATCTTCGCCATCCGGTAGTCGGTGACGATTCCGTTGCCGCCCAGCAGGCTCCGCCCCAGGGAAACGGTCTCGCGCATCAGGGCAGAAGCGTAGGACTTGGCCAGTGCAGCCCGTGCCATGTCTCCACGGGCTGCACCGTCCACGGCTCCGTATCCGCCCTGTTCCAGTTCGCTGACGCGGGCGAGCATCCCGGTGGATGCCACCAGATTGCCCTGCATCCGGACCAGCTGCTGCTGCACCAGCTGGAAGGAAGCGAGCGGGCGCCCGAACTGGCGGCGTTCGAGGGCGTAGGCGCGGGCGACGTCGAACGCTGCCAGCTGCTGCCCCACGGCCTGCCAGCCCACCATGATCCGAGACCCGCGCAGCAGGTGCTTGGTGTCGTCGAAACTGTCGATTCCGGCCAGCCGGTCCGTTTCCGGAACCCGCACATCACTTAGCTCAATGTCCGCGTTCTGGACGGTGCGCAGCGCGGTCTTGTTCTCGATCCGGGTCCGTGTGATTCCGGGCAGGGTGGCGTCCAGCAGGAAGCCGCGGACCTTGCCGGTGGCGGGCTCCCGGGCCCAGAACAGCATCCAGTCGCAGAAGGTGCCGTTTCCGATCCAGCGTTTGGTTCCGTTCAGGACCCAGGTATCGCCGTCGCGCACCGCCGTGGCGGACATGCCCCCGGCCACATCAGACCCGTGATCCGGCTCGGTCAGCGCGAAGGCACCGGTGATCTTCAGCGACTGGGCGTCTGCGAGCAGGCGGGCTTTCTGCTCCTCGGACCCGAAGGCGTGCAGGCCTTCGACAAAAAGGTCGTGATGGACCATAAAGAACGTGGCGATCGACGTATCGGCGCGGGTCATCTCCGCAATAACCAGTCCCGCGAAGAGCGGACTGTAGCCGCGCTGCACCGGCGTGGAGAGTCCCAGGGAAGCCAGCCCCGGCAGCAGTTCCACCGGAAAACGGGCTTCATCCCACCAACCTGCGGCGTATGGAAGCACTTCGCTGGCCAGAAAGGACCGCAGCTCAGATAGCTTGGCGGCTTCTTCCGGACTCAGCAGGTTTTCAAAGGAGAAGAAATCGGCGTCGGGAAGCATCGGCACGCCTTATTTCGGTCCCATCCGAATCGCTCCGTCCAGCCGGATGGTTTCTCCGTTCAGCATGGAATTGCCGATGATGTGGTCTACCAGGGAGGCGTACTCATCCGGCCTGCCGAGCCGGGAGGGGTGTGGGATCTGCGCTGCGAGCGAGTCCTGTGCGTCCTGGGGCAGTCCGGCCACCATCGGCGTCTCAAAAATTCCGGGAGCGATCGTGACCACGCGGATCAGGTGGCGGGCCAGTTCCCGAGCCAGCGGAAGGGTCATCGCTGCCACGCCGCCCTTCGACGCCGAGTAGGCCGGCTGGCCGATCTGCCCGTCGAAAGCCGCCACCGAGGCGGTATTGACGATGACGCCGCGCTCGGAGGTCCCGCCGTCGTCCGTCACCGGTTCAGTCTCTGCCATGGCCGCGGCGGCCAGCCGGGTGACGTTGAACGTGCCCACCAGGTTCACCTGGACGACCCGGTTGAAGTCCTCCAGCGGCAGCACGCCGTTGCGCCCCAGCACCTTCCCCGGAGTGCCGATTCCGGCGCAGTTCACGGCTACCCGCAGCGGCGCCGCAGCCATCGCCGCCTCCACTGCGCCCTGCATTTGCTCGGGGTCCGTTACGTCCCCCGGGACGAAGTGTGCGTAGTCGCCCAGCTCCCCCGCGTACGCCAGTCCCCCCGACGAGGGCAGGTCCACGAGGACCACCTCCGCTCCGGCATCGATGAGCCGGCGGGCCGTTGCCCGTCCCAGCCCCGAGGCTGCTCCCGTGACGATGGCCGAAGCACCGGATAACTGCATGTGGTTCCTCCTGGGTCAGGGGTCTGAAGGTACGCCTGGGCGCGTGCGGTCCCACGAGCCTACTGTGACTCGCGGCACACCGCATCCTCCGGGGTGCGGATCCCGGAACGCAGGCCCGTGACGCTGCCTGTCCACCGGGACTAAGGTGGGTCGCATGCCCGCAGCACAGACCGTACGCCACGCAGAGCTGCGTGCCGACACCGCCGCCCACAGCGTCACCACGGCCTTCGGCGGCCGGCTGCTCGCCCTGCCGGGAACGCATCTCGGTGCGGTGCGGGTACCGCACCCGCTGCCCCGCGGCGTCGGCCCCTGGCACTACTGGTGGCAGGCACACTACATTGACGTCCTGGTGGACACCGGGCTGCGCAGCCGGGCCCCGGTGTCCGGGGAAGATCCGATCTCGCTCGCGGAGCAGGTGGTGCGCACCATCCGGATCCGCAATGGCGGCCGGTTCACCAACCATTACTTCGATGACATGGCATGGCTGGCCCTGGCGGCACTGCGCCTGGATTCGCTGCCGGGACCGCCGCGCGGCAACAAACCGCGCTACTCGGGCCTGCGCGAATCGCTGGGACGCGCCCTTCGGTCCGGACACACGGCAGACCTGGGAGGCGGAGTGTGGTGGAACCGGGCCAGGGACTTCAAGAACACCCCCGCCACCGCCCCGGCCGCTCTTTTCTTTGCCCGCACCGGCGAGCGCGAGCGGGCACAGGACCTGATGGACTGGCTGGGTGCCACCCTGCTCGATCCTGCCACCGGACTGTATTACGACGGCGTGCGGCAGCGCCCGGACGGGCCGGCAGTTGAGCGCGCACACTTCACCTACAACCAGGGACCGGTGCTCGGAGCGCTCCTGGAGCTGGGCGGACCGGCCAACCTGAACCGGGCCGCAGAGCTGATCAGCGCCACGTCGCGGCACCTGGTGCAGGGAGGCGGGCTGCGCACCCACGGCAGTGGTGATGGAGGCCTGTTCACCGGCATCCTGTGCCGCTACCTCGCCGAAGCTGCCGCTGCCCCCACACTGGATCCAGAATCACGCCGCACCGCCGGCTCCATGGTCACGGAGCTGGCAGACCGGCTGTGGAAGGGCCGGGCGGTCCGCAACAACCTGTCCGTGTTTGCCTCGGATCCGCGCAGCACGTCGGATGAAGACTATCCCCCGGGCACCGGCGTCGAGCTTTCCACCCAGCTCCAGGCCTGGATGGTGCTGGAAGCTGCCCTGCGTGTCCTGCGGCTCTCGGCCGATCCGCAGGAGGACTGAGCCGGAGGGGACTAAACCGCAGGGGGACTGAGCCGCCTGCTTAGGTCCCCGCTTCCTTGAGCGGGTGCTGCGAGGCCGCGGCATGCGGATCCAGGTCAGCGAGGGTGAGGAGGTGCTGGGGGTGCTGCGGAAGCGGGAAGGTCCGCTCGGTGTTCAGGTTCCGGTCCACCCGGAGGATCTCGCCGGAGTCCATCATCCGCCAGTTGGGGTTCGTATCCATCCGTTCGGTGGCGATCAGCACTGCCGGCGTCCGGTGCTGCTCCATGTCATCGCTCTTCATGCTGATCCGGGCAGTGTTCTTGCCGCGGTGCGGGTCCTCCGCGCTTTCCTGCAGGACGTACAGCGGATGCGTGTCCGGGTAGCGCACCGCCCAGAGCTCCGTCTCCGTGGTGATCACCAGGTTCACCGCATAGAGCCGAAGGTTCTCCGCGATCCAGGTGACTGCTGCCGGAATGGCCTCTGCCAGGCTGCCCCCGTTTTGCCGGGCCAGGCCGGTGATGAGGGCAAATACCCGTTCGCTGTCCGTCTGTCCTTTCACCAGGTGCATCACTTCCAGGGACCGCAGCCGGTCATCGAGCACGTCCAGGTCTTCCACCACTCCGTTGTGCGCCAGCAGCCGGTCATCCTGCAGGAACGGATGGGTGTTCTCCATGGTGTTTCCCCCGGTACTGGCATACCGGACGTGGGCTACGAAGGTGCGGCCTTCCAGCGTCCGGGCCGCGGAGGCGTAGGCCCTGTCCTCATAGGCAGGCATGGGTGCCTTGTCCACCACGGGCCTTCCCGCGGAATCGAAGACGCCGATGCCGAAGCCGTCCGCCATCCTGCGGCTCTGTTCGGCCAGGCTGTCCGGAGCGGTAAGCAGCCAGAATGTGGCACGGACGGGATTGGGACCTGCATGCATTCCGAACAGCCGGCACATGTGGGGACTCCTAGTCGGGGAACCGCTTCTGCGGATAGAAGGTCTCGCGGCGGCTGAGCATGTCCACGAAACGGGCTATGTTCCGTTCCCGGGCTCCTTCCGTCTTGAGCTGGCCGAGCCGGTAGGTGAGGGCAAAGCGGTTTTGCGAGCTGAGCACATTGAACATGGCCTGGGCGCTCTCGTTGGCGGCAATCGCATCGACCAGGTCCTGTGGAACCTCCGCCGAAGCGGGACCCGCGTACGCGGCGTCCCAGCGGCCGTCTGCCTTGGCGGACTCGACGGCGTCGCGTCCGGACGGGTGCATCCTACCGGCCGCTTCCAGCCGGGCAACGTGGCCCACGTTGCGCAGCGACCAGGCGCTCCTGGGACCGCGCCGGGTGTAGCGCTGCAGGTAGGTCTCCTCATCCCGGCGCAAGGCCTGCCCGTCAATCCACCCAAAGCACAGGGCCTCATCCAGGGCGCTCTGGTAGGTCAGCGAAGTGGCGGTCCCGCCCTTCTTGCCAAGGACCAGCCAGACGCCCCCGGAGAGCAGATGGTGCTCTTCGAGCCAGGCCCGCCACGCCGCCGCATCCGGCAGCAGCAGCACCGGCAGCTCGGTCTTCATGCGCTCAATCGTAGGCTCCGGGCACAGGGGCGGGAAGGTCCGGAGGCAGTTCAGCCCTCGGCCGAAGCCGAGCGCGCCGTATGACTCGGCCGCCGGCTTTGGGGTAGAACACTGCTATGAACGTACGTACTCCTGACCCGTATCCCGGCTGGCTTTCGGAGGAGGACCTCCACGAAGCACGGCAGCGGCTTCCCATGGTTTACGTGGAGGCCGTTCCGGTGCGGTGTGACCCGCTGGGGTACGTCACCGAGGTGGGCCTGCTGCTGCAGGCAACTCCCGAGGGCAAGATGGTGCGGACCTTCGTTTCCGGCAGGGTGATGTACCGAGAGACCATCCGTGCCGCCCTGCTGCGCCACCTCGAGAAGGACCTCGGGCCCATGGCGCTGCCGCAGCTGCCGCCCAGCCTCGCGCCGTTCGCCGTCGCGGAGTACTTCCCGTCGCCGTCGCAGACCGGCCTCACTGACGAGCGCCAGCACGCCGTCGCGCTGGCCTACCTGATTCCGGTGACGGGCGAGTGTGATCCGCGGCAGGACGCACTGGAACTGTCCTGGCTGACGCCCGAAGAAGCCCTCAGCCCTGCCATCTATTCCGAATTCTCCGGCGGCCGCGGCGATCTGCTCCGCCAGGCGCTGGCATCAGCAGGCTGGGGCCGGTAGGCGCTAACCTACGTTTGTAAACTGGGGCCGAGGTTTGAGCGCTAAGGAAAAGCCATGTCTATGAGTGTGCCGGATAAGTATGCCTTCCGGGTCAATGCCGAGCTGCTTGTGCCGGGCCAGAAAGTGGTCCTGGACGAGAAGACCCTGGCACCCCTGGCTGCCGTGCACATCGAGGAGGACGACCTGGGGAATCCCGCCCTGGTCATCGCCGACCTGGAGGACGGCGAAACCCTGCGGATTGCCTACGGTGCCGCCGTGCGGGTGGCCGCTCCGGCGCCGGAGAAGAATGCGTCCGAAGCCGTCCGCAGCGTCCCCACCGAAGAGGAAACCTACGCCGCCGTTCTGGCTGCGGCTGCCGCTGCCCATCCCGATGACCGCGCGGTGAAGGACCTCACCTCACGGCTCAGCCGCGGACTCAACGTCAAGGCCGGAAGCAACCTGCAGGATGTGCGGGACCTGGCCCACACCCTGTACGTGGATCTGGGCGACGCCGAGAACGCCCTGGCCGTCTGCTCCCTGATCACCGGGCTGGGCTTCGACGGCAATTACGGGCGGTGGAACTGGATCCAGGGAGCTCTGGCTCTTGCTGCACACATCACCCACGAATCGGGAGAGCTTGAGACGTCCGCGGCGTTCGCCACGGCCGTCCGGGCCGGAGATAAGGCCGAATCCGATCCGCTCAAGGCCAAGCTTTCCGCGGAGCTGCTGCAGCGCCAGCTCAACGAACCGAACCTCTATGACCGGGAAATCCAGCGGGCGGCCGAGGCCGGGGATGAGCACAGCGAGCGGGACTGGCGCATCCTGCGCCTAAACACACTGCTCTACCTGCGCGCGCACGGCGGCTCCCAGACCTATTCCGACGCCGAACTCCAGCGCCGCATCCGCACCGAGCTCAGCGCGGTGCGCGGCCTCAACCTGGACCTTTAGGATTGGGTGTTTACGGCCGAACCTAAGGAGCTTCAGGCTTGTATCCGGGGCGCCACGCCGCCCCGGCGGTCCTTCAGCTGCAGCAGCAGCACCAGCGCCATGCCCACGAGGGCTCCAATGACGGTTTCCACGGCGCGGTCCTGCATGAGCACGGCGGGATCGCTGGAGTGGGACAGCTCGGTGCTGAGCAGAGCCAGCGGGGTAATGACCACCTGTGCCAGCGCATAGTTGCGGGCAATGAACAGCTCCGCCCCGCACTGCAGCAGTGCAATAACCAGCACCAGCTGCCACGGCGCCAGTCCGGCGAACAGGATCAGCGCCGTGACCCCCAGCCCGCCGAAGGTTCCGAGCATTCGGCTGAGGCCGCGCTGGATGCGGTGCCGGAACGTGGCGCCAACCAGCGGCACCGTGGCCGCGACCATGGCCCAGTAGTTGTGCCCGATTCCCAGCAGTGTTGCTGTGCTCCCGGCGGTGAAAGCGGCCACCGCGTACAGCGCGCCGTCGGCCCAGATGGCCTTCTGCCTGGCGGCGGTCACGGCCGGACGCGGCGGCTTCTCCCACGGAGTCCGGTAGCGCTTCAGGAGCATCCCGGACATGCCGAGCAGGAGGGCGAAGACAATGGTGGCGCCGGCGGCGAGCATGCCCTGCTCCAGCGGCGGATGCGAAGGTACGGAGGCAATGGCGGCGTAGGCGAAGATGTGAAAGAGCGATCCCGCCGGGCGCAGCCGCCAATAGCCGGTGGCCACGGTTGCAAGCCCGGCGACGGCGGTGGTGCCGGCAACGATTCCCCACGCATCCAGGCCCACGCGCGAGGACAGGGCCCCGGCCAGGATCACGGCGAACATCAGTACCCCGGCACGGGCTTGGTGGCCCAGCCGCTGGCGGTGCGGTTCGTTGCGGCCGTAGATGCTGGTGAACGCGCCGAAAGCCACGAAAATGGCCAGATCGATCCGGCCCAGGACCAGCAGGACGGTTAGCGGGACGCCTATCCCGATACCGCACCGAATGCCTACACGGTGGTCATTGTGGGCAGGGGCAACAGCAAACATTTCACGCAGGTGGTTCAAGGAACGTCGGGGGCCTTTCAAGCTACTACGGCGGCAGCACATCCAGCAGCCCGCCCTCTTCACCATACGCTCGGCAGGCCAAACGGCCCCGGTTATGTGCGCTGCCTCTCTCCGGTGCACTGTCCTGCCCGGGCCGGAAGCCGGCCCGGAAACCCGGCCCGGAAACCGGGTGCGGAAGGCCCACCGCGGATCTAAGGCAAAATGGAAGCGTGTCCTCCTCCGGTTTTTCCTTTGCCCTCGGTAAGCGCCTGCGTGAAACCGCACCTGACTCCGCCTCCCGCGCCAAGGAGAACGGCGGTGAATTCCAAGGCCGCACCGGCGTAATCAGCACCCCGCACGGTGACATTCAGACTCCGGCCTTCATCGCCGTCGGCACCAAGGCGACCGTGAAGGCCGTGCTGCCCGAATCCGTGGCGCAGCTTGGCGCCCAGGCCGTCCTCGCCAACGCCTACCACCTGTATCTGCAGCCCGGCGCGGACATCCTGGACGAGGCCGGCGGACTGGGCAAGTTCATGAACTGGCCCGGCCCCACCTTCACCGACTCCGGCGGGTTCCAGGTCATGAGCCTGGGCGCCGGGTTCAAGAAGGTCATCAACATGAACGCCGACGGCACCACCCACGCCACCGGCGCGGATGACGACGTCGCTCCCGGCAAGGAGCGCCTGGCACACATCGATGACGACGGCGTCTGGTTCAAGTCCCACCTCAATGGGGACAAGCACCGCTTCACCCCGGAAATCTCCATGCAGGTGCAGCACCAGCTGGGCGCGGACATCATGTTCGCCTTCGATGAGCTCACCACTTTGCTCAACTCCCGCGGTTACCAGGAACGGTCCCTCGAGCGCACCCGCTTGTGGGCCGAACGCTGCCTGGTGGAGCACCGCCGGCTTACTGAGGAGCGTTCACACCGCCCCTACCAGGCGCTGTTCGGTGTCCTGCAGGGTGCCCAGTATGAGGACCTGCGCCGCAAGGCTTCCCGCGACCTGGGTGCGATGGGCTTCGACGGCTTCGGCATCGGCGGCGCCCTGGAGAAGGAGAACCTGGGCACGATTGTCCGCTGGTGCACCGAGGAACTCCCCGAGGACAAGCCCCGGCATCTGCT
>JBELYP010000032.1:10504-31574 GCA_040273995.1 Arthrobacter sp.
CTGGAGAAGGAGAACCTGGGCACGATTGTCCGCTGGTGCACCGAGGAACTCCCCGAGGACAAGCCCCGGCATCTGCTGGGCATCTCCGAACCGGATGACATCTTCACCGCCATTGAAAACGGCGCGGACACCTTTGACTGCGTCTCCCCCACCCGGGTAGCGCGCAACTCGGCATTCTACACCCCGTACGGGCGCAAGAACCTTTCCAACGCCAAGTTCAAGCGGGACTTCGGCCCGCTCGTTGACGGCTGCGACTGCTACGCCTGCACCAACTACTCCCGCGCCTACATCCAGCACCTGTTCAAGGCCAATGAAATGGTCAGCCACACGCTGATCTCCATCCACAATGAGCGCTTCACGGTAAAGCTGGTCGACGACGCCCGCCTGGCCATCGAGGACGGTACGTTCTTTGAGTTCAAGGACGAGGTCCTGGGCAAGTACTACAGCTAGGCGCCGGCAGCCGCGCCCGGAACCGCTTCCGGGCTGGCCTGCGCCCGGGCTGCGCTGCAGCGCCCGGGCGCTGCAGCCCTAGACAGCCTCGGCGTCCACCCGCCCGTAGGTGGGCTCACGCTTCTTGATCGCCTTGATTACTGCTGAGGTCACCGGAACAAAGAGGAACTCGACGGCGGTCTTGTAGACGAAGCCGAAGATCACGTAGTTCACGAACTGGCCGGCGTCGGCAATTCCGATCACCGGTGCGGCAATGGCACAGAAGATCAGGGTGTCCGCGAACTCGCCAACGCCCGTTGAGGCCATCAGCCGGCCCACCAGCGCCCGTTCCTTGAAGCGTGCCTTCATCCGGGTGAGCACCATGGCGTTGAGCAGCTGGCCGGCCAGGAAGCCAAGCAGAGACGCGGCCACAATCTGCCAGACCGGCCCCAGGGCCGCTTCAAGCGCTGCCTGCTTCTCCAGCCCGCAGGCGTCGTCGAACCCGGGCAGCGCGATGATCACCGCGAAGGACAGCACCGCGAAGGCCGCCATGGCAAAGCCCATGTAGATGGCCCGCCGGGCCGCCTTGAAACCGTAAACCTCGCTGATCACGTCACCAAGGATGTACGCGAGCGGAAACAGGAAAAAACCGCCGTCGGTGATGATGCTGAAGTCGCCGAACAGCGGGCCCAGCACCACGCCTTTCGACGCGCCGATGTTGGAAATGATGATCACCACGCACATGAGGGTGAGGATCAGGTCGTAATGCGAGCTGCCCCGGGAAGCGTAGCTGGGGATCTGGCGTGCCTCGCGGGCAGCGGCCGGGGTTGGTGAAGACATGGATATCCCGTTCGGTTTAGTGGTTCGCCTGGGCATTCGCCCGGCTGTATTAGCACTTGCCCGCTGTCCCGGGCGGCCCAGGTAAGGACCAGCGTCAATTCTGCCACGTTTCCTGTGAGGTCACATTTTTGAACGGGTTCAAAATTATGCTCTAATTGCCTCCGTACACATCTTGGAACAGGGGTTCGATGGCCGCGGGGTCAAAAAGTGAAGCCACCCGGCGGCGGCTGGTGGAAGCTGCCACCGAGCAGTTCCGCGGACAGGGCTTCGAACGGACAACCATGCGCGGCATCGCCGCCGCAGCGGGCGTATCGGTCGGCAACGCCTACTACTATTTCTCCTCCAAGGAAGCGATCGTCGCGGAGCTGTACCGCACACTGCAGAACCAGCACCGCTCCACCGCGCTGCCCCAGCTTCGCGAGGGACACAACCTGGGCGAACATCTCCGGGTCATCCTGCAGACAAACCTTGACGTCCTGGCTCCGTACCACTCGCTGGGCCACCAGTTCCTGAAGACGGCCGCCCTGCCCGTCCCTCCCGGGACCCGAAAATCCTCTGCCCCCGCTGATGCCGAGCAGGTGGGCCGCGGGAAGTCCATCGCGGTGTACCGCCAGGCGGTGCAGGCGGCCCGCCCCCAGCCTCCGCTCGCCGTCCGGGATGACCTGCCGGAACTGCTGTGGCTCGTCCAGATGGGCGTCACCCTCTTCTGGGTTTACGACTCCTCGCCGGGCCAGGTGCGCTCCCGGCGTCTGGTGTCCAATACGGCTCCGCTGGTCGCCAAGCTCGTGATCCTCTCCCGCCTACCCGTTGTGCGCAATATCGTGGAAGATGTGGTGAAGCTGCTGCGAGGAGCACGAGCCCATGACTGAAAACGCGGACGACGACGGCGTCGCCCCAACGGGTGCCGGCGCCCCGTCCTCCGGCGCGGGCGCACCACTGCTGCTGGCTCCCCGCGTATCTTTCGGCCCCACAGCCTTTGTCACCGGATATGCCATTGCCTGCCTGCTGGTTGCGGTCATAGCCACCGTAGCCATTGGCTGGGGAACCTCCCGGGATTTCTGGGGCTACCTGTGGATCATCGTCATTGCCGCCTTCTACGCTGCCGGAATCGGCCTGCTGACGGCAGCTCCCGTGGGCCTGGCGCTCGGCCTGCTGCTGCGGGATGTCCCCAACCAGTGGCTGCACGTTCTGGCCTTCTTCCTGGTGCCCACGCTGCTGGCGTGGCTGGTCATCGGGCTCCTTGCCGGGTCCCTCGGCGTACCCCTGCTGATGGCACTGGCCATCGGGGTCTCCGCCGCCGTGGGACGTCTCGCCGTCTGGCGGCTCATGGATGTGCGTTACTGACCGTTGACTGCACCGGCTGAACCGGGTGGCGGGCACCACTGCGTTGGGTAGAAGATGGACCTATGTCTTCAACTACACATCCTCCCGTCACGCTCACAATCGCCGGTTCCGAAGCCACCGGCGGGGCGGGCGCCCAGGCAGACCTCAAGACCTTCCAGGAACTGGGGACCTACGGCATTACGGCCCTGACCTGCATCGTTTCCTTTGACCCCAAGGACAACTGGAACCACCGCTTTGTCCCTGTGGATCCGCAGGTGATCGCGGACCAGCTCGAGGCCATCCAGACCGCCTATGACCTGGGCACCGTAAAGATCGGCATGCTCGGGACCCCGGCGACCATCGACACCGTTGCCAAGGCCCTGCAGAGCCAGGAGTGGACCAACATCGTGCTCGACCCGGTGCTGATCTGCAAGGGCCAGGAACCCGGGGCAGCACTGGACACGGACCAGGCCCTGAAGGCACAGATCCTGCCGCTGGCCACCTTCGTCACGCCGAACCACTTCGAATCCATGTCCCTGGCCGGGATGGACGCGATCGAGTCCGTGGAAGACCTCAAGGAAGCTGCCCGGCGCATCCACGAGGCCTCCGGCGCCGTCGTACTGGCCAAGGGAGGTGTCCGGCTGGAAGGCGAGGACGCCGTCGACGTCTTCTATGACGGTGAGACCATGGAGGTGCTCCGCGCGCCGAAGGTGGGCGACGTCGCCGTCAGCGGCGCCGGATGCACCCTGGCCGCGGCCATCACCGCTGAACTGGCCAAGGGTTCCAGCCCGCTGGAAGCTGCCCGCACCGCCAAGGCCTTCGTCACCGAGGGCATCCGCAACCGGGTTTCCTCAAACACCCCGTTCGATGCCCTGTGGCAGGGCGGTGCCGCCAGCGGGCCGGCGCTCTAACCCAAACTGCACCTCCGCAGCGGGCGGCAGCACTTCAGGTGCTGCCGCCCGCTTTTTGCTGTGCCGGCAGCACCTTCTGACTGATAACAATTAGGTCACCAAAGATGGAAAAGGCTCACTTTTTCCAAATTCGGTGCTAAGTAGGCTTTTTGTCCTGGAAGTTGAACTACAGCCAGCTGTTCAGATCCGTTTACGGAGGGGACGCGGGATGGTTTCCGAAATCTCAACGCGACGTCGCAAAAGCGTGGGGCGGATGCCCATACACCAGTGTTTCCGCCAGCCACAAGCGACGTTACCCACTTGGTCATAAGCTCCTCGGCTACCTGTAAAATCACTCGGGCCGTGCCTGAGGAATACGTTCCAATACCAGAATTATTGAGGGCGTAAAGGTCGGGCCGGACTAATAAAAAGAATCAGTCCGCACTGTTGACATAAGCAACTCCAGCAACGAGGGTACAGGGAGCGCCGCGGTGGATTCTGACCGAAATCGCGGAACCAGCCAAGCTCCGCTTTTGCTCGATACTCTATGCCTGGTCTAGGTCGGGGGGGGCGCAAACCACAAGTTTGCTGTTCCGGACTGCGGCACCTCTTTCACTAAGGAGAAGAATGAACAGTCCAAACCACCGGAGATCAACGAGGGCGGTGCTGGCTTCCATCGCCGGCGTCGCTTTGGTCTCCAGCATGTGGACCCCGGCTTCGGCCGTCGAGGGGAACACCCAGGATGATCCGAGTGCGCAGGGCCTGGCCCAGGTAGCGCCGGATCTTAAAGTCTCATCCGATCTGAAGGACAAGCAGGGGCCGGTCTCGGTCTTCGTTCAGTTCACCGGCAAGGGTGCCTTTGAGCAGACGCAGCCGCGCGAGGTCCGCGAGGGCCTGGCAGCTCCGCTGAACAAGGCCCCCGAGGTGCAGCAGATCCGTTCGGCCATCGAAGCCCAGGCAGAAGAAGTGGCCGCCCAGGCGTCGTCGAACATCATCTACACCACCACCAACACTGTTCCCGGTGTTGCCATCAACGGCGACGCAGACGCCATCCGGGCACTGGCCGCACGCGGGGACGTCGCCAAAATCACCGGCATCGTTCCCAAGACGTACGACAACAAAGGCGGGGACATCGACGTCCGCGCCCTCGACTCATGGGTTCAGCGGGACCAGACCGGTGAAGGCGTAACCATCGCCGTCCTGGACACCGGCCTTGACTACACCCACTCCAACTTCGGCGGCCCCGGCACACTGGAGGCTTTCGCCGAGGCACAGGCCATGGACGAGATGCCTGCAGCCGATTCGGGCCTGTGGGATCCCGAGAAGTTCGCCGGCGGCTGGGACCTCGTGGGCGACGAATACAACGCCGATCCCTCGGTTCCGGAACTGTACAGCCCCATCCCCAAGCCGGACGCCAACCCCCTGGACTGCCAGAGCCACGGCTCGCACGTCGCAGGTACCGCTGCCGGCTACGGAACCAACGCAGACGGCTCCACCTTCGGCGGCGAGTACGGCTCCCTGACGGCCGAAGATGTCAACAAGATGGGCATCGGCCCGGGCACCGCTCCCGAAGCCAAGATCGTTGCCCTGCGCGTCTTCGGCTGTGAGGGTTCGTCCGAGGTTGTGGGCCAGGCTCTCGACTACGTTCTGGATCCCAACGGCGACGGCGACTTCTCCGACCGCGCCCAGGTGGTCAACATGTCCCTGGGCTCTACCTTCCCCGCTTATGACGATCCCGAGAACGACATCGTCAACGCACTGACCGCGCAGGGAATCCTGTCCGTGGTGTCCTCCGGCAACAGCGGTGACATCTACGACATCGGCGGCTCCCCCGGCAGCGCGGAAACCGCACTGACCGTGGCAAACAGCGTCGGCTCGCAGACCACCCTGGACGCCGGCGAAATCCTGGCACCCGAGGCCGGAGTCGCAGCAGGCCAGTACACCGCGTCCTTCAACTACGCGGCAGCACAGCCCGAAGCACTCACCGGAACCGTTGTGATGGGTCCGGAAGGGGACAACGCCGACGGCTGCGCCGCCCTGGAGCCCGCCGGTGACGACGCCGGCAAGTGGGTCTGGCTTTCCTGGGACGAAAACGCTGCCACCCGCGAGTGCGGTTCCGGCGTCCGCTGGAACAACGCAGCAGCAGCCGGCTACGGCGGTGTGGTCATCGACTCCACGCTGAACGCCTTCGAAGCCGGCATCGCCGGCAACGCTGCCATCCCGGGCATGCAGTTCACCGCGGACACCTCCGAGGAACTGCGTCCGGCCGCCGAGGCCGGAACCCTGGAGATCCGCCTGGCACCTGAACTGGTAGGAAGTGTCACCGGTCCTTCCGAGGCACTTGACACCCTGAACGCCAGCTCCTCCCGCGGCGTGCACGGTTCCAACGGCGTCATCAAGCCCGACGTCGCTGCTCCCGGCACGCAGATCAAGTCCGCCCAGGTAGGCACCGGCACCGGCGCCTCCATCAAGAGCGGAACCTCGATGGCTGCCCCGAACGTGGCCGGCATCGCAGCGCTGGTGGTGGCACAGACCGACTACAACCCGTACGAGGTCAAGTCGATCATCATGAACACGGCTACGCATGACCTGCTGACCGGTGACGGGGTGGCCTACGCTCCCAACCGCGTCGGTTCCGGCCGTGTGGATGCCCTGGATGCGCTGAACACCAAGGTCTTTGCCTACGCAACCGAGCAGCCGGGCCTGACCTCGGTCAACTTCGGTGTCCTGGAAATCAGCGGACCGACCGAACTCACCCGCTCGGTAACCATCGAGAACAAGGGTGATTCCCCGAAGATCTACACGGCTGAATACCTCGAAGCCACCCAGGTCCCCGGAGTTTCAATCACCGTTGACGGCGGCCCGGTTACGGTTCCTGCCAACGGCAAGGCCACGGTCAACGTGACCCTTCGCGTTGAGGACCCCACCGCCCTGGCCAAGACCATCGATCCGGCCGCTGAGCAGCTGCAGCTGGATGTTGCCCGCCAGTACATTGCAGAGGCCTCCGGCCGCCTGCAGCTGACGAGCGATGACTCCGTGCTGCGGGTACCGGTCTACTCCGCACCGAAGCCGGTCTCCGATGTCAAGGCAGATCCGAAGGTCACCTTCGCCAACGCCTCCGAGCTGGGCGCCGTAACAACGCTCCGTGGACGCGCGCTGAACCAGGGAGAAGGTAGCGAAGCCTACGTTTCGCTGACCACCCCGCTGGTCCTGGGCGCAGAAAGCCCGCGCCGCGAGGGCCTGGCACTGGATTCCCTGTACTCCCTGGACCTGCGCACGGTTGGCGCATCCTCAAGCGCACCTGCTCTGGCAGCAGCCGGAGAGAACCCGGAAGACGGCTACCTGACCATCGGTCTCAGCACCTGGCAGAACTGGGCCACGCTGAACAGCAACAGCCAGGTTCGGGTTGATCTTGACCTCAACGGAGACGGTGAGCCCGAGATGGCCGCCCTCACCACCCGCGCCGACGGCCTGGATCAGACCGTTTTCCAGCTGGTCGTGGTCGAGAACGGTGAGATCGTGGGTGCCCTCGAAGGGCTGGGTCTGGCCAACGGCACGTTCGGTGACGTGGATACCAACGCATTCGACACCAACGTCGTAACGCTGCCGATCCCGCTCGCAGCTCTGGGACTGGACCTGAGCGCCCCGGCGCCCATTCAGTACCGGGTGTCCACCTCGAACCTCCTGAATGTTGACGAGTCCGGCACCATGGTTCCCGTGGACGCCACTGACTGGATCGCCTTCGACGCCGCCCAGCCGGCCATGTGGTTCGCCGGCGCACCGGGCAGCGAAGGTGCCAGCACCTTCGTGGCCGCTGACCAGACAACTCTGGGCGTGAACCGCCAGGAGGGCGTCAACGGCGGCAAGGCACTGTTCCTGCACCACCACAACGCCGACGGCGTCAAGGACCAGGTAACTACGGTTGAGGTGGGCTCACTGCGCTTCCCCGATGCCGCAGGAACCAAGTTCGAGACCGAAATCAACTGGATGGCTGACCGCGGCCTGACCACCGGCTACACGGACGGCACCTTCCGCCCGTACGGCTCGATCAACCGTGACGCCATGGCGGCGTTCCTCTACCGCCTGGCCGGATCGCCGTCGTACAACGCGCCGGTGACCAGCCCGTTCTCGGACGTTGCTGCCACGGACCAGTTCTACAAGGAGATTGCCTGGCTGGCCGAGACCGGCATTTCCACCGGTTACCCTGACGGAACGTTCCGGCCGGTAACGCCGGTCAAGCGTGACGCGATGGCTGCGTTCATGCACCGGTTCGCCGGCGAGCAGTGCTCCGTTGACGGCGCCAGCGGATTCCGGTCCCCGGAAGCTGCGTCCTTCGCCGATGTTGAGGTCACCAACGAATTCCACAAGGAAATCTCATGGATGAAGGAATCAGGCGTTTCCACCGGCTGGCCGGACAGCACGTTCCGGCCGCTGGAGAACGTCACCCGTGAGGCCATGGCGGCCTTCATCAACCGTCTGGACACCTACACCACGGACAACGGCGGCAACTGCAAGTAAGCACTAACCAGCTGCAGGACTGCGGGCCCGGGAGATTCTCCCGGGCCCGCAGTTTTGGGTGCAGCCGCTTCGGCTGCCGGGCATCAGCTAGCTGGCCCGCAAGAGCGGCCGCGGGCTCAGTCCACCGCTGCCGGGGCACGGGACGGCAGCCCGTCTCCTAGATGCGCCTGCCGGCGGTTCGGACCCTGGCCCCGGTTCTTCACTGAAACAGCAAGGTAGAGCACGAAGGTCAGCACGAAGGCCGGGATGGTGGCGCCCACCGGGCTGGGCCAGACGTAGGTCAGCACATAAGAAGCCGCCGCACCCGCGGCCCACACCGTAATGGCCGCCCAGTTCACGCCGGCGGTGTACCAGTACGCCCCTCCGCCTGGACGCAGGATGTCCTTGCTGTAGCTGCCGCGCCTGATGATGTAGTAGTCCACGATCATGATCGCAAAGACCGGAACGAAGAACGCCCCGATCATGACCAGGAATCCGGTGAACTGGTCCAGCAGTGCCATCCAGGTTGAGCCGGCAATGGCGATGACGCCGACGACGAGTGAGGTGGGCAGGAAGCGGGCTTTCCACTGCGCCTGGGCGTTCACCACGGAAGTGACCATGCCGTAGACCACCATGGTGTTGGTAGCCATGACGGACATGAAGATCACGATCGCCAGCGGAGTGCCGAATGCGCTGACAATTACCGTGGGGTCGAAGGACGCGGCCGGGTCTCCGGAGAGAATCACGTAGCCGATCGCCGTCGCTCCCAGGACCATGGCCAGCGTCGTCGAGATGGTGTAGCCAACACCGGATCCAAGGATTCCGGCACGGCTGGATTTAGCCAGCCGGTTGAAGTCCGCGGAGAGTACTGTCCAGGAAATCGCCGTGGCAATCACGATGTCCAGCACCATGAAGTTCGTGTATCCCAGTGACTCATCCACCTCGATGCCGCCGAACTCGGCAGGGCTGAACGTGGTGAAGGCGCTGACAAAGACGTAAACCATAATGGCCAGAATGACTACCGCCAGCCACGGCTCCACCTTGGCAATGCCGCCGTGGCCCAGGACGGCAAGGAACACCACCAGGGTTTGGCAAAGAACCGCAAAGAGGACCGGATTGGAGAAGCCGGTGAACTGCTCCACGACGTAGTTGACGGTGACGCCGGCGAGCATGGCCTGCACCCAGCTCCAGCCCATCAGGATCACCACATTCGCCGCCACCGGCACCAGACTTCCCCTGGCACCGAAGGCACCGCGGGTGATGGCCATCGTGGGAAGGCCGGTCCGCGTACCGATGTTGCCGATCAAGGCCAGTACGACGGCGCCGATGAGCGTACCGAGGATGATCATCCACACGGCGGCACCGAAGCTGATGCCCGGAACAATCAGGGTGCCGGTGAGCAGCGTGGTCACCACGAAGTTGGCTGCCAGCCAGATCATGCCGATGCGCGGCGCGGACAGGGTGCCGCGAACGGGGGCGGAGCCTTCGTTGCTCTGCTGCAGATGCCGGTCGAGGCGGCGGTAGAGGTTCA
Organism: Arthrobacter sp.; assembly: GCA_040273995.1. Classification (GTDB taxonomy): domain Bacteria; phylum Actinomycetota; class Actinomycetes; order Actinomycetales; family Micrococcaceae; genus Arthrobacter_B. The sequence continues at coordinate 20,015 of JBELYP010000032.1, forward strand.
TTAGTGTCCTAGGGGTGCGGGGCAGGTTCCACCAGGTTGTTTCAAATAGGCAACAGGTGTTGTCTATAAGTTACATTACTGCTGGTGGTGGGCGTCACATCCTGTTCCCGGTCAGGGCTGCGCGCTTATCACTCGCCGCTGGTCCCGGAGCCCCTCCAGCTCGGCCTACTTGAGCAGCCGGGACATCCTCCGGTCTGCCAGCAGCTTCCCGCCCGTCTGGCAGGTGGGACAGTACTGCAGGGAGGAATCGGCGAAGGACACTTCCCGGACGGTATCCCCGCAGACCGGGCAGGGCTCGCCGGTGCGCGCGTGGACCCGCAGTGCCTGGCGCTTAGAATCCTTCAGCTCAGCGGCAGGACGGCCGGCGGCGTTATCGATCGCGGACTCCAGCACCGCCCGCATGGCCTGGTAAAGCCGTTCGACTTCCTCGGGCTTGAGCTTGGAAGCGTTGGCGAACGGGGACAGGTGCGCTGCATGTAGGATCTCGTCGCTGTAGGCATTGCCAATCCCGGCAATCACGGACTGGTCCCGCAGCAGGCCCTTGATCTGGCCCCGGTGACCGGCGACCAGGCCCGCGAACGTCTCCTCGTCGACGTCGAACGCTTCCGGGCCAAGCCGGGCAATGCCCGGCACCTCTGCCGGGTCCCGGACCAGGTAGACGGCCAGGGATTTCTTGGTGCCGGCCTCGGTGAGGTCGAAGCCGGGTTCGTCCCCGCCGGGTTCCGCCGCCGCGAACCGGACCCGCAGCGCCATGCGGCCCTTGCCCGGACGCAGTTTGCCGGGCTTCAGCGCGTCGGACCAGCGCAGCCAGCCGGCCTTGGCCAGGTGCATCACCAGGTGCACTCCCCCGGCCGTAATAATCAGGTATTTTCCGCGGCGCTGCACAGCGTTCACCGGAGAGGCCTGCAGCTCATCCAGTGACACGCCTGCCGATTTCAGGACGGCGAAAGAGAGGACCTCGACGTCGGAAACCTGCGCCGGCTGTCCGTCCTCGGGAAGCAGCTTGGTCCGCAGGAAATCGGCGAGTCCTTGCACTTCAGGCATCTCGGGCATGCCTACACCCTAGACGGTCTGCCAGAATGCAGAACAGACGCCAAATCCCCTGCCCTGAAAGGCACCACATGATCGAGATCCTGAACGCAGCTGAAGTGGCGAAGGCACGGGTAACCGGACGGCTCGTGGCGGACATCCTCCAGACCATGAAATCCCGGGCCACCGTAGGCACGAATCTGCTGGAGATTGACCAGTGGACCGACGAGATGATCAAGGACGCCGGAGCCGAGTCCTGCTACGTCGACTACGCTCCGTCATTTGGCCGGGGGCCCTTTGGGCACTACATCTGCACGGGAGTGAACGACGCCGTGCTCCACGGCCTGCCGCACGACTACAGGCTGCGGGACGGGGATCTGCTGAGCCTGGACCTCGCCGTTTCCAAGGACGGGATTGCCGCGGACTCCGCGATCAGCTTCATTGTTGGCGATGCCCGCCCCGCCGAAAGCGTGAGGCTGATCGAGGCCACCGAACGGGCGCTGGCAGCCGGCATTGCAGCCGCCCGCCCGGGGGCGAAGATCGGGGACCTCTCCTACGCGATCGGTTCCGTGCTGAGTGCGGCCGGCTATCCCGTGAACACGGAGTTTGGTGGCCACGGAATCGGCTCCACCATGCACCAGGACCCGCACGTTCCCAACACCGGCCGGCCGGGCCGCGGCTACATACTGTCGCCGGGACTGATGCTGGCGCTGGAACCCTGGGTGATGGCGGATACGGACCAGCTCACCTTCGACGCCGACGGCTGGACACTGCGCAGCTCCACGGGTGCCCGCAGCGCGCACAGCGAGCACACGGTTGTCATCACGGACGACGGCGCGGAGATCCTCACGCTGCCCGCGGCCGCATAGCCCTGCTGCAGGCCGGGCGCCCGCATCCCACATCGAGATGACAGAAACTGCCCGAATCCGGGCTCTAACGTGCAGTTTCCGTCATCTCGATTCAGGGCGGGAACTGATCAGGGAATAATCCTGTCCGCGCGGTACTGGTCGAACAGGCGGAAGAAGCTGTCTTCAGTTCGACGGTAACCGGTGAATCCTGCGAGACGGCTCTTGCTCATGTCAGCGAGAACCTCAATGTTCCGCCCCAGGTCGGCATCGGTGTGCCACCAGGACGCGATCCGGGCCAGGTTTGCCTCGCCGAGTCCCTCTTCGGCAGCGATGTCTGCCCACACCTGCTCCATTCCCTGCATCTGCTCTTCCAGCGGACGCGGAGAATTCTCGAACCCTTCGGCTTCCACGCCGAAATAGGCTGCCAGTTTCGGCCACATCCAGCGCCAGCGAAAAACATCGCCGTTGACCACGTTGTAGGCCTCGTTGCCTGCCTTTTCGGTTGTCGCCGCCCAAATCATGTGCTCGGCGAGGAGATTCCCGTCGGTGACGTCAGTGAGGCTGTTCCACTGGGTTTCAGAGCCCGGGAAGATGAAGGGCTTGCCCAGTCTCTGGCAGATGGTTGCCTGCGCAGCCAGGGTCAGGCCCATGTTCATGGCATTGCCGACGGCGTGGCCAACCACGGTGTGCGACCGGTGCACCGACCAGCGGAAGCCCTGCTTTTCGGCTGCTGCCCAGAGTTCGTCTTCCTGAGCGTAATAGAAGTTGTCGGCGGGCAGCCGGGGTTCTTCTTCCCGGAAAGGCGTATCCGGAACCGGTCCCGCACCGTAAGCCTCGAACGGGCCCAGATAGTGCTTCAGCCCGGTCATCAGCGCCACGTGTTCCACCGGGGCGTGTTCAAGGGCCGAAAGCACGTTCCGCAGCATCGCCGAGTTGACGCGGATGTTCTCTTCCTCGGTGTCCTGCCGTGCCCAGGCGGTGAAAAACACGTGGGTGGGCTGTTCCCCGCTGAGGGCATCTGCGAGGCTGTCGATGTCCAGCAGGTCGGCAGGGATATGCCGGGCGGCGGGGCCCGCGGCGGGATTCCGGGACAGGGATAGCACCGTCCAGCCGTCTTCCTGGTTCAGCCGTCGAATGATGGACGATCCGGCGATGCCGCTTCCGCCGATGACCAGTGCTGTCTTATTGGATTCGGTGACCATCAATTCACCCTATCCTCCCGGTCTCCCCGGCTGCGACGCAGGGTTCGGCGGCCAGGTTCAGTGGCAGCGACGCAGGGTTCGGCGGCCAGGTTCAGTGGCAGCGACGCCGGGTTCGGCGACTACAGGCACCCGTGTCCCCACCCCGCGTTCCGGCCCGACAGCCCTCCCGATGGGCGCTCAGTCCCCCGCGTGTGCCTGCAGGAACGAATACACCTCGGTCTCATCCACGCCCGGAAAGGCACCGGGCGGCAGCGCGGCAAGAAGGTGCGAATGCGCCCGGGCGCTCGGCCAGGCCATGCCGGACCATTCCGTGGCCAGCTCCGCGGGCGGCGTGCGGCAGCAGTCCGGATCCGGGCAGCGGGACTTGGAGCGCTCGGTGGTGTCCCGGCCGCGGAACCACTTCACGTGGGCGTACGGAACGCCGATGCTCAGCGAGAACAAGCCCCCGGAGCTGCGCTCCGTGCGCGCGGTGCACCAGAACGTTCCGGCCGGGGTGTCGGTGTACTGGTTGTAGGCGCTGAACTTGTCCGGCACCGAAAACACCTCACGGCTGGTCCAGTAGCGGCAGATCGGCTGACCCTCAATGGCACCGGTGTGGTCGGAAGGGAACGTTACGCCGTCGTTCTCATAGGCCTTATACACAATGCCGCTCTCATGAACCTTCTGGAAGTGCGTGCGGATACCCAGGTGTTCCGTGGCCAGGTTGGTGAAGCGGTGCGCCGCGGTTTCGTAGGAGACGGCAAAAGCGTCACGAATGTCCTCGACGGCGATTTCCTTTGCGGTCTTGGCCCGCTGCAGGAACTCGACCGTGGCCTTTTCCGGCAGCAGCAGTGCGGCGGCGAAATAGTTGGTCGCCACGCGCTGGCTCAGGAACTCGCCGTAGCTGCGCGGCGTCTGGTGATCCAGCACGTAGTGGCCCAGCGCCTGCAGCAGCACCGAGCGCGGATCATGTTCGGAGCGCTGTGACTGCGTGAGGTAGATCCGCTTGTTCTTCAGGTCCGTGACGGAACGGGTGGAGTGCGGCAGGTCCGAGACGTGGCGGAGGCTGAACCCCAGGTGCGCGGCGATGTCCGCAATGACGTGCTGGGACAGCGGTCCGTTGGTATGCCCCACCGAATCCAGCACCTTCTGCGCGGCCTGTTCGTATTCGGGGAAGTAGTTGTTCCGTTCGCGCATCATGGCCCGCAGCTCGCCGTTGGCCCGGCGTGCTTCCTCCGGAGTGGCTACCTGTTCGTTCAGCCGCCGTTCCAGCTCGGCCTGCAGGCCCACAAGGGATTCGAGCACGTCGAGGGGCAGACGTGAAGAAATGCGAACCTTCGGCAGTCCCAGGGACTGGTACAGCGGGCCGCGCTGGGCACGTTCCAGCTCAATTTCCAGGGCTGCGCGCCGGCTGGGCGGTTCCGAGCCGAGCAGCTGGTCAATGCTCACGTCCAGGGCCTTCGCCAGGGACTGCAGCAGCCCCAGTTTCGGCTCACGCTTGCCGTTTTCGATCAGTGAGAGCTGGGAAGCCACGGTCCCGACGGCGGCACCCAGATCGTCGAGCGTCATGCCTTTGGCTTTGCGCAGGTGGCGTACCCGGCGGCCCAGGGAGATGACGTCCAGAGCGGAGTCCGCAGCGCCGCCGTCGTCCGATTTACCGGCAGAAACGGGCCGGTTCCATGTTGCACGGGTCACAAATTCACAATAAGCGAAGAACGGCATTTCTTTCCATAGAAAACCTCTAGAAAGGGGGTTGTTTTTGCCCGAGTGTTGATTGCACAGCAAGGAAATGCCGGAATCACGCTAGGCCGGCTCGCACCGAAACCGAGGAGATGTTTAGGCATGACGCAGGAATCCAGCCGCGAACAGACAGCACGCACCGCAGAGCAGCTCGCCCAGGAATGGGCCACCGATCCCCGCTGGGACGGCATTGAGCGCGACTACACTGCCGAGGACGTCGTCAAGCTCCGCGGCCGCGTCCAGGAAGAGCACACCCTGGCCCGCCGCGGTGCCGAGAAGCTCTGGGACCAGCTGCGCAACGCCGGCGACGAAGGCTACACCAACGCACTCGGCGCCCTCACCGGCAACCAGGCCGTGCAGCAGGTCAAGGCCGGCCTGAAGGCCATCTACCTCTCCGGATGGCAGGTCGCCGCCGATGCGAACAACTCCGGCCATACTTACCCGGACCAGTCGCTCTACCCGGCCAACTCAGTTCCCACCGTTGTCCGCCGCATCAACAACGCCCTGCTCCGCGCAGACCAGATCGAGTTCGCCGAGGGCATCCAGTCCGTGTTTGACTACCTGGTCCGGCGCGGGGCCGCCGCCTAGGCCGGCTGCGGCGGCCCGCTGAACGCCTACGAGCTGATGAAGTCCATGATCCAGGCCGGTGCCTCGGGCGTTCACTGGGAGGACCAGCTCGCCTCGGAGAAGAAGTGCGGCCACCTCGGCGGCAAGGTCCTCATCCCCACCAGCCAGCACATCCGTACCCTGAACGCTGCCCGCCTGGCAGCCGACGTCGCCGGCACACCCACCGTGGTGATCGCCCGGACCGACGCAGAGGCAGCCACCCTCATCACGTCCGATGTCGATGAGCGGGACCAGGAGTTCATCACCGGCGAGCGCACCGCGGAAGGCTTCTACAAGGTCCGCAACGGCATTGAACCCTGCATCGCCCGGGCCAAGGCCTACGCACCGTACTCCGACCTCATCTGGATGGAGACCGGTACCCCGGACCTGGAAATGGCCCGCAAGTTCTCCGAAGCTGTCCGCTCGGAATTCCCGGACCAGATGCTGGCCTACAACTGCTCGCCGTCCTTCAACTGGAAGAAGCACCTGGACGATGACACCATCGCCAAGTTCCAGCGCGAGCTCGGCGCCATGGGCTTCAAGTTCCAGTTCATCACCCTGGCCGGCTTCCACGCCCTGAACTACTCCATGTTCGATCTCGCCCACGGCTACGCCCGGTCCGGCATGAGCGCCTACGTGGAGCTGCAGGAGCGCGAGTTCGGCGCCGAAGACCGCGGCTACACCGCCACCCGTCACCAGCGCGAAGTCGGCACCGGCTACTTCGACGCCATTTCCACCGTCCTGAACCCCGAGGGCAGCACCCTGGCCCTGGCCGGCTCCACCGAGACCGCCCAGTTCCACTAACCAGCACCACCCTCCCGCCCTTCCCATCCCTCCGAGAGGCCAGTTACGGCTCGTTTCAGCCCTGAAAACAGCCGTAACTGCCCTTTCGGCGGAGGGCGGGCGGGGAACCCAAACTTTTGAAACACGCCAAGGAGCACGCCATGAACGATCCCATCACCCTGAACGGTATTTCCCTTACCGCTTCGCCGGTCCGCCGGCAGGAGGAAATCCTCACCCCGCAGGCCCTGGACTTCGTCAAGGCGCTGCACCAGGCGACCCACACCCGCCGGCAGGAACTGCTCCAGCAGCGCCAGGCCCGGCGGCAGAAGATCTCCAACGGGGCTGACCCGTCCTTCCTGGCCGAGACCCGCCACATCCGCGAAGACGACACCTGGCGCGTGGCTCCCACCGCTCCCGGTCTGGAGGACCGCCGGGTTGAGATCACCGGTCCGGTGGACCGCAAGATGACCATCAACGCGCTGAACTCCGGTGCCAAGGTATGGCTGGCGGACATGGAGGATTCCTCCACGCCGTCGTGGTCCAACGTGATCAACGGCCAGCTGAACCTGCGCGACGCCCTGGACAACCGTCTGGGCTTCACCTCCCCCGAGGGCAAGGAATACAAGGTCACCGGCTCCCGGCTGACAGACCTGCCCACCATTGTGGTGCGGCCGCGCGGCTGGCACCTGCCGGAAAAGCACATGCTGGTGAACAACACCCCCATCGCCGGCGGAATCGTGGACTTTGGCCTCTACTTCTTCCACAACGCGCACCGGCTGATCGCCGAAGGCCGCGGCCCGTACTTCTACCTGCCGAAGATCGAGAACCACCTCGAAGCCCGTCTGTGGAATGACATCTTCATCCTGGCCCAGGACCTGCTGGGCATTCCTCAGGGCACCATCCGCGCCACCGTGCTGATTGAAACCATTACCGCAGCCTTCGAGATGGAAGAGATCCTCTACGAGCTGCGGGACCACGCTGCCGGGCTGAACGCCGGCCGCTGGGACTACATCTTCTCCGTGATCAAGAACTTCCGCACCCGCGGCCCCCGGTTCATCCTGCCGGACCGCAACATGGTCACCATGACCGCTCCGTTCATGCGCTCCTACACCGAGCAGCTGGTCCGGGCCTGCCACCGCCGAGGAGCCCACGCAATCGGCGGCATGGCAGCCTTCATCCCCAACCGCCGGGACAAGGCAGCGAACGACGTCGCCATGGAGCGGGTGCGCGCGGACAAGACCCGTGAGGCGAACGACGGCTTTGACGGCTCCTGGGTAGCCCACCCGGACCTGGTGCCGGTGGCCATGGAGGTGTTCGACGCCGTACTGGGCGAGCGCCCGAACCAGCTGGACCGCTCCCGCGAGGACGTCATCCCGAATGACAAGGAACTGCTGAACATCGCCGCGACCCCCGGTGTGATCACCGAGACCGGAATCCGCAGCAACATCGAGGTGGGCATCCGCTACATCGAGTCCTGGCTGCGGGGCAACGGTGCCGCTGCCATCAACAACCTGATGGAAGACGCCGCTACGGCCGAGATCTCCCGCTCCCAGGTCTGGCAGTGGATCCACTCCTCCGCCGTGACCGACGAAGGTGAGATCGTGACCCCGCACTGGGTCCAGGAGCTGATGGAAGAGGAGTTCGCCAAGCTGGAACGCTTCGAAGGCGACCGCTTCGAGGACGCCGTCGAGCTGTTCGAGGAAGTTGCCTGCGGCGAACACTTCCCCACCTTCCTGACGGTTCCGGCCTACGCCCGGTTCCTGCACGAATCCCGTGAGCCGGCAGCGGCTGCCTAGGCTTTGACACGAAACGGGGGGCCGGACGCGAAAGTGTCCGGCCCCTTCCGTGTACGGGTTCCGGGGTGAACGGTGCCGGTTCCGTGAGCGGTGCTTTCGGGCAGGCGGTCCCCCTGCGCACAACCGCGGCTGTGGGCAGCGCCACTTCCCGCCGCAGCCGCCGTCCGGGAGGCGTAGCATTGATTGGCCGCTGTTGCGGCAATCCCCCAGCTCAAGGTGTTTCTCCATGTCTTCCTTCGGCCACGCCCTGGCCCGCGGACTGAATGTCCGGCACATCCGTTTTATGGCCCTCGGCTCCGCAATCGGCACCGGACTGTTCTACGGCTCGGCCGCCGCCATCCAGGCAGCCGGCCCGGCCGTCCTGCTCGCCTACATCATCGGCGGCGCAGCAGTCTTCCTGGTGATGCGGGCGCTGGGGGAAATGGCCGTCCGCCATCCGGTTTCCGGGTCCTTCGGCCAGTACGCCAGCCGCTACCTCGGCCCGTTCGCCGGATTCATCACCGGCTGGACGTTCGCCTTCGAGATGGCGATCGTGGCCATTGCAGACGTCACGGCCTTCGGCATCTACATGGGCTTCTGGTTCCCGGCGGTCCCGCGCTGGATCTGGATCCTCGCCGTCGTGCTCTTCATTGCCGCCCTGAACCTGATGCGGGTGAAGGTGTTCGGGGAAACGGAGTTCTGGCTCTCCATCATCAAGGTCAGCGCCATCATTGCCATGATCGCCGGCGGCGCTGCCATCATCGTGTTTGGTTTCGGGCTCGAGGACGCCGCGAATCCCGGCCTGGATACCCTGCTGGGCTCCGGCGGATTCTTTGCCAACGGGTTCTGGGGCCTGCTGGCCTCCTTCGCCGTGGTGATGTTTGCCTTCGGCGGCATCGAAACCATCGGCATCACTGCCGGTGAAGCCGAAAACCCGAAGAAGGCCATCCCCGCCGCCGTGAACACCGTGCCGGTGCGCATCCTGCTCTTCTACGTCGGCGCCCTGTCCGTCCTTATGATGATCTTCCCGTGGGAGCAGATCGACGGCGAGACCAGCCCCTTTGTGCAGATCTTCGATTCCCTGGGCATTCCGGCGGCAGCCCACATCCTCAACGCCGTCGTCATCACGGCTGCCCTTTCCGCCATCAACTCGGACACCTTCGGCGCCGGCCGCATGATGTTCTCACTGGCCCAGCAGGGCCAGGCTCCGGCCGGGTTCGCCCGGATCTCCCGCCGCGGCGTACCGTGGATGACCGTGGCGGTCATGGCCGGGGTGCTGCTGGTAGGCGTGGTGCTCAACGCCGTCCTGCCGGAGTCCCTGTTCCTGCTCATCGCCTCAATCGCCACGTTCGCCACCGTCTGGGTATGGCTGATGATCCTGCTCTCCCACATCGCGATGAAGCGCGAGATCAAGCGCAAGGCGCTGCCGGCGTCGGAATTCGGGGTGCCGTTCTGGCCGGTTGCCTCCTACGCAGCGCTGGCGTTCATGGCCTTCATTGTGGTGCTGCTGGGCATCATGCCGGACACCCGGGCCGCGCTGATCGTGGGCGTGGTGTGGATCGGTTTCCTCTTTGTGGCCTACCGGATCTGGGTCCGCGGCGCAGGCCGGGAGCGCGCGGTCCTCGCGGACGAAACCGGCGCCCCGGAACCCACCCCGGAAAGCACGACGGCGGCAGGCGGCTCCCGCAGCTAGCCTTCGCCCCAGCACAGGCAGAACGGATGCCCGGCCGGATCCGCGTAGACCTGGAATCCTGTTGGCGCCGAGGTGTCGTCGGAAGCCTGCAGCAGCTCGGCCCCCAGCGATAGCGCCTCGGCGTGCGCCGAGGCCAGATCCTCAACGTGCAGATCCAGGTGCATCTGCTGCGGCTGCCCGTCCGGCCACTGCGGCCGGACGTGGTCCGGTGCCAGCTGGATGGCGAGGACCTTCTCCCCGTCCACGAGGATGCTGTGCCAGTCATCGTCCTGCTCAATGGCCGTTCCGCCGAGCAGCGACGCCCAGAACGTGCTTTCAACATTGAGGTCCGGTGCATCGATGACGAGTATCTGCCGAGTGAGTTTCATTCCGGGATCTTGTCACAGGAACAGCCTGCACGGAACGGGGGTCCGGCGCGGCGGGGAATAGAAAACCTCCGCGCAGTTGTTGGCGACGGATGTGTTGGTAGAAATCTGGTCCGATATTGGATGCCCCTGGTGTTTCATTGGCAAGCGGCGGTTTGAAGCTGCCCTGTCCCGCTTCGAGCACGCTCCGGAGGTGGAAGTCCGCTGGCGCAGCTATCAGCTGGATCCCAGCCTGCCGGAACGTTTTGAGGGCTCGGAGGTCGAATACCTGAGCCAGGTCAAGGGCATGGATCCTGCCCAGGTGTCCGGGATGCTGGACCACGTCACGGCCCAGGCTGCCGGCGTCGGCCTGAAGTACCGTTTCGATGAGCTGGTAGTCGCGAATACGTTCACCGCGCACCGCCTGATCCATCTGGCCCGGGACCTGCGCGGCGCCGAAGCCGCTGCGGCTGTGAAGGAAGCACTCCTGGCAGCGCACTTCGAGCAGGGCCGGGACATTTCCAGCCACGACGTACTCGTGGCGATCGGCGCCGAAGCCGGACTGGACCCGGAGGCCGTCCGGACTGTCCTGTCCGGCACGGACTACACCGATTCGGTCAACTCAGACATCGCCGAAGCGCGTGCGCTCGGCGTGACCGGCGTGCCGTTCTTCGTCCTGGACCGCAAATACGGCATCTCCGGCGCGCAGCCCGAAGAGGTGTTCACCCAGGCGCTGACGCAGGCCTGGCAGGAAGGCCAGCGCCCGCTGCAGCCCGTTGTTCCGGAAGGCGGAGCCTGTGCCGTGGACGGGAGCGGCTGCTAGCTTCCAGCCTCCGGCTCCGGGGCGTTGCTCTTCCACGGGCAGCTGATGGGTCCGGGTGCGGCGGCCTCGGCCTTCTCCACGGGAACCAGGGCGCTGTACCCGGAGCCGATCACCACATCGACCGACGCGTCGTCGCGGTCATCCTGAATGTACTGGGTGTCCGGGATCTGCTGCTGGATCGTGAAGGCGCCCGATTCGCCGTCGGGCCCGGAAAGGATGATGGCCGTCATCCCTTCCCGGTTCACGGTGCTGTTGCCCACCACCCCAATGGCGAAGCCCCGGGACTTCAGGGCCTCGGCCACTTCGCTGGCCAGTCCGGGAGTCGCCGTCGTGTTGTAGACGTTGACCGTCACGCTCTCCGGTGACTGGTACAGGAACGGTCCTGCGGGGCATCCGGTTTCCACCGCAGGGCGGGCTTCCGGGCGCGGGAGGTTGATCCAGCCGGCGTTGATGCCCTGGGCAACAATCGCTGCCAGGACCAGAACCCCCACCAGGACTCCCAGCACCACGCCGTGGAGCCGCTTTTTACGCTGCGCCCGAAGCTCCGCTGCCTCGGCGTCGTCCTCATCAAAGACGGCACCGAGATCCTGCTCCGTGACGATCCGGTGGCCATGCCACTCGGTGGGGTCGCTCTTGGCGTCCCTGCGCTGCCCTCGAGGGGGCTCGTTAGTCATCGATGACCAGCACGCGGGCGTGCAGGATGGTCCGCTGGTGCAAAGCTGTCCTGACTGCCCGGTG
>JBELYP010000033.1:0-29059 GCA_040273995.1 Arthrobacter sp.
AGCGGGAGTAAGGCGAAGGGAGCCCAGTGGAGTACGGGCTGCCGCAAACTGAACGGACATGGCTAAGACCTTTCCGGTTCGAGTCCCGTCCGTTCCGGCACATCTCCGGCTTCGAAAGTGGATTCGAACTGTTGGCATCCTTGAATCGAACATGTATTCGACTCCTGCTGTTCCTTTTCTAGCATCTATCTACGAACGCTGTCGAGACTCACTCGAACAAATGTTTGAAAATGACCTTCCGCTCCCCTAGCGTGGGTAACGGCGGGAAACCCCGGACCGCGTTCGGATATGAGGAAACCACCCGCCACTGACATTGCCGCCACTCCGGGTTGCCCGGAACGCTTGAAGGGAAGCCGAAGTGCCCCGTAGGACTGACTCCGAAGGCCGCCCGGCTGCCGCTGCAGCGGCCGATTCCCCCCGTCCCCGGGCACTGACGCCGCGGCAGAAGAAAATTCTGGAGACCATCCAGGCCTCCGTCACCGCCAACGGTTACCCTCCCTCAATGCGCGAGATCGGTGACACAGTTGGGCTGGCCAGCCTTTCCAGCGTCACGCACCAGCTGAGCCAGCTGGAAAAGATGGGCTACATCCGCCGCGATCCCAAGCGTCCCCGCGCCATGGAAATCCTCGTGCCGCTCTTGATCCACAAGGAGAAGACCGACGCAGCGGACGCCCCGGCCGGCGCCGGAAGCCCTGCATCAGTCACGGAACTCACTACGGCCGTGGACACCGCGATGGTCCCGCTGGTGGGGCGCATCGCCGCGGGCGGTCCTATCCTGGCCGATCAGGTGGTGGAGGAAATGGTTCCGCTCCCCCGCCAGCTCGTGGGCCACGGTGAGCTCTTTATGCTCCGGGTTTCCGGTGATTCGATGATCGACGCTGCGATCTGCGACGGCGACTGGGTTGTGGTCCGCCGGCAGCAGACGGCGGAGAACGGCGACATTGTTGCTGCCCTGCTGGACGATGAGGCCACGGTTAAGACCTTCCGGCAGCGCAACGGCCACACCTGGCTGCTGCCGCAGAACACCCGCTACGAGCCGATCATGGGCGACCACGCCACCATTATGGGCAAAGTGGTCTCGGTGATGCGTTCGCTCTAAAGCGTGCGGTGGCGAACCGGCCGGCGGCCTGCCGGCCGGGTTCGCCGTATAGGCCGGGCGAAACCTAGGCTCCGGCCCGCTCTCGGGCGTTCAGCCGTTCGAGGATGCCCAGCGCCACTGACCTGTCGGTGGTGGACCAGAACGGCGGGAGCGCAGCGCGCAGGAAACCCCCGTACCGGGCTGTTGCAAGCCTTGAATCGAGCACCGCAACCATGCCGCGGTCCCCGGCAGCACGGATTAGCCGGCCGGCGCCCTGGGCCAGCCGGACGGCAGCGTGGGTCGCCGAGACACTCATAAAACCGTTTCCGCCCGCTTTGGCCACCGCCCGCGTCCGCGCTGTCATCAGCGGATCATCGGGGCGCGGGAACGGAATGCGGTCAATCACCACCAGCCGGCAGGCTTCGCCCGGGACGTCCACCCCCTGCCACAGGGACATGGTCCCGAAAAGGCAGGTCGCGTCGTCCTCCGCGAACTCGTTGACCAGTGCGGACATGGAGGACTCGCCCTGGCACAGGATGGGGAAATCCACCTTGTCCCGCAGGGCAGCCGCGGCTTCTTCCGCCGCGCGCCGGGAAGAAAACAGTCCCAGTGCAGCCCCGCCGGACGCCTTGAGCAGCGCTTCCAGTTCGGCCAGCTGGGCCGGGGACGTACCCCGGTCCGGTTTGGGCAGGTCCTTGGCCACATACAGGACGCCCTGCCGCGGATAGTCAAAAGGACTGCCGACGTCGGTCCCTGTCCATGCCGGCGCCCCGGCGCCGCTCAGGCCCAGTCCCCCTGCCACCGGTCCGAACTCGGAGCCGATCGCCAGCGTCGCTGAGGTCAGCACTACCGTGTGGCCGTCGAACAGTCCGTCCCGGAGCCGGCCGGCGACTGAGACTGGCGCAACGTTCAGGGTGGCTGGAGCGGAATCGTCCGGCGGGGAGTAACCCTCCCCCGGTGAGAAGGTACTTGGCCTCGAGGACCAGAGAACCTCGCCCGATTCCGGGACTTCAAGCAGGCGTTCGCACAGTTCCAGCACCGCGAGGAGCCGGGACCTGGCCATCTGCCGGCCACCGTCGCCCGCGTCCCCGCCTTCGGGCTTGGAGTCCGACAGCGCCACCCGGCAGGCTTCGCGCACCCGGGACACCGCCAGCTGCTGCTCTTCGTTGAGTCCCGAGGACATAAGTCCCGCCGGCAGGCCTTCCACGGACGCGTCAAAGGCACGGCCGGCGGCAGCCAGTTCCTCTACCGATGCGGAGGTGTGCTTGCGTGCGGCGGTTACGGCTGCGCTGATCACGGTTCCGGACAGCTGGCCGGTGACGGCTCCGGTCACGCGGTCCTGGAGTTCATGGGCCTCATCAATCACCACAACGTCATAGTCCGGTAGCACGGCCAGGCCTTCGAAGGCGCTGATGGCCAGCATCGCGTGGTTGGTGATGACCAGGTCGGCCACGGCTGCCTTGGCCCGGGCCTGTTCGCTGAAGCAGTGCTCGGCTACCGGGCAGCGCTGGGCGCCCAGGCATTCCATCGCCGTCACGGATACCTGCCGCCAGGCGCGGTCGCTAACTCCGGGCAGCAGCTCGTCCCGGTCGCCGGTTTCGGTTTCCTCGGCCCAGTCCCGCAGGCGGACGACCTCCCGGCCGAGGGCCGACGTCGGTCCCGCCGCGGGAGCCGGATGGGACACGGCCTTTTCCTCGCTCATGGTGAACAGTGCACCGGGGTCATCGTCGTCGGGGAAGCCGCCGCCCGTCTTATGCACACAGACGTAATTGCTGCGGCCCTTCAGGAGCGCGACGTCCACTTCGCGGGGCAGTTTGGGCTTGAGCGCGGCCAGCAGCCGCGGAACGTCCCGCCCCACAATCTGGGCCTGGAGAGCCAGTGTGGCCGTGGATACCAGCGCGGGCTTGCTGCTCTGGAGCGCGTGGTGAATCAGCGGCACCAGGTACGCCAGCGACTTGCCGGTGCCTGTTCCGGCCTGGACCAGCAGGTGCCGGCCGGAGTCGATGGATTCGGCGACTTCCCGGGCCATCTGCTGCTGGCCTGGACGCTGCTGGCCGCCCATGGCCGAAACGGCTGTCTCCAGCAGGTCCAGGACCTCCGCGGCGGTGTCTTTCCTAGGCATGGCTGAGGAACGGCTCCAGCTCCGGAGCCAGCGAATCCCGGACCTTGACCCGCATCCGGGTTCCGTTTTCCTCGTGGTCCAGCTGAAGGATCTCGGCATCCTGGCTGTGCAGCCGGGAAACGACGTCACCGCGTTCATAGGGAACCAGCAGTTCCAGCTCAACGCCTGGACGCGGGATCCCTTCGGATATCGCCTGCAGCAGGTCATCAATGCCTTCGCCGGTGCGGGCGGAGACGACGACGGTGCGCGGTTCACGCTGGCGCAGCCGCTCGAGAACGAACGGGTCCGCGGCGTCCGCCTTGTTCAGCACGATGATTTCCGGGATCCGGCGGGCGTCCACATCCGCCAGCACGGAGCGCACCGCGGCGATCTGCCCTTCGGGATCCGGATGGGACGCGTCCACCACGTGCAGGATGAGGTCCGAATCCGCCACTTCCTCCAGCGTGGAGCGGAACGCCTCGACCAGCTGTGTGGGCAGGGATCGGACAAACCCCACCGTGTCCGCCAGCGTGTAGCCAATGCCATCCGGGGTCTCCGCACGGCGGATGGTCGGATCCAGGGTGGCGAACAGGGCGTTCTCCACCAGGACCCCTGCATCGGTAAGCCGGTTCAGGAGCGAGGACTTGCCTGCGTTGGTGTAGCCGGCAATCGCCACGGAGGGAATCTGGTTGCGCTGCCGGTTGGCGCGCTTGGTCTCCCGGGCGGGCTTCATACCGGCGATCTCGCGGCGAAGCTTGGCCATTCGGGTGCGGATTTTCCGGCGGTCCAGCTCGATCTTGGTTTCGCCGGGGCCCCGGGAACCCATGCCTGCGCCGGCGCTGCCAACCTGCCCGCCGGCCTGGCGGGACATGGATTCACCCCAGCCGCGCAGGCGGGGAAGCAGGTATTCGAGCTGCGCCAGTTCAACCTGTGCCTTGCCCTCGCGGGACTTGGCGTGCTGGGCAAAAATATCGAGGATCAGCGCGGTGCGGTCGATCACCTTCACCTTGACGATGTCCTCGAGTCCTCGGCGCTGGGAGGGCGAAAGCTCGCTGTCCACAATAACGGTGTCCGCGCCGGTGGACATCACAATGTCCTTGAGCTCCTGGGCCTTGCCTGATCCAAGGAAGGTTCCGGGGTCCGGCTTCAGGCGCCGCTGGATCAGTCCGTCCAGCACCTCCGAGCCGGCCGTTTCAGCCAGCGCGGCAAGTTCCCGCAGCGAGTTCTCGGCATCCGCGGCCGTGCCTTCAGTCCACAGGCCGGCGAGCACCACCCGCTCAAGCCGCAGCTGCCGGTACTCTACCTCGGTGACGTCCTCAAGCTCCGTGGACAGCCCGGCCACCCGGCGCAGGGCACGGCGGTCTGCCAGGTCCTGCTGATCCCCGTCGTAGTCAGAGTGTTCCGCTTCCTGGTCGGACAGGGCCTGAGCCTGTCCGCGGAATCCGGCGGCAGGGCTCACGCTCTGCTTGGCAGCAGCTGCATCCTCCTTGGCCAGGATCCGGTCAATGACGCCCTGAATCTCTTCAGGTGCAAGATCTGTGGGCTCTGAGCCGGCAGCGGGACGGGAATTGTTGATGGTCATAATCTCCTTTAGAAAGCGGTGTTAACCATGGTAGGCCAGTGGACCCACATTGTGGCGGGCATCCCGGCAGGTTGTGCAATACGCGCGGCCCCTTCGCTGCGGAACCGGATGGGGCCCGGACGCTGCCCTGCCACTAACCTTGGTAGTTATGGGTTCAGAGCACTACTTCAGTTCACAGCCGGCGACGCCGGAGGTCCGCAGGCCGCTGCATGTCACGCTGGCCTCACGCGAGGTCACCCTCGCAACGTCCGGCGGCATCTTCTCCCCTGACGGCATAGATAAGGGAACGCAGGTCCTGCTCTCCGGTATTCCCGACCCGGCCGCCGAGGGCAATCTGCTTGACATTGGCTGCGGCTGGGGCCCGATCGCACTGACCATGGCCCTGAAGTCCCCCCGCGCACAGGTCTACGCGGTGGACGTCAACGAGAGGTCCCTGGGCCTGACCCGGGACAATGCCGCCGCCCTCGGTCTGGAAAATGTCCACGCGTCCCTGCCGGACGGCGTCGACCCGTCCCTGCGCTTCGCGACCATCTGGTCCAACCCGCCCATCCGGATCGGGAAGGATGAACTGCATGCCCTGCTGCTGCTGTGGCTCCCCCGCCTGGCCCCCGGCGGCACTGCCTGGCTGGTAGTGCAGAAGAACCTGGGCTCGGATTCGCTCCAGCGCTGGCTGGACGAGAACCTGGGTGCGGACTTCGACGTCACCAGGCACAGTACCGCGAAGTCCTTCCGCATCCTCAAAGTCCAGCGCGCCGGATAAGCCCGGGGGCGCCGCGGACCGGTTAGAGCAGTGTTCCGCGGGCAACCAGGACAGCCGGGCCGCTGAGCTCCACGTGCTCGCGGCCCTCGGGTCCGGTCAGGAAACGGATACCCAGCACTCCTCCGGGAACTGCCACGCTCCAGCTGTTCGGCGCTCCGGCGCCGGCCCAGAAACGGGTGGCTGCCGCTGCCGCGCAGGCCCCGGTGCCGCAGGACAGGGTTTCGCCGACGCCGCGTTCGTGCACCCGCATGGTCAGCTGTCCCACGCCGTCGACTACCAGCGGCTCTGCCGGAACCACAAACTCAACGTTGGTGCCTTCTTCCGGCACGGGTTCAACCGACGGCGCCTTGGTCAGATCCGTTGCGGCCAGTTCGGCCAGTTCCGCCAGGGCCACCACCGTGTGCGGGTTGCCCATGCTCACGGACAGGCCCGGCCGGGGTACTTCGAGTCCGCCGGCATTGACCACGGTGTCCATGGCCTTGGCAGCAGCGTGGTCCGGGAAGATGAACTCCCAGGGACCCATGTCCACGGCGTAGCCGTTTTCAGTGCGGGTTACAGTCTTCAGGCCCCCGCGCGTGCCGATCGGCAGAGCCTGGCCCTCGGCCAGCTCCACCAGTCCCTCTTCCAGCAGGAAGTGGACAAAAACGCGCACACCGTTGCCGCACATTTCGGAGATGCTGCCGTCCCCGTTGCGGTAATCCATGAACCATTCAGCGTCCGGGTTGGTCTGCAGCAGCGCCTGGCCTTCGGGCAGCTGCTCGGAACGCACGGCGCGGATGAAACCGTCTGCTCCAATGCCGCTGTGGCGGTCGCAGACCGCGGCAACCTCGGCGGCGTCGTAATCCCGCAGCCCGTCCGGATCAGCCACCAGGACAAAGTCATTGCCGGTACCGTGTCCCTTCGCGAAGGCAAGACCGGCGAGGCCGGACGGCAAACCGGAGGTGGACAGGGCGGCGGGGGAAGTTGTGCTCACTTCTCCAGAATAGCGGTGACCGCCTTCTGAAGCAGGTCGGGATCCCGGGCATCCAGCCACGTGACGCGCGGGTCGGCCCGGAACCAGGTGAGCTGGCGGCGGGCAAACTGGCGGGTAGCCACCACGGTGTCTTCCACGGCCTGTCTGGTATCCCACACTCCGTCGAGGACTTTCAGGAACTGGGCATATCCCAGCGCGCGGGACGCCGTCCGCCCGGTGCGCAGGCCCGCAGCGTCCAGGGAACGGACTTCTTCCAGCAGACCGTCGCCGACCATCCGCTCCACGCGCCGGGCCAGGCGTTCGTGCAGCAGGGGACGGTCGACGTCGAGTCCCAGCTGAATAGCGGGCTGGTGGTAAGTGCGGTCCGGCATGAAGGAACTGAACGGCCGCCCGGTGAGTTCGTAGACTTCCAGGGCCCGGACCACCCGCCGGGCATCGCCCAGCCGGCCGGCGGAAACTTCGTCAACGTGCCGCAGCCGCTCGCGGAGCGTCTCGAATCCCTCGCTCTCCAGTTCAGCTTCGATCCGCCGCCTCAGCTGCGGATCCGTGCCGGGGAACTCAAGCACGTCCAGCGCTGCGCGGACGTAGAGCCCGGAGCCGCCCACCAGGATGGGGTACCTGCCGCGCGAACGGATCTGGCCGATGGCGTCCCGGGCCTGGGCCTGGAACGCGGAGACACTGGCTTCCTCCGTCACATCAAGGATGTCCAGCAGATGGTGCGGGATTCCGCCGCGTTCGGCTTCGGGCAGCTTGGCGGTGCCAATGTCCATGCCGCGGTAGAACTGCATTGAGTCCGCGTTGATAATCTCCCCGCCCAGGTGCCGGGCCAGGGCAACGCCGAGGTCTGACTTCCCGGTTCCGGTGGGACCGACGACGGCGAGAACGGGCAGCTGCTCGGTTGTCACCGGCGCGGCGGCAGGGCAGGCATGCCCAGGGAGACGCCTGCGCGGGCAGCGCCGCCGGCCGCGGGGGCCGGGACTCCGCAGGAGTCAGCCTGGGAACGGTCCCAGGCGTCACCGGCGCGGGAACGCCGCAGGGAGTAATCCGCGGGTGTTGCCGGGTCCGCTACCAGGTGGAAAGCCGCGGCGGACGTGACGGGAACGGTGACGAGGTCTCCGGGACGGGGAACAGGGGCACCCTCAGGCACGGAGAAGTGGACCAGGCGCTGGTCGCGGGACCGGCCTGAAAGCCGCCCGGTTTCCTCAGACTTGCGCCCCGCCGCTGCAGTGACCATGACCTCGACGGTGGTGCCGACCTGCTTGGCGTTCTCCTCCGCGGCGATGCGGTCCTGCAAAGCGGTGAGCCGTTCGAAGCGTTCCTGCACCACGGCCTTGGGCAGCTGGTCCGGAAGTTCGGCGGCAGGGGTTCCGGGACGTTTGGAGTACTGGAAGGTGAAGGCGGTGGCGAACCGGGCCTGCTCGACGACGTCGAGGGTTGCCTGGAAGTCTTCCTCCGTCTCCCCCGGGAACCCGACGATGATGTCCGTGGAGATCGCGGCGTGCGGCATCTGCCGGCGGACCTTCTCCAGGATGCCGAGGAACTTCTTGGACCGGTAGGACCGGCGCATGTCCTTGAGGACCTTGTCCGAGCCGGACTGCAGCGGCATGTGCAGCTGCGGCATCACGTTGGGCGTCTCGGCCATGGCATCGATGACGTCATCGGTGAAGGCCGCCGGGTGCGGGCTGGTGAAGCGGACCCGCTCCAGTCCTTCGATGGACCCGCAGGCGCGCAGCAGTTTCGCGAAGGCTCCGCGGTCGCCGAACTCAACGCCGTAGGAGTTGACGTTCTGGCCCAGCAGCGTAACTTCAATGGCGCCGTCGTCCACCAGCGCCTGGACTTCGGCGAGGATTTCCCCGGGCCGGCGGTCGCGTTCCTTGCCGCGCAGGGACGGGACAATGCAGAACGTGCAGGTGTTGTTGCAGCCGACGGAAATGGATACCCAGCCGGAGTAGACGGAGTCACGCTTGGTGGGCAGTGTGGAGGGGAAGACCTCCAGGGATTCGAGGATTTCGAGCTGCGCTGCGTCGTTGTGCCGGGCCCGTTCCAGCAGGGCGGGAAGGGCACCGATGTTGTGCGTGCCAAAAACAGCGTCGACGAACGGTGCCTTGGCCAGAATGGTGTCCCGGTCTTTCTGCGCCAGGCAGCCGCCGACGGCAATCTGCATGCCGGGACGGGATTCCTTCACTCGGGCCAGCTGTCCTAGGTTGCCGTACAGCTTGTTGTCCGCATTCTCGCGCACGGCGCAGGTATTGAAGACGACGACGTCCGCGTCGCCTTCCTGGGCCGGAACGTAGCCGGCGCCCTCGAGGAGACCGGAAATCCGTTCGGAGTCGTGGACGTTCATCTGGCAGCCGAAGGTCCGCACCTGGTAGGTGCGCTGGTGCTCTTCGGCCGCCGCGCCGGTTAGCGGTTCGGACACGGGACGGAATACAGACAGGCTCACCCTAATAGGGTACGTCCCGCCGGCGCCCGCTCCGCAATTTCCCCCGAGAGGCCAGTTGCGGCTCTTTTCACGGCTGGGAAGAGCCGTAACTGGCCTCTCGGCGGGGTGGGGTTAGTACCAGTTGTTGGCGTAGTGGAAGTTCAGTGCCGAGCAGGGGCTCCCGTACCGGGACTCGATGTAGGTCAGTCCCCAGTTGATCTGCGTGCGGTAGCTGGTCTGCCAGTCACCGCCGGCTGCTGCAAGCTTGACCCCCGGCAGCGCCTGCGGAATGCCGTACGCTCCGGAGCTGGCGTTGGTGGCGCTGGTCAGCCATTCGGATTCCTTGGTCCAGAGGGTGTCCAGGCAGGCCATCTGTGATGCATCCCAGCCATGGTTGCCAAGGACAGACGCAGCGTAAGCCTTGGCGCCTGCCGGATCATCAACCGGAACCGAGGCAGCAGCAATGCGGGCGGCCTCCTCCGCGGCAGCCTGCTCTGCCGCGGCTTGTTCTGCTGCGGCGCGCTCTGCGGCGGCCTGTTCCGCTGCGGCCTGCTCGGCGGCAGCAGCTGCTTCTGCGTCGCGGGCGGCAGCCTGGGCTTCGGCATCTTCAGCCGTCCGGCCGGATTCCGCAGAGTCCTGGCCTGGCTGACCGGACTCCTGGACCGTGACCGTTCCCTCAGCAGCATCAGGTTCCGGGGCGGCCGGAGCCGGCGACGTCGGAGGGCCGGCATCGGGCTCCGGCGCGGCGGTAAACAGCGGAAGGGCGAGACTGGCCAGCTGGATACCTGCGGTTGCCCGAAGATCCTCCTCGCCGACAGCCGTGCCGGCAGTTCCCAGCACCATGATGCCGCCGAGGGCAGCTACCGCCCCAACTTTCATCCGGTTGCGGCGGCGCCGTGTCTGGCGCTGCTGCCGCTGTGCACGACGTCCCTGTGAGTTCTCCATAGGTCCGGGACTGTACACAGTTTTCCTGTGTTGGATCGCGAATCGGTAACAGCCGTATTGCGTTTGGGTAACGAGCCCGCTTTAATACCAGCCTCTTTGTTCCGAGTGCGCCCAGGCCCCGCACGGCGCCTGGTACCGCTGGCTGATGTAGCTCAGACCCCAGTGAATCTGGGTGCGGTAGTTGGTCCGCCAGTCACTGCCGGCCGCTGCCATCTTGTCCCCCGGCAGTGACTGTGGAATTCCGTAGGCCCCGCTGTAGGGATTCATGGCGCTGGTAAGCCAGTTTGATTCCCTGTTCCACAAATCCACGAGGCAGCGGAACTCACCGCTTCCCCAGCCGTAGCCGGCCATGAGTGAGGATGCATAGGCCTGCGCGCCGGCCGGGTCATTCACCGGCGCCGCGGGCGGAACAGGCGCCGGAGACGGGGGCTCCGGCGCGGGAACGGACGGACCAGTTGGGTTCGGAGCGGGTGCGGGAGCCGGTGCGGGAGCCGGAACCGGTGGCACTTCCGGTGCCGTGGGACGCGTGGGATCTGTGGGATTAATCACTGCATCTTTACTGCTCGGCGGTGCTTTCTCTGCCGCCCGGCGCGCCTCGTCGGCCTGCTGGCGAACCGATTCTTCCAGCCTGTCGGCCTGCAGGCGGGCAAGCTCAGCCTCCACCGTGGTGCTGCGAAGCTCGGCCAGCTGTGCTGCCAGAACTGCGGTGCGCTCTTCCTGCCGGCGCACAGCGTCCTCGGCCGCTGCAGTGGCAGAGGCGGCATCCTCGTATTGGGCCTGGGCCGTGGCAGCGAGGTCTTTCCGGACCTTGCGTTCGGCGAGTTCGGATTCTTCGAGGGAAGCGGCTGCCTGCTCGGCTGCCTCAGCCTCAGCAAAGAGGCGCGAAGTCCGCTCCGTGACCATTGACAGTGCAGAGATCCGGTCCAGGCGCGCGGCGCCCTCGTCAGCGTCAAGAAGGAACAGCACCGTGCTGTCCATACCGCCGGTCTTATAGGTTTGTGCGGCCATCGCGCCGATCTGGCTCCGCAGTTCGTCCGCGCGGGCGGAGGCTGTGCTGCGCTGGGCAGCCAATACGGCCAGTCGGGCATCGCTTGCTTCGAGTTCCACCCGGAGTTCGTCGTAGCGCCCGGAGGCGGTGACAGCTGCATTGCCGAGGCTGCCTGCCTCGTCATACAGCCGGTCGAGAAGCTCTTCGAGCTCCCGGATCTGGTTTTCAGTGGCGGACGCGTTCGCTTTTGCCGCAGCGATGTCATCCCAGGACGGATACTCATCTGCCGCAGCTGGAGGGGCACCCAGCAACAAGCCGGCGGCCAGCACCACGGCCACGGCGGCCGGCGACACGGCAGGGGCAGGCAACTTCCGTCCCATCAGCCTCACAGTAAACATAATGCTGTCAGCATACGGCACCGGCTGCCGGCCGTCCGGGACAGTGCCGGATGGTTACGCCCGCCCTTTATGTGCCGGCGTTCCGGTGAGCGGCGAGGGCGTCGTTGACAACGGTGAAGCCCAATGAAGGCGAATAGCCTTTGCGGGCCAGCATGGAAACAAGGCGACGGACGAGTTTGTCCCGTTCCTTGGCATCTTCCGGCAGCGACGCACGCCGGAGCTTTCGATCCACCAGGTCCCGCGCTGCCTCGACCTCGTCATCAGGACTGATCTGTTCCAGTGCCTCTTCGGCCAGCTGCGGGTCAATGCCTTTGCCTGTCAGTTCCCTGCGGATCGCAGACCGGGCCAGGGAGCGGGTCTGGGACCGGCTCCGGACCCACATTCGGGCGAACTCTGCGTCATCGATCAGTTGGACTTCTTCAAACCGGTCCAGCACCGCCTCGGCGACGTCGTCGGGGACATCGCGTTCGGCCAGCTTGTCAGCGAGCTGCTGCCGGCTCTTGGCGGAGCTGGTCAGCTGGCGCAGGACAATAGCCCGGGCAACGGAGTGCGGGTCCGCCTCGGGTGTTGAATCAGCGGCGGAGCCGGGAGTGGGGCCATCCCGGCCTCCCACCCCCGGCCTGCGACGGCGCTGCTGCATAGTGGCGCTGGCTACGCGCCGGCCGCTGCCGCGCCGGTCTTGCCGTCTACGGCCTGTCCTTCAGGCTGTTCGTCAACACCGAGCTTGACCCGGAGGCGGCGTTCAATCTCGTCTGCCAGTTCCGGGTTGTCGCGGAGGAAGCGCCGCGAGTTTTCCTTACCCTGGCCCAGCTGGTCTCCGTCGTAGGTGAACCAGGCACCTGACTTCTTGACAATGCCGTGCTCCACACCCATGTCGATCAAACCGCCTTCGCGGGAAATGCCCTGACCATAAATGATGTCAAACTCGGCCTGCTTGAAGGGCGGCGCCATTTTGTTCTTGACGATTTTCGCCCGGGTTCGGTTACCAACCGGGTTGGTACCTTCCTTCAGCGTTTCAATGCGGCGGACGTCGATGCGCACCGAAGCGTAGAACTTCAGGGCCTTACCGCCCGTGGTGGTCTCCGGGCTGCCGAAGAACACGCCGATCTTTTCACGCAGCTGGTTGATGAAGATGGCAGTCGTTTTGGTCTGGCTCAGCCGTCCGGTGATTTTCCGGAGGGCCTGGCTCATCAGGCGGGCCTGCAGGCCAACGTGGCTGTCGCCCATTTCGCCTTCGATTTCGGCGCGCGGCACCAGGGCTGCCACGGAGTCGATGACCACGATGTCCAGGGAGCCGGAGCCAACGAGCATGTCCATGATCTCCAGAGCCTGCTCACCGGTGTCCGGCTGGGAGACCAGCAGGGCATCTGTGTCAACGCCGAGCTTCTTGGCATATTCCGGGTCCAGCGCGTGCTCTGCGTCGATGAAGGCGGCGATGCCGCCGTTCTTCTGCGCGTTGGCTACGGCATGGAGAGCCACCGTGGTCTTACCGGATGATTCGGGTCCGTAGATTTCCACCACTCGGCCGCGGGGAAGGCCGCCAATACCCAGGGCGACATCCAGTGCAATGGAGCTGGTGGAGATTGTTTCGATTGGGGCGCGTGTCTCGTCGCCCAGCCGCATGATCGAACCCTTGCCGAACTGCTTGTCGATCTGGGCCAGTGCTGCTTCGAGTGCTTTGGCGCGGTCTGGAGCGGCCATTCTTCACCTCTGTTGTTGTGGCTGTTGCTGTTGTACCCGGCCCGTGAGCCGACTGCCGGATGCTTACTGAAACCGTATGCGACGGCACTGACATTGCTGTGCCGGCCTGTCGCCGGTGTGGACAGCCGGAGCGGGGCGGACCAGTTGCTGCCCCTGTGTAGGAGCATATCGGGATCCGAACAGATATTCGAATAGGCCCTCCCGCGTGTCTAGGCTTCCTTGGGCTTGATGTCCCGTCCAAGCCTGCGCTCCGGGGGGATTTCCTGCATCTCACAGACTTCCAGCCAGACGCGTTTGGGGTCGGTTCCGCTCTCCAGGGCCTGCAAGGCGGTCCGTCCGGCGAGTCCGGTCAGGACGAGGTCCGCCGCCAGCACGCGGGAATAGGCAGACCCGAATTCGTCGTCCATGAGCCGCCAGAAATCACTGATTCGCATCAATTCATCGTCTCACGCCTGCGGCGCGGCCAGCTTCCAGCAGCACATGTTCACCCATAGCGCTAAGTACCGGGTGCCCGGCGGGCGCCGCCTAGAATGGGGTTTATGACCGATCAGCCGCCGGCAACCGTTCCTGCTCCGAACCAGGCCATTGAGAACCTGGAACAGGAGCTGAGCGTCCTGTGGCGCCGGGCGCGGGCGGCGTCCCAGCGGGTAGCCAGGGCTGTGCATCCCGATCTTGAGCCGGCCGCTTACGGGCTTCTGGTGCTGCTGCAGCGCCGGGGACCGCTTCGTCTAACCGATGTGGCAGCGGCGATCGGCGTCGGCAAGCCTTCCGTGAGCCGGCAGATCGTCATGCTGGAGTCCCTGGGCCTGGTGCAGAAGCAGGCCGATCCTGAGGACGGGCGGGCCCAGACGATCAGTCTTACCGATTCCGGCAGCGAGCAGCTGGTGAGAACGCAGCGGGCACGGGAGAACCACTTCCGGTCCCTGCTCTCCTCGTGGAATGAAGACGAGGTCCACACGCTCAGCGTGCTGCTCCACAAGCTCAACGCGTCCGAAGTGCCCGGCACCGGCGTCTGAAGGGATTCCCCGGAACAGCAAAAGACCCCGCATTTTCTGCGGGGTCTTTTGGTATGTCTTTGGGCGGGCGGCCCAACGCGGCCACCCGGGGGTTGTTACGGAGTGCGGGCCAGGTCCCGAGCCAGATCCTCCGGCAGTTCGCGGGCGAACTCCCGCGAGAACTCCGTCGGAACGGTGTCAGGAATGGAAACGCCTTCGGCACTGGCCACACGGTCACTGACCTCACGGAGCATCAGGGACAGAGGTACATCGAGAGCACTGCAGATTGAAGACAGGAGTTCAGAAGAAGCTTCCTTCTGGCCCCGCTCAACTTCGCTCAGGTAACCGAGCGAAACCCGGGCACTGTGCGACACCTCACGCAGGGTGCGGCCCTGGCGCTGGCGTACATCGCGGAGTACATCACCAATCTCGTGGCGTAGAACTACCATCTTGCGCTCCTTAGGCTCCCGGTGTGCGTCTTCCGCCAACCCTACATCCCGCCAGCGAATGACGCCGTTCACGGACACGGGTTGCTTTACCATGTGTATGTCCTGCTCCCTTATCGATCCGTCCGCGGTGGGAACCGCGGAATGTCTACGATCCTAAACCGGAAACCTTGGTGGTTCCTGATACTAACAACTGATGCCCGCACGGATTTGTTCCCGGGCCTTTTCAGGAGCATTCAGGGCCGGAATATTCCCGGGGTTCAGGCGTCCAGCTGACGCGCCAGCAGCTCAAGGGCAGCGGCGCAGGCCTGCGACCGGATCGAAGCGCGGTCCCCGCCAAAATGGAACTCGTGCGACGCGGTCCCGGCCGGGCCTGCGAGGCCAATGAACACGGTGCCTACGTCCTTGCCGTCATGCGGATCCGGGCCGGCAACGCCGGTGGTGGCGACGCCGAATTCAGCGCCCAGGAGGTTGCGTACCCCGGCCGCCATTTGCTCGGCCACACGGGAATCGACAGAACCCGCTGCGGCAAGCAGTGCCCCGTCCACGCCCAGGACCTTCTCCTTCACTGCGTTCTGGTAGGCCACCACACCCCCCTGCAGCACCGCCGATGCGCCGGCAACTCCGCCCAGCTCTGCGGCAACCATCCCGGCCGTCAGCGACTCAGCTGCGGCAACTGTCTTCCCGGCTGCAGCAGCGCTTCGAATGATTCGTTCCGGGAGGGAACTCATGCCGCCCGGCCTGGATTTCCACGGGCCCCGGCGCGCAGCTTCACAGCCTGGACAACGTAGTCCAGTCCGGTCACCACGGTGACAACGACGGCGGCGGCCATCACGGTGGCGCTGATCCACCAGGCCCACTCCCCCAGCCAGGAGGTAAGCGGAAGCAGGAACAGGAAGATGGCGAAGGTCTGGATAACGGTCTTGAGCTTGCCGCCGCGGGATGCCGCCATGACTCCGTAGCGGATCACCACGAAACGCATTATGGTGATGCCGATTTCGCGGACCAGGATCACAATGGTCACCCACCACCAGAGCTCGCCCAGGATGGAAAGCATCACCAGGGCCGAGCCAATCAGGAGCTTGTCTGCGATCGGGTCGGCGATCTTGCCGAAGTCGGTGATCAGTCCGCGGCTTCGGGCCAGATCGCCGTCGAGCTTGTCCGTATAGATGGCAACCGCGAAGGTTGCCACCGCCAGCCAGCGGAAGAGCCCGTCCCTGCCGTCGTCGGCCACCAGAAACCAGATAAACAGCGGCACCATGACGATGCGGATGACCGTCAGGACGTTGGCGATATTGAGGGTGGGTACCCGTTCCGTTCCAGAATTGCTCACGAAACCAGCGTAACCGGATTCAGCGCCCGGTGAGGTTCCATGCGTCCTCGGACCCGTCGCCGTCTTCCGCGGATCCCTCGCCGTCGTAGTAATCCTGTGCCTGCGGACGTGAGTCAAGATCCTGGGCTACCAGGTCCACTGGTCCGCCGGCGTCGAATCCGTGGTTCACGTTGGCGTTGTCCGCCAGCGCTGCCGTTTCGGCCGCGTCCGGACCGGCCAGCGCCTCGCCGCCCTGGATGGCGGCCAGCGTGGCGGCCAGATCATCCGGCTTCACCAGTACGTCGCGGGCCTTGGACCCCTCGGACGGACCCACCACGCCGCGTGACTCCAGCAGGTCCATCAGGCGTCCGGCCTTGGCGAATCCGACGCGCAGCTTGCGCTGGAGCATGGAGGTAGAGCCGAACTGGGTGGTGACTACCAGCTCCGTGGCCTGCAGCAGCACGTCGAGGTCGTCTCCGATGTCGTCGTCGATCTGCTTCTTCGGCGCCGTGACGGTGACGTCCTCGCGGTACGTGGCCTGCAGCTGGTTCTTGACGTGCTCCACCACGCGGTGGATCTCGGATTCCGTCACCCAGGCGCCCTGGACGCGGATCGGTTTGTTGGATCCCATGGGCAGGAACAGGGCGTCGCCCTGGCCCAGCAGCTTTTCCGCGCCGGGTTGGTCCAGGACCACGCGGGAGTCGGTGACCGAGGACGTTGCGAAGGCCATGCGGGAAGGAACGTTGGCCTTGATCAGGCCGGTGACGACGTCGACGGACGGACGCTGCGTGGCCAGCACCAGGTGGATGCCGGCGGCGCGGGCCAGCTGCGTGATGCGCACGATCGAGTCTTCGACGTCCCGCGGGGCGACCATCATCAGGTCAGCGAGTTCGTCCACGATCACCAGCAGGTACGGGTAGGGCTTCAGGACCCGCTTCGAACCGGCCGGCGGGACCACCTTGCCGTTGCGGACGGCCTTGTTGAAGTCGTCGATGTGCTTGTAGCCGAAGTTCGCCAGGTCGTCGTAGCGGGTGTCCATTTCGCGGACTACCCACTGCAGGGCCTCGGCAGCCTTCTTGGGGTTGGTGATGATCGGGGTGATCAGGTGCGGAACGCCCTCGTACGCGGTGAGTTCCACGCGCTTGGGGTCCACCATGACCATGCGGACCTCGTCCGGGGTGGAACGCATGAGGATCGAGGTGATCATCGAGTTCACGAACGATGATTTGCCGGCACCGGTCGCACCGGCCACCAGCAGGTGGGGCATCTTGGCCAGGTTCGCAACGACGAACCCGCCCTCGACGTCCTTGCCGACACCCATGACCATGGGGTGGTCCGTCTTGCGTGCGGCGTTGGAGCGCAGCACGTCACCGAGGACCACCACCTCCTTGTCGGCATTCGGGATTTCGATGCCGATGGCGGACTTGCCCGGGATTGGCGAGAGGATGCGGACATCTGAACTGGCCACCGCGTAGGAAATGTTCTTGGACAGCGCCGTGACGCGCTCCACCTTGGTGCCTTCGCCCAGCTCAATCTCGTAGCGCGTCACCGTAGGGCCGCGGGAGAACCCGGTGACCTGGGCGTCCACGTTGAACTGCTCGAGGGTGCGGGTGAGCGCGGCGACGACGGCGTCGTTGGCCTCGGAGCGTTCCTTGGCTGGCGGGCCGGAGGGCAGGAACTCCGACGGCGGAAGCGTGTAGGTGACGTCCCCGGAGAGCTGCAGCTGTTCGGTGCGCTGCGGAATGGGAGCCGACGGCGGCACATGGGCCACGGGGCGGGAAGGCACCGGAGGAACGGGCGGTGCGGCCACGAGCGAGGCAGCTGCCTCGGGCACCAGCGAGATCGCTTCCGTAGGCGGCTCCGCTTCCTCGAGTCCCTGGTCGCGGCGTAGTTTCTGGGTGGCAAGTTCGGATTTGGTGGGCCGGCGCACTCCCGGCGGAATCTGCGGCTCGGCTGCGGCGGCGGCTTCCGCCCGCTCTTCCTCATCCCGCAGCAGGGCGGCTTCGAAGGCTTCGTCCCCGGCGAACCCGTCGCTGTGCTCCGGCTCGGCTTCCTTCTTGGCGCGGCCAAAGCGGCGTTCCTTCTTCTGTTTGGCCGGGCGGTCCGTGGAGTAGAGGTAGCTCTGGTCATGGGCCTCGGGATCGTCCTCAGCAAGGTCCTGTCCCATGAGGTGTTCGTACAGTGCGCGCAGCCGCAGCGGAATGTGCCGGAACGGAGTGGCGGTGACAATCAGGATGGAAATGAAGACCAGCAGGGACAGCAGGATGATGACTGGCCAGGCAGTGATGGCGGCGGAAAGCGGTCCGGCGACCAGGAACCCGACGATGCCCCCTGAAACCCAGAGCCGTTCGAACCCGTCGGAGAGGGCCGGTGATCCGCCGATCAGGTGCGTGATGCCCGCCCCGGAGCAGAGCATGATAGTCAGCCCAATGCTGATGCGGCCGTTGGCGCGGTGCCGTTCAGGGTAGCGGAAGAGCCGCACGGACACGGTCAGGAGCATAAAGGGAAGCACCACGGCCATCCATCCGAAGGTGCCGGCGGCACCGGCATGGATGATGTCCGCCACGGGTCCGCGCAGGGCCCACCATTCAACGGTGGCCACCAGGAGCGCGGTGAGGATCAGGAAGAAACCGGTTCCGTCCCGGCGGATCTCGCGGTCCGGCACGACGTCGGTGCCCAGTTTGCGGACGCCGGCTCCGACGATGCGTGCCACGCCCATCCAGGCTCCCTGGACGGCCCGCAGCGGAAGCGGAAGGGTTTCCTCGGGCTGGGCCTTGGCTGCCGGGCGGCCGGAAGACTTCCCGCGCTGCGCGGACTTCCCGCCGCCGCGGGCTGGAGTCCGGCTGGAGGAACTGCCGCGCGCGGCAGGGGAAGTACGAGTCGCCATACCTGCCACGCTACCGGACAGCGCGGGAAAACCGGCGAATATACGCGCCAATCAGGCGCTCTTCCTTCCCCGGACGCGACGGGGAATCTGCGGAATCCAGGGAAGGAAGACGGCCGGGAAGCTACGCTTCGAGGACCACCGGAACGATCATCGGACGGCGGCGGAGCCTGCGGTTCACCCAGGTTCCCACCACGCGGCGGACAACCTGCTGCAGCTGGTAGGCGGTGTGGTCCCGGTTGGACGTCACGGCCTCTTCCAGCGCCTTGCTGATCTTCGGCTTGATCTCGTTGAACACTGCATCATCTTCGGCAAAGCCCCGGGCATGGATTTCCGGGCCGGACACAATGGTGCCGGTGCTGCGGTTCACCACGGTAATGACGGAAATGAAGCCTTCCTCGCCCAGGATCCTGCGGTCCTTGAGGTCGGTGTCGGTGATTTCCCCGACGCTGGATCCGTCCACGTAGACGAAGCCGCAGTCAATGGAGCCCACAACCTTGGCCTTGCCGTCCACAAGGTCCACCACAGTGCCGTCGTCGGCGAGGATGATGTTCTCTTCCGGGACGCCGGTCTGGGCCGCCAGCTTGCCGTTGGCGATCAGGTGCCGGGTCTCGCCGTGCACGGGCATGGCGTTCTTCGGCTTGAGGATGTTGTACGTGTAGAGCAGCTCCCCGGCAGAGGCATGGCCGGAAACGTGGATCTTGGCGGTGCCCTTGTGCACCACGTCCGCTCCGAGCTTCATCAGGCCGTTGATCACCCGGAAGACCGCGTTCTCGTTGCCCGGGATCAGCGAGGAGGCAAGGATGACGGTGTCTCCCTTGCCGATGCTGATCCGGTGGTCGCCGTTGGCCATGCGGGACAGTGCTGCCATCGGCTCGCCCTGCGAACCGGTGGACATCAGGACCAGCTTGTGGTCCGGAATGTTGTCCACGTTCTTCAGGTCCACCAGGATGCCTTCGGGAACGTGCAGGTAGCCCAGCTTCTCCGCGATGGCCATGTTGCGGACCATCGAGCGGCCCACGAAGCAGACCTTGCGCCCGTGGGCGGCAGCGGCGTCGAGCACCTGCTGCACACGGTGGATGTGGGAGGAAAAGGACGCGACGATGATGCGCTTTTTCACCTTGCCGAAGAGCTCTTCGAGCACCGGCCCGATTGCACCTTCAGGGGAGGTGAAGCCAGGGACGTCCGCATTGGTGGAGTCTGCCATGTACAGGTCCACGCCTTCTTCGCCCAGCCGGGCGAAGGCGCGCAGGTCCGTAATGCGGCCGTCCAGCGGCAGCTGGTCCATCTTAAAGTCACCGGTGTGCAGGACGTTGCCGGCCCGGGTGCGGATGAAAACTGCCAGGGCGTCGGGAATGGAGTGGTTGACCGCCACGAACTCGCACTCGAACGGGCCGAACTGCTCAACCTGCCCCTCGGTGACTGTGAGGGTGAACGGCTTGATGCGGTGTTCCTGCAGCTTGGCTTCAATCAGCGCCAGCGTCAGCTGCGATCCAATCAGCGGGATGTCCTGCTTGAGGCGCAGCAGGTAGGGAACAGCACCAATGTGGTCTTCATGGCCGTGGGTGAGCACTACGCCCACCACATCATCCAGCCGGTCCTCAATGTAGGAGAAGTCCGGCAGGATCAGGTCCACACCGGGCTGGGTCTCTTCGGGGAAGAGAACACCGCAGTCCACGATGAGCAGTTTGCCGTCGATCTCGAAGACAGCCATGTTGCGGCCGATTTCTCCGAGCCCTCCCAGCGGAACAATTCGTAGTGTTCCGTCTTTCAGGCGGGGAGGGGTAATAAGTGCGTTGCCCGCAGCTTCAATCATTGTTTGTTACGCCTATTCCTGGGAAAAATCCCATCCTGCTTCGGCCAGGTCCGCCAGTACAGCTTCCATTTCAATGGCGTCGGGAGCAACCAGCGGCAGCCTCACAGCGGCGTCGGGAATCACTCCCTGCATTTTCAGGATCTGCTTGGCGGAAATGGCACCTGGTATGTGTGTCATTACGGCTCGCACTACCGGATCCAGTTCGAAGTGGATCCTGCGGGCCTTGTCGAAATCTCCTGCGGCGGCCGCGTCCACGAGGGCGCGGAACGCACCGGTGGCCACATGGGCGCTGACGCTGACGACGCCGACCGCCCCGGCTACCATCCACGGCAGCGTTAGTCCGTCGTCACCGGCGTAGACATCCAGGGTGGTGTTCGCCAGCACCCGGGTAACGGCCGCAAAATCGGCCTTGGCATCCTTGAGCGCCAGGACCTTGGGGTTCTCCGCAAGGCGGAACATAGTCTCGGTGGCGATAGGAATCCCGGCGCGGCCCGGGATGTCATAAATCATGATGGGCAGGTCGCTCGCCCGCGAAACGGCGTCGAAGTGGGCGATCACGCCTGCCTGTGTCGGCTTGTTGTAATACGGGGTCACCACCAGCTGGCCGTCAGCTCCGGCGCGCTCGGCCCGGCGGGCCATTTCCACGGAGTGTGAAGTGTGGTTGGTGCCGGTTCCGGCGATCACCTTGGCGCGCCCGCCGACGGTCTGCGCCACAACACGGAAGAGATCTTCCTTTTCGCTGTCTTCCAGGGTGGAAGTTTCACCGGTCGTACCGGAAACAACCAGGCCGTCGCAGCCGTCCTCGACCAGCTTGTTGGCAAGGAACGCAGTAGCGTCGAAGTCAACTTCACCGTCAGCGGTGAAAGGGGTGACCATGGCGGTCACCAGGGTCCCAAACGGACGGGAACGAATATCAGAGTCAGCCATGGGTAAAACGTTACCCGTTGGAGCTGCAATTGGGACAAACGGACACCGCTGCCGGCCGAAGGCGGGCATTGCCTGTGAGACGATTCTGCAATGAGCAGAACGCGTCTGACGGGCATCGATGCGGCCCGCGGGGTGGCGCTGCTGGGCATGATGGCCACCCACGTCTTTCCCCTCTACGACCCGCAGACCGGGGAAGCGACCTTCGTGGCACTGGCGTTTTCGGGCAAGGCGTCGGCCCTGTTCGCCGTCGTCGCGGGCATAGGAATCGCATTGCTCACCGGCGGCCCGAACCCCGGAACCGGCCGCTCCCCCGGGGCCGGCAGGCGCGGCATAGCCGCCCGCGCGGTGGTGATCGCGCTGGTGGGCCTGCTGCTGGGCGGGCTGGACATCTCCATTGCCATCATCCTGTTCCATTACGCCGTACTGTTCCTGATGGTGCTCCCCTTCACCAACATGCCGCTGGGAAAACTGGCCGCCTGGGCCGGGGCCTGGGTCTGCCTCTCCCCCGTCCTGGCCTACCTGGTGCGGCCCTGGCTCCAGGAGAACCTCATCCCGCCGGACGTGGGCGGGAACATCACCTGGGAACATTTCCTTGAACCGGCCACGCTGGCAGCGGATGTCTTCTTCACAGGGTTCTACCCGACCGTCCAGTGGCTGAGCTATCTGCTGGTTGGGATGGTCATTGGGCGGCTCAATCTCTCCTCCCTCGCCGTCCAGGCCGGACTGGTGTTCAGCGGAATCTTCGCGGCACTTTTCTCGAAGTTCATCAGCGCCTACCTGCTGGTCGATGCGGGAGGATTCGCGCAGATCGCTGCCACCGAGTCAGGCCAGCGGTGGCCGATTGGCCGGATGCTTGAAGTGAACCTCACCGGCGTCGAGCAGTCAGGTTCGTGGTGGTGGCTCGCGGTGAGTGCACCGCATTCGGGCACCACGCTGGATCTGCTGCACACCTGCGGAACGGCAGCGGCGGTCGTCGGCGCCTGCCTTCTCCTGACCAGGGCACGCCCCAACCTGCTGCTCCCGCTCTCGGCCGCCGGCGCCATGACGCTGAGCCTCTACAGCATGCACATCTGGGTCATGGCGCTGGTCCAGGCACAGGAAACAGCCCCGGACCCGTCATGGGTGTTCTGGCTGCAGGCTGCAGCCGCAGTGCTGATCGGAATCGCGTTCCTCAAGCTGGGTTCCCGCGGCCCGCTCGAAACGGTGGCCTCAGGTGCCTCGCGGCTGGCGCGGGACGGGAAGCTGACGGGCAGGCGCAGCTAGGCCGGGCTCCCGCCGGGCCGGTCCGGGCGGGAGCCTGAACCAACTATTTGCCCGGGCTAGTTACGCGCCCGGACTAGTTACTGGCCCGGACTAGTTACTTGCCCGGACTGAGGCGCTGTAGAGCTTGCCGGCCTGACGCATCGATGCGCGTGCACGCTTGCGGTCGCCGGCGGCGTCGTAGGCGCAGGAAAGCCGGAACCAGGCCCGCCACTCTTCAGGTTCGGCTTCCACCTCTGCCTGGTACTTGGGGAACTGGGCGTCGGCAGCTTCCCGGACGATCCGGCCGCCGGGCGTGCGCGGCAGGTCATCGACCGGCAGGCGGCCTTCATCGGCGAGGATCTGGGCCATTTTCTCGGTCTGGACGCCGAAGAGCAGTTCACGGACCAGCGCCCAGACACCGACGGCGGGCAGCACAAAGTAAGCTGCGCCCATCGCCTTGGTGACCAGTCCGTCCGAGGTCA
This sequence comes from Arthrobacter sp., assembly GCA_040273995.1. GTDB lineage: Bacteria > Actinomycetota > Actinomycetes > Actinomycetales > Micrococcaceae > Arthrobacter_B. The sequence goes on from JBELYP010000033.1 coordinate 23,053, forward strand.
GCAGCAGCCAGCCGCGCTGGGCGACCACCAGAATGTAGAAAACCAGGAGCACCGTGACCAGCAGGACGCCGATCTTGGCGCGGTTATGGAAAAGGCCGGAAAAGAAGGTGGACAACAGGGGTTTCCTTAGGCATTCAGGTTGAGGTAGCCGTCGAGTCCGACGGTTAGGCCCGGGTGCGCAGCAACTTCGCGCAGGCCCAGGAGTACGCCGGGCATGAAGGACGCCCGGTCGTAGGAATCGTGGCGGATGGTGAGCTGTTCGCCCTCCCCGCCCAGCAGTACTTCCTGGTGCGCCACCAGCCCGCGCAGGCGCACCGAGTGCACCCGGATGCCCTCGACGTCCGCGCCGCGGGCGCCGGGAAGCTCCTTGACGGTAGCGTCCGGGGACGGCGGGATTCCGGCTTCGGCACGGGATGCTGCCATGAGCTCCGCCGTACGGACGGCAGTGCCCGACGGCGCATCCACCTTGTTCGGGTGGTGCAGCTCCACGATCTCCACCGACTCGAAGTACTGTGCGGCCTTCGCGGCGAACGCCGATGCGAGCACGGAGCCCAGGGCGAAGTTCGGGGCGATCAGCACGCCCGTTTCCGGGTGTTCTGCCAGCAGGGCGTCCAGCCGTCCCAGGCGTCCGGCGTCCCAGCCGGTGGTGCCCACTACGGCGTGCATGCCGTGTTCGACGGCGAAGCGCACGTTGGCTTCGGTGCTGTCCGGAACGGTCAGGTCCACCACGTACTGTGCACCGGCGGACACCAGCGTCTGCAGCGGGTCCTGCCGGCCAAGTGCGGCCACCAGTTCCATGTCCGGTGCGGCCTTCACGGCTTGAACGGCTTCGGATCCCATGCGTCCGGTGGCTCCAAGCACCGCGACGGGCAGTTTATTGCTCATTGGTCCAGATTACCGGTCAGCCGGGGCGTCACTGACGCCTACCCACTCAACCGTCCCGTCAGCAAACTCCTGTTCCTTCCAGATCGGCACCTCGGCCTTAACCGTGTCCACGAGTTCGGAACAGGCCGCGAAGGCCGTTCCCCGGTGCGCGGAAGCCGCAGCGGCCACCAGGGCTGCATCCCCGATTTCCAGGGGGCCGGTGCGGTGCGCGGCCCAGAGACGCACGCCGTCATACTTCGCCGCGATCCGGGCTGCGACCTCGGCAATCACCGCGGCGGCCGTGGGATGGGCACTGTACCCGAGGGATCGGACACCCTTGCCGCCGTCATGGTTGCGGACGATTCCGCTAAAGGTGACAACGGCACCTGCCTCCGGCGTCCAGACCGCGCCGTAGGCGGTTTCGGTGTCCAGCCGCTCGCTGCCGACCGTTGCCAGAACTACTTCGCTAGTGCTCATTGATGCCCTCCAGCTGGCCGCAGATATGTCCAAGGATTGGTTCCAGGACCGTCAGGGAGTCCGTGACGCCGGACGGGGAGCCCGGCAGGTTCAGAACAAAGGTTGCTCCCGCCGTTCCCGCGTAGCCTCGGGTCAGCGCCGCCATGGGTGTCTTGCTCAGCCCGTAGGCCCGCAGCGCTTCCATGACCCCGGGCAGCTGGCGGTCCAGCAGCGGCAGGGTGTGTTCCGGGGTCGCGTCGGTGGGGCTGATGCCTGTCCCCCCGCTGGTGATGAGGACTGACGGTTCCAGCGCCAGCATGCGCCGAAGGGCCTTGCCCACCTCATCGCCGTCGGGCACTACTTCGGCGAGCACCACATCGAACCCGTGGGCATAGAGCCAGTCCTGCAGCAGCGGGCCGGCTTCGTCTTCATAGATCCCCGCCGCGGCGCGGGTCGAAGCAACCAGGATGGCGGCCCTGCGGCGGGGCGCAGTCTCAGTGCCGGTCACAGGCTCCAGTCTCCGCTCTTGCCGCCGGACTTCGCCAGCACCATCACATCGGTGATGACCGCGTGCTTGTCCACGGCCTTGACCATGTCATACAGGGTCAGGGCCGTCACGGTCACGGAGGTCAGGGCTTCCATTTCGACGCCGGTGAGCGCCTTGGTCTTGACGGTCGCCGTGATTCTCACACTGCTTTCCCCCGGTTCGAAGTCCACGGTCACCTTGGTGATGGGCAGCGGGTGGCAGAGCGGAATGAGGTTGGAGGTCTGCTTCGCAGCCATGATGCCGGCGACGCGGGAAACCGCGAAAGCGTCGCCCTTGGGCAGTCCGCCGTCGCTGAGCAGCCGCACCACGTCTGCCGTGGTGTTCAGGACGGCCTGCGCTGTGGCTTCGCGGGAGGTTTCGGCTTTGGCGGACACGTCAACCATGTGGGCGGTGCCGTCGGCGCGTACGTGGGTCAGGGCCGGTGCGTCCCCGGAGCGTTCTTCCCCGGACATGTTCGGGTCCTTTCGGTGGTGTGCTGGATCTCGAAGTGCAGTTACTCCAAGAGCCATACTGTCACTTCTGTGCCCGGGGGCAGGTGCCCGGTTCCGGCCGGAACCAGCACCAGGGCGTTCGATTCGGCGAGGGCATGGACCAGATGGGATCCCGGGCCGCCGATCAGCTCCACCCTGCCGTCCCGGAAGCGGCCCCTCCGTACCTGCAGTTTTCCGGCCGGGCTGTCCGCCGCTTCCGCCAGGACCGCACGGACCTCACGCCGCGGCCGGGGAAGTCCGGTCAGCGCCGTCAGCGCAGGGCGCAGGAAGACCTCAAAGGAAACCAGCGCGCTGACCGGGTTGCCGGGAAACGCCAGGAACGGAACGCCGTCGACGGCTCCCAGGCCCTGCGGTCCGCCCGGCTGCATCGCCACGGAGAAGAACTCGACTCCTTCCGCGGCCAGGGCAAGGCGAACCACCTCGTAGGCTCCTTTGCTGATGCCGCCGGAGGTCACCACCAGATCCGCCTGGCCGTGGCCGAGTTCATCGCGCAGCGCAGCCCGGAAGTCCTCCGGGGAATCGGCCAGGATCCTGGACCGGATAACCTCGGCCCCGGCCTCTGCCAGGCTGGCAGCCAGCAGGGTGGTGTTCGCGTCGTGGATTTGTCCCGTGCCCAGGTCCTGTCCGGGCTCCACCACTTCGTCGCCTGTGCTCAGCAGTGCCACCCGGACGGGGGCGAGCACCGGAACCGCCGGGATGCCAAGTGCTGCCAGCAGGCCAAGCTGCGCCGGGCCCAGGCGGGTGCTCTTTGCCAGTGCCGGTGTCCCGGCGGCAATGTCGCTGCCTGCGGCGCGCACGAACTGGCCCGCGGGCACGCCGGCAGGCAGCCGCACACGGGCTCCCACGCGGTCCTGCGGGGCATAGAAGGTATCCGGCTGCGAACGTTCAATGGGTACGACGGCGTCCGCTCCGTCCGGGAGCATGGCGCCGGTCATGATCGGGGCGGCCGTTCCGGCGGGCAGGGGCGGCGCCTCGGTTCCGGCCGGGATGGGAGCGGCGACGGCCAGCTCAACCAGGCTTCCGTCCGGGCCGGCCAGCTGAGCGGAGTTCACCGCGTACCCGTCCATCTGGGAGTTGGCGAACGGCGGGAGACTGCCCGGAGCAGTGAGGTCTTGGGCCAGGATCCGGCCCGCAGCCGCGGCAAGCGCACGGTGCTCAGTCCGCGGCTTCAGGCTGTGTTCAAGCAGAGCGCGGACTGCTTCCTGGTGTTCTTCGACGGGACGTACCCGGTTGCCTGTACTGTTCACGTTCCCCCACTCGAGTGCCGGCACCGCTTGCCGAAAGTCTATGCCTGCCTCCGGCAACTTGCGGCTATCCCCGCAGGCGTGCGCGCAGCCGGTTCAGCTCGGCACCGGTGAGGCCGCCGGAGCGGAGGTAGGCGGCGGAGGACCCGTGGGTTTCCTCCACCCAGTCCAGGGCAGCGCCGATGGCTTCGGCCGGCGCCCGGGTGATGAGCGTGAGGACCTCATCGGAGAGCGGAATCCCCATCCCTGCCACGATGCCCAGCATCCGCCCTGACCATTCCCCGCCCAGCTGCTGTTCGCTGCGTTGGTAGTCTGCCACCACTGCGTCCCGCGCGGCTCCCGCTGCATCCAGCAGCAGGGCGGCCGCCACGCCGGTCCGGTCTTTGCCGGCCGAACAGTGAATCAGTACTGCACCGTCCGTGGAGGCAACGGCCCTGGCGGTGGCGGCGAAGTCGGCCGCAGCGTGTTCGAGCATTCCGGTGTAGATGCTTCCCAGCGTGGGCAGCTGGGCTACCGCTGCGTGGACTGCCTCTGCCGCTGCAGCCCGGTCTCCCGGAGCCCCGGCCCGCTGCATAGCCTGCTGCGCCATGCCGGTGAAGGCGCCCTCAAGCATTGGGAGGTTCATCTTGTCCACGTTCATGGCACCGGGAAGCCTGTCCGGAGCCAGCTGCTGTTCCGCCGGGGTTCGATAGTCGATGATGACCCCGATGCCCGAGCCTGCCAGGTCCTGCCTTCCCTGCGGCGTCAGGGCGCTGATGGCGTCCGAACGGTAGAGGACGCCGTACGCGGTGCTCCCGCCGCCGGACAGGGGCAAACCCCCGGTGTCACGGAAATTAAAGGTGCCTTCGAGGGTGGAAATCGCCATGCTCCGACCCTAGCGGACCGCTCACCCCGCGCTGACCCGGATGGTGTGCAGCCCGGTGGCGCCGTCGGGGACCACCGGACGTTTTGTTTCGTCCTGGACGGTGCCCTCGGCGTCGACCGCCCGCACAGTGAGGGTGTGGTCCCCTTCCGGCAGATGGACGTCGGCGGAGAACTGCCGCCAGGTGTCCGCCGAGATGCCCGCGGCCAGGCGCGCGTCCTGCCATTCGCCGTCGTCGACCCGTACCTGTACCGCTCGAATGCCTGTGTGCTGCGCCCAGGCCACCCCGGCAACCGTGGTTTTCCCGGTACTGAGGTTCGCGCCTTGGGAAGGGGTATCAATGCGGGAGGAGAGTTTGACCGGGCCGCGCTCGGACCATCCGCGGTCCGTCCAGTACGCGGTTTCGTCGGCGAAACGGGACACTTTCAGCTCTGTGACCCATTTGGTCGCAGAAACGTAGCCGTAGAGGCCCGGGACTACGAGGCGGACCGGAAAGCCGTGCTCAGGCGGAAGCGGCTCTCCGTTCATGGCTACGGCCAGCAGCGAGTCACGGGCATCGGTCAGGGCCTCAAGCGGCGTAGTGGCCGTCCAGCCGTCCTCGCTGGTAGAGAGCACGGTATCTGCTCCGGGCTGCACACCTGCTGCGGCGAGGAGGCTGCGGACCGGCCAGCCGAGCCACCTGGCGTTGCCGATCAGGGACCCGCCTACCTCGTTGGAGACGCAGGCCAGTGTCACCCAGCTTTCCTGCAGCGGTTTGGCCAGCAGGTCCGCGTAGCTGATCTCGATTTCCCGGTCCACCATCCCTGTGACCCGCAGGCGCCAGGTGTCCGGGTTGATCAGGGGCACCCGGAGCGCCGTGTCGATCCGGTAGAAGTCCGGGTTGGGCGTGATGAGCGGCTCGGCGCCCGGGATGCCCAGGTCCGCGCCGGCCGGGACTGCGGCTGCGGGCTGCACGGGCGCGGGCAGCTGCAGGGTGGCGCGCAGGTCATCCACGGCCACCTGCGAACTGCGCGCGGCGCCGGCCAGTCCGCCGCCCACCGCTGCCACTGCTGCTCCCCCGCCGACAGCACGCAGTACGTCCCTGCGGCTCGCGCCGGCTTCGGCAGCCGGTGCGTGCTGATAGCGCCTAATCCGCGCCGTTAACCCGCGCAGGACCAGCACTCCCGCAAGCCCGGCGGCAAGCGGCGGCAGCAGTGCCAGCGGGCTGAACTGGGCACGCGAAAGGACGGCAGCGGCCCCCAGGACCCCAAAACCGGCAAGGACCACGGAACCCCACGGCAGCCGCCGTGCTTCCAGAAGGCCGCAGACCGCTCCCAGGCCCAGGATGATCAGCAGCATGCCGGCCAGCAGCGCGAGCTTGTCCGAGGTGCCGAAGACAGCGATGGCCCAGTCCTTGACGGGCCCGGGGACCGCATCAATAACCACCGACCCCACCGCCGTCACCGGCGAGAGGGACGGGCTGAGTGCCGCGGGCGCCCCGGGACCCCCGGGCGCGGGGCGTCCCCCCCCCACCCCCCCCCCCGGGGGGGGGAAACCACCGGGG
>JBELYP010000034.1:0-28392 GCA_040273995.1 Arthrobacter sp.
CGCCGCCGGAAACCGTGCGTGCGTTCGGGTCTTTGGCTGCGGCCAGTGCCTCGTCGATCATGACTCCGGGCTCGTCAATGCCGCGCTTGACCGGCCCGCTGACCAACGGTTTTCCGGCGAAGCGCCCCTTGTCCCGGACATCTACGTCGACGGCAAAAATCACGGCGTCGGCATTCCGGATCACCTCGGGGTCCAGGGGGGTGGAACCTGCCGATCCCTGGGTTTCCACCTGCAGGTCTATGCCGCGGTCGGCGGCAGCGGCAGCCAGTGAATCCGCGGCCATATAGGTGTGGGCGATTCCGGTGGGGCAGGCGGTCACGGCTACCAGGCGCTCCGGCCGGGAGCCCGTTGCCGACGCCGGTGCGCTGCCCGACGTCGCCGTCCCGCCGCCGTCGTGAACCTCGCCTTCGCCGGTGCCGGTTCTGGCGTGTGCCCCGGGTGGCCGGCCGGACGCCGAGGCCCCGGCTGCAGCGCCTGCTGCCGCGCCGGCTGCGGCATCTGCCGCGCCGTCGGAGGTTCCCGGGTCAGCGGTGCCCTCCGGGGCCTGTCCGCTGTCCGGTGCGCTCGCTCCCGCATGCTGCGGCGAATCCTGCACAGGTCCGAGACCCAGGGCACCGTCCACCAGCTCAACCACAGCCTCAGGACTTTCAGCGCTGCGCAGCGCACCGGTGAAGTCCTTTTTGATCAGGGACCGGGCCAGTTTGGCCAGCAGCTGCAGGTGCTCCTGGTCTGCGCCTTCCGGGGCGGCAATGAAGAACACAATGTCCGCCGGCCCGTCCTTGGCGCCCCAGTCCACCGGGGGTTTCAGCCGGGCCATGGCCAGGCTTGCCTGGGTGACGGCGGCGGAGCGGCAATGCGGAATGGCAATTCCGCCCGGTACGCCCGTGGCAGTCTTTCGTTCCCTCGCCATGGCGTCGTCAAAGAGTTCATCGAGGCTCGATGCCCTGCCGGCGGATGCCACTTTCTCCGCGAGGTGCCGGATGACCGATTCCCGCGTGCCGCCAAGATTCTGGTCGAGGGTGACCAACTCCGGGGTTATTAGCTCTGACATCAGTCCTGCTCCTTCGGCGTGCTTGTAGCCGGGCCGCGCCTGGTGGAGGCGGGCACTGGATGGAGTTCAAGCGGGATTACTGTTACTGCGCCGGGATCCGTCTGTTCGAGCGACGGAACTGTGGTGCCGGGCAGGGACGCTGCGGCAGCACCGTGGGCCACGGCCTGACGCAGGCACTCCGGCGGGGTGCGGCCCTCGATCTGCGCCAGGAGGTACCCGGCAAGTGAGGAATCTCCCGCGCCGACAGTGGATCTGGGGGTGACCGGAGGCCGGGTTGCCAGCCAGGCGCCGTCGGCCGTCACGAGAAGCGCGCCTTTGGCGCCCAGCGTGGCCAGCACCGCTCCCACGCCGCGTTCAACCAGCGTCATTGCGGCACCGGCAGCCAGTGCTGGATCGGCTTCCAGCGCGTCTCCGGAGGCAATCCCGGTCACCTCGGCAAGTTCTTCCCCGTTGGGTTTCAGCAGGTCCGGCTTGGCATCGTGCAGCAGGGCGCCCAGCAGGGGCGGACCGGATGAGTCGATAGCCAGCAGGGGCGCAGCGGCGGCAAACCGGGTGCGCAGCGCATGGGCGACGACGGCGTAGTAGTCCGCCGGAACACCGGGCGGCAGCGACCCGGCCAGAACCAGCCAGCTCGCCGTCTCCGCCCCCTCCGGCCCGCCGCAGGAGTCCACGGCCAGGGCCAGCAGGCTCTCCTGCACCGCGGCGCTCAGTTCGGGCCCGGGAAGGTTGACCTTGGTGGTGGTGCCGTCCGGCTCCGTGAGGGTGAGATTCGCCCTCAGGGCAGAACCGATGGGCAGGTTGCGGTGGTCAATTCCCGAACTGCGCAGGGCCTGCATCACCGGATCGGCGTTGTCTCCGGGCAGCACGGCGACGCTGGGAACGGCCGAAGCCGCCAGTGCCCGGCAGACATTCACCCCTTTGCCGCCCGGCTCCTCGTGCACTCCGGCGGCGCGCTGGACGGCGCCGCGGACCAGAACCCCGGAAAGCTCCACGGTCCGGTCAAGGCTGGGATTGGCGGTGAGCGTCACAACGGCGCCCCGGTTTTGGTACATGTGCCCCCGCAATCAGTGGCCGCGACGCACGACTATGCGCACTCTGCAACGGTAGGTTCCCGGCAGCGGTCAATGCAATGGGCTGGCGGCCGGCCGGCGGGTAAGCGGCGCAAACGCACGGAGCTAATGCCGGCACCTAGGCTGGTGGGCATGCACCCGGTCACCTGGTCCGCCCCGGAAGAAGCGCGCGGAGGAACACACCTGCTTGTCATGCTGCACGGCTACGGATCGGATGAGTCCGCGCTGACGCCGCTGTTTGCACACCTGCCGGAGGGCATTACCGGGGCCGCGCTGCGCGGTCCGTTCGACGTGGGCGGACGCAGCGGGTGGTTCCTGCTGGACCCCATGCTGGAATCGGATGAAGCGGATGTCCTGGCAGCGGGGAGCAGCCTGCTGAATACGGTGTCAGAACTGAAACGGCAGGGGACTTTCAGCGGTGTCTCGCTGCTGGGCTTCTCCCAGGGAATGGCCATGGCGGTGACCGCCCTGCGGCTTCGGCCCGAGGAGTTCACCTGTGTCATTGGGCTGTCCGGCTTCATTGTGCAAAGCGAGCTGCTGGCCATGGCCGAGCCGCTGCCCAGGCGGGTGCCGTTCTTCTGGGGGCGGGACCGGGCGGACTGGGTGATCCATTCCGACGCCGTCGCTTCGGCAGCTGGCTGGCTGGAAGAGAACACCGCACTCACCGCCCGCACCTACCCCGGAATGGGTCACCGGATCGGGGCGGACGAAGTGCGTGATCTGGGCATTTTCCTGCGCACTTTTGCCCTTGCGCCAGAAAAAAATAAGGCCCCTTATGACGGCTCTGACTAGGCATTATGATTTTTGGGTCCCGGTATCCGAAGGAAAACAGCTTCGCATAAGCATGCTTATGAAGTAGGCTTATGGAAAGCGCGGCCGGCAGGCCACGCAGACTTCACCAGTCACTCACACAGCAAGGAGCATTCTCATGGGTATCATCGGTTTTCTTATTCTGGGACTCATTGCAGGCGCCATCGCTAAGGCACTGCTCCCGGGCCGCCAGGGTGGCGGCATCATCATCACCATGGTCCTCGGCGTCGTAGGCGCTCTGCTGGGTGGTTTCATCGGCAACGCGATCTTCGGCGTCGGCCTCGAAGAATTCTTCTCGATCCAGACCTGGCTCGTAGCCATTGTCGGCTCGATCATCGTGCTGCTGGTTTACGGCATGATCACCAAGCGCGGCGCCCGCGCTTAGTAAGCAACATGCGGGCAGCGCCCGCAGCCAGCAACGGGCCCACGGAAGCTATTCCGTGGGCCCGTTCAGGTTAAGCACCGGTCGCGTAGGCTGAATAAACGGATCACCCGGATTCAGTGTCCGGCACTATCTAAGGAGCATCCATGGGCTTCAAGACCAACAGCGCACTCCGGCTTGCCGGCGGTGCCGTCTTTGACCGTGACGGGCGCCCCAAGACCCACATTGCCCGCGGCATTGAGCGGGCCGTGGAAGTCCAGCGTCCACTGGTCCTGGCGAACATCCGGCGCCTGCAGCGCAAGCACCCGGAAGCCTCTGCCGCGGACCTGGTGAAGATCCTGGAGCACCACTACCTTGCGGCAGTTGCCGGCGGGGGAGCAGCAGTGGGGGCCACCGCCATCGTCCCAGCCGTGGGCACCGCGGCCGCGCTGGGGCTTTCCGTGGCAGCCACCGTGGGCTTCCTGGAAGCAACGGCGCTGTACGCGCAGTCCGTGGCAGAGCTGCACGGCGTGCGCCTGCAGGATCCGGACCGGTCCCGCACAGTGGTGATGGCGATCATGCTCGGTGAAGAGGGCACCGCCATGATGCAGCAGCTCAGCAAGGGTCAGCCCTGGGGCAGTGCACTGGGCGGTGCATCCTCAGGCGTGCTCGGTTCCATTGGCTCCACTATCCGCAAACAGTTCCTGAAGAAGATGCTCGCCCGCCAGGGGTCGGTGATTGTGGGACGTGCCCTGCCCCTGGGGGTCGGTGCGGTCATTGGCGGCGCCGGCAACTACACCATGGGCCGGTCCGTCATTAAGGCTGCGCACCGGGCGTTCGGCGAAGCGCCGGAAACCATACCGGGTGAGCTGGCCGCCGAAATCCGCAACCTCCCCGACGGCGGCGGGAACTAGCCCGGACTACCCGAAAATGGCGTGGGCCACTGAGAAGATGGCCAGCCCGGCGAGGGAGCCCACCACGGTGCCGTTGATGCGGATGAACTGCAGGTCCTTGCCGACCTGCAGTTCGATCTTTTCGGAGGTCTCCTGCGCATCCCACCGTTCCACGGTTTCCGTGATGACGCCGGCAATGTCCTTGCGGTAGGTCCGCACCAGGTAGCCGGCGGCGTCGCCCACGTAGGCGTTAACCTTGGCGGCCAGCTCCGGTTCGCTGACCAGCCGGGTGCCAAAGTCCTGCACGGCGGACTTGAAGTTTGCGGTCAGCTCGCTGTTGGGATCATCCACGGCGTTGGCCAGCGCACCCTTGATGGTGGCCCAGGTCTGTGCCATGAGTTCCTTCACGCGGGGATCGTCGAGCACCTGCTCCTTGATCCGCTCCGCCTTGGCCATCGCCCCGGGATCATGCTGCAGGTCAGAGGCCAGGCCGCGAAGGTATTCATCCAGCGAACGGCGGACCTGGTGGTTGGGATCGTCCTGCACGGCATCGAGGAAGCGTCCCAGCTCCACCTGCACCCGGTCTCCCACCAGATCGTCCAGGAAACTGGGAACCCACGACGGCGATCTCTCGGCGACCAGCCGGGCCACCACCTCGGGATTCTGGTGCACCCAGTCATTGAGGCTGTCCACGAGCAGGTCCACCAGCTGGTGGTGGTGGCCCTCTTCGAACACACGCTCGGCCATCCGTCCCACGGGCGGCCCCCACGGCACGTCAACGACGTGCCGCCGGAACATCGACTCCAGGACGTCCCGCACGGCCTCGTCGTCGAGGACCCGCAGAATGCCGCGGATCGCCGCTGCGCCTTCGGTGGCCACCCGCTCGGCGCCTTCAGGCCGGGAAAGCCAGGCGCCGGCGCGCTGGGCGATGCCAATCGAATCGAGCTTGGTTTTCACCACTTCGTCGGAGAGGAAGTTGTCCTCCACGAAGTCGCCCAGGGTGGCACCGATCTGGTCCTTGTTCCGGGGGATGATCGCAGTGTGCGGGATTCTCAGCCCCAGCGGATGCTTGAACAGCGCGGTGACGGCGAACCAGTCGGCCAGCGCGCCAACCATGCCGCCCTCAGCCGCGGCCCGGACGTACTGCAGCCACGGGTAACGGTCCTGGAGGGCGAATGCGATCACGAAGATGATGCCCAGCAGCACCAGCAGCCCGGTGGCTACCAGTTTCATCCGGCGCAGCGCTGCGGCTTTGACGGCATCCTTTTCCAGCAGCGGTGTGCTCACCGGCGCTCCTCCAGTCCAGCTCGGTTGCGGTCCCGGTCTCCCGGTGCGCGGCGAGCCCGCGCCTGTCCCGCACTGCCATCTAATCAGCAGCGCGGCCTTGGCGCCACGCTGTGCCAAGGCCGCAGTGTCTGTCCGGGAGGGTGCGCTCGCGTACCGTGGAAGTCCGAAGCCGAGCGAAAGGTCCTACGTGCAGACCCAGATCTATGCCCACCGGGGAGCCAGCGGGCAGTACGCCGAGCACACCCGGGCCGCGTACCTGCAGGCACTGTCAGAGGGCGCCGACGGAGTTGAATGCGACGTCCACCTCAGTGCAGACCTGCAGCCGGTCCTGCTGCATGACCCCGACGTGGGCCGCACTTCCAACGGAACAGGACCGGTGGCAGGCTACACGCTGGCACAGCTGCGGGAGCTGGATTTCACCAGCTGGAAGGGCCTGCAGATTCCGGCGGACCGGGGCAGCGCCGCCGAGCAGTTCCTGACGCTGGCCGAACTGCTGGACCTGCTGGTTTCTGCGGGACGTGATGTGGGCCTGGCCGTGGAGTTCAAGCAGCCCGGTCCGTTTGGGCTGAAGCTCGAAGACACGGTGCTGCAGCTTCTTGCCTCCCGGGGCTGGGACCCCGGTACGTCGCGCCTGGCCAACATCGAGGTCAGTTTTATGAGTTTCAGCCCGGAGTCGGTAGCCCATCTGCGCCGCAGCGTGGACGCACAGCACGTGTGCCAGCTGGTTTCCGACGTCGACGCCGCCGCTGTTGCGGAAGCAGCCGCCGTCCTGCCGCCCGGCACGGACGCACGGGGCGTGCTGGAGGCTGGGCTGGCGGAAGCCAAGGCGGTGCTGGCAGTAGGAACAGCCGGCATTGCGGGGCCGGGCGTTGAGTTTCTCCGCGCGCATCCTGATCTGGTCTCGGAGTGGGTGAAGGCCGGGCGTACCGTGCGTGCCTGGACGGTGGATGAGCCCGCGGACGCCGAATACGCCTACGGGCTCGGTGTCCGGGAATTCACCACGAACTATCCGGGCCGGATGCGCAGCATTCTTGCCCGCCTCGCCGGTCCCGGGGCGGCAGGAACTCCGCAGCCGTAGGCGGCGGGCGGGGCCTGTGGTTGAGTGGTGCAATGGCCACGCCAATCGAGGACTACGCCCTGATCTCGGACCTCCACACCGGTGCCCTGGTGTCCCGGTCCGGGAGCATCGACTGGCTGTGTTTGCCCCGGTTTGATTCGCCGTCGGTCTTTGGTGCCCTGCTTGGCACCAAGGATCACGGGCGGTGGCTGCTGGCACCGGACGCGCCCGGAGCGAGAGTGCTTCGCCGGGATTACCTGGAGTCCACCTTCATTCTGCAGACCCGCTGGCGTACGGACAGCGGCGAGGTGCTGGTAACCGACTTCATGCCGGTCAAGGACCGCCGGGCCTCCGTTATCCGGCGGGTGGAAGGTCTTAGCGGCACAGTCCTGATGCGCCAGGAACTGGAGGTCCGGTTCAACTACGGAACCACGGTGCCCTGGATGCGCCGCGAGCCCTACGGAGACGGTGAGCGTCTGCTCTGCATCGCCGGGCCCAGCGCTATGGTGCTCAGCGGCGGAAACATTCCGCACGGCAGCGACCACCGGCACACCGGGGAGTTCGTGGTCACGGCGGGACAAACCGTTGACCTGGAGCTGCTCTGGTACCCCTCCCACCGGGAAACCCCCGACGAAGCGGACGTCGATGCCGCCCTGGCACGCACCACGCGGTACTGGCAGGACTGGACCGGACTGTGCGTCGACCGCGAACGCTACCGGCTGCCGGTGCGGCGCTCGCTGCTGGTCCTGCGGGCGCTGACGCATGAGGACACGGGCGGAATTGTTGCGGCGCCCACCATGTCCCTGCCGGAGGAGTTCGGCGGATCCCGGAACTGGGACTACCGTTACTGCTGGCTGCGGGACGCTGCGCTGACGCTTGAAGCGATGATGACCCACGGGTATGACGACGAGGCCGAGCACTGGCGGAACTGGCTTCTGCGCGCGGTGGCTGGGGATCCGGATGACCTCCAGATCATGTACGCCGTGGACGGCGGCCGCGAGCTGCCCGAACGCATCCTTCCCCAGTTCCCCGGCTACGCAGGCTCGATTCCGGTCCGGCTTGGCAACGGTGCGGTGGAACAGTACCAGGCCGACGTCGTAGGTACGGTGATGGTGGCCCTTGCCCGGATGCGGGACAGGGGAGTGGCTGAGGACAGTTTCTCCTGGCCGCTGCAGCGGGCGCTGCTGGGGTTCCTGGAGCGCCATATCGAAGAACCGGACCACGGAATCTGGGAAGTGCGGGGCGAGCCCAGGTTCTTCACCTATTCCAGGGTGATGATGTGGGCGGCGTTCGACCGCGCGGCCCGGGCTGCCCGGGCGAACGGCATGGAGGGCCCGGTTGAGTTGTGGGAAGCCCTCCGGGACGGACTGCGCACCGAAATCCTGGACCGCGGCTTTGACGCCGGCCGGAATGCGTTCGTCCAGAGCTACGGGTCTTCGGAGGCGGACGCATCCCTGCTCCAGCTGACCCACGTCGGTTTCCTGGACTATGGGGATCCGCGGATGCTCGGAACAGTCGCCTTTCTGGAGCAGGAACTGCTCAATGCTGAGGGCCTGCTCCTCCGCTACCGTTCCGGGACTGGAGTTGACGGGCTTGAACCGGGCGAGAACCCTTTCCTGGCCTGCAGCTTCTGGCTGGTGGAGCAATACGCGCATACCGGGCGCCTGCCGGAGGCGGTCCGGCTAATGGATCAGCTGGTGGGCTACGCCAACGAGGTTGGGCTACTGAGCGAAGAATATGACACAGTGAACCAGCGCATGGCCGGCAACTTCCCGCAGGCCTTCTCCCACCTGGCGCTGGTCCGCGCGGCGGATGCCATCCATGCGGCGGAAGCACAACAGCGATACCGCAGCGCCCAGTCCGCAGAACCGATGGAAAGCAGCCCATGACAAACCAGAGCCTCTCAGCCGCCGCCATGGCTGCCCTGCTCACCGCCAGCGCCGTCAACCATTTCCGGAATCCCGGTTTCTACGCCGCCGTGGTGCCCCGCAGCATCTGCCGGGACAAGGACGGCAGGTTCGGCGTGCTGACCCGCAGCCAGTGGATTCAGGCCAGCGGAATCATTGAAGCAGCCGCTGCCGGGGCGCTGCTGCTGCCGGCTACGCGCCGTGCAGCCGCAACCGGAACGGCGCTGATGTACGTGGCGTTCATCGCCGGGCACCTAAGCGCGCTGGAACGCGCATACGGGGAACGGGGCTCGGCCCGGGAAAAAGTCATCCACACCCTGCGCCTGCCCCTTCAGCTTCCCCTCATCCGCTGGGCCTGGAGCCTCCGCTAGAGCCCACCGCCGCGACAAGCATCAGCTCCGCTGTGCAGGCACTGGTGCCGGCCGTAAAGCAAAGCCTCCGGGGTACAGGAAAAGGCTGTTCCCGCCCTGATCTTCGGGCGGGAACAGCCTTTTCCTGCTTCGGCCTAGTTCAGGCCGGGCTGGAAGACCACCTTGATGCAGCCGTCTTCCTTCTTCTGGAACTTCTCGTAGAGCTCCGGCGCGGCTTCCAGGCCGGCGCGGTGCGTGACAAGGTCCGTGACGCCCAGCGGATCCGCGGAGTCCTCCACCAGCGGCAGCAGGTCGTCGATCCAGCGCTTAACGTTGGCCTGGCCCATGCGGAAGTTCAGCTGCTTGTCGAACATCGTCATCAGCGGCATGGGGCTTGCTGTGCCGCCGTAGACGCCGCTCAGGGAGATGGTCCCCCCGCGGCGCACCGAGTCGACCGCACTGTGCAGGACGGACAGGCGGTCCGTTCCCGCAGTTTCCATTGCCTTCTGTGCCAGCGCGTCGGGCAGCAGTCCCACGGCAGCCTGGGCGAAGGCTCCCACATGGGAACCGTGTGCCTCCATGCCCACGGCATCCACCACGGAGTCCGGTCCGCGCCCGTCCGTCATGTCCCGCAGCTGGTCGCCGAGGTCCTCGGAGAAGTCCAGCACCTCGGCCCCGTAACGGGCCGCTAATTCGCGGCGTTCAGCCTCCGGTTCGATGCCGATGACCCGGTACCCCAGATGGGTGCCGATCCGTGCGGCGAACTGGCCCACGGGGCCCAGCCCGTAAACGGCGAGGGTGCCGCCGTCGGGCACATTGGCGTACTGCACACCCTGCCAGGCGGTGGGCAGGATGTCGGAAAGGAAGAGGTACTTGTCATCCGGGCCCTCGGAGCTGACCTTGATGGGACCGTAGTCGGCGTGCGGGACACGCAGGAACTCGGCCTGGCCGCCGGGTACCGAGCCGTAGAGCTGCGAGTAGCCGAACAGCGCTGCGCCGGACCCCTTTTCGCGCACCTGGGTGACCTCGCACTGCGTCTGCAGGCCCTGGCGGCACATAAAGCACTGGCCGCAGGCAATCTGGAAGGGGATCACCACGCGGTCGCCGCGCTTGAGGTTGGTGACGGCGCTGCCCACCTCTTCCACGATGCCCATCGGCTCATGGCCCACGATGTCCCCCGCGGTCATGTAGGGGCCCAGGACTTCGTACAGGTGCAGGTCCGAGCCGCACAGGGCGGTGGAAGTGATTCGGATGATCGCGTCCGTGGGTTCCTGGATCACCGGATCCGGGACTTCTTCGACGCTGACCTTCCGCTTGCCCTGCCACGTAACTGCCTTCATGCTGACCTCCTGCTCGATGCTGCGGGATAAGTTGGCTCCATCCTGCCAAATTTATAAGCCTGCTGACAATTACGACGGCGTGGCGGGCCAGGTCGCCGGAAGCGCAAAGCGTCATCCGGGGCCGCGGAACACCGATGTGCTGCGTTGCAGGAAAGCCATTTCGAAGGCGAGCTCGTTGTCCAGCGGATCCGCGTGCTGCGGCACCGACGGGAGGCAGGTGGGCATCCTCGGCGGAATCTGCACGGAAACGGTGGTGTGGCCCCCGGCAATCGGCTGCGGCGGAACCTCTTCGGCCCGGGAGAGCAGTTCGTCCAGCGCCAGGGCATCGAGGTGCCCGGCGCGGGACAGGTTTACCACCACATGTGCGCCCAGGGTGGCGGTGTGGTGGAGGATCTCGACAAGGTGCGCACAATTGTCCGGCACCAGGCAGCCGCGGACCTCTATGCATGCCGAGGAGGTCCTTGTATCGATTCGTACCAGTACCCGCAGGGTGTGCTCCATGCCAACTCCACGCACGAGAATAAGCTGCGGCCTCTGCTTGACCTGACCTGCAATATAGCAACGCGGACTGGCTGCTGTCGCATTAAAACCGGTGCAGGTGGAGGATTGCGGGCGTACCCGCCGGTAGGGTTGCGCCGCGCCGGACCCCCGGTTCCTAGTTCCGCCGGGACGCCACAACGGTATCCACCGTTGCTTCGGCGATTGCTTCCTCTTCGTCCGTGGGAACCACCAGTACGTCGATTGCGGAGTCGGGTGCGCTGATCCGCCTCACCTCGCGTGACCTTCCGGCGTTGGCTTCCGGGTCCAGCCGCACATTGAGGGCGCTGAGCATGCCCGCCACCTGCTCCCGGAATTCACTGGCATTCTCTCCGATGCCGGCAGTGAAGACGATTGCCTTGGCCCCGCCGACGGCCACGTGATAGGCGCCGATGTATTTGGCCAGCCGGTAGGCAGCGATTTCCAGGGCAAGCCGCGCCTGCTCGTTTCCGGCGTCAGCTTCCGTCTCAACTTCCCGCATGTCGGCCGCACCGCCCAGGGCGAGCAGCCCCGACTCCCGGTTCAGCAGTGTGTCGATGTCATCAGGGCCGTATCCCTCGCGCCCCAGGAAAACCAGGATGGATGGATCAATGTCCCCGGAGCGGGTGCCCATGACCAGGCCGGCCATGGGAGTGAAGCCCATGGAGGTGTCTATGCTCCGCCCGCCCTTGAGCGCTGTCACGGACGCGCCGTTGCCCAGGTGGGCTACGACGCCGTCGAACTCCTCGGGCGCAATGCCCAGGAACTGCGCGGCGAGTCCGCTGACGTAGTCACAGCTGGTGCCGTGAAATCCGTAACGGCGGATCCCGTACCGGCGGTACAGGGACTGGGGGATGGCGTAACGCCATGCCCGCTGGGGGAGGGTCCGGTGGAACGCGGTGTCAAAAACGGCTACCTGCGGAATGTCCGGATAAAGTTCCGCCACCGCCCGGATTCCCATGGCACTGGCCGGGTTGTGCAGGGGGGCGAGGGGGCTGAGGCGTTCGATGGCCCGGGTGATCTCGTTGTCCACCAGCACCGGCTGGCTGAAGCGCTCGCCGCCGTGCACTACGCGGTGCCCGACGGCGTCAATGGACCTGCCCTCGAGCGCGGCAGTGACTTCCTTGCGCAGCTGGACCAAAGCCGCACGGTGGTCCGGGACGTCCGGACCCCCGATGCGGTCGATCAGGCCCTTCACAACCACTTCGTGTGTGTCGGTATCCCGCACCTGGTACTTCAGTGACGAGGAACCGGAGTTGACCACTAGTACCAGCATTAGTCCTCCTGCGCCTGGACGGCGGTGATGGCCACGGTGTTGACGATGTCATCGACAGTGCAGCCGCGGGATAGGTCGTTGACCGGTTTGCGCAGGCCCTGCAGGATGGGGCCAACGGCCACGGCGCCTGCGGACTGCTGGACGGCCTTGTAGGTGTTGTTGCCCGTATTCAGGTCGGGGAAGATGAACACGGTTGCCTGGCCGGCCACTGACGACCCGGGCGCCTTTGAGGCTGCCACTGAAGCGTCCACGGCGGCGTCGTACTGGATGGGTCCCTCCACCGGCAGGTCGGGCTGCGCCTGCCGGACCAGCCCGGTGGCTTCCCGGACCTTTTCCACGGAGTCGCCCTTGCCGGAGGCGCCCGTTGAGTAGGAGAGCATGGCTACCCTGGGCGTGATGCCGAACTGCGCCGCCGTGGCTGCCGAGGCGAGGGCGATGTCCGCCAGCTGGCCGGCGTCCGGTTCCGGGTTTACGGCGCAGTCACCGTAAACCAGCACCCGGTCCTGCAGCAGCATCAGGAACACGGAGGAGACGATCTGGACGTTTTCCCGGGTTCGGATGAACTCCAGTGCAGGGCGGATGGTGTTGGCCGTGGTGTGCGCTGCGCCGGAGACCATTCCGTCCACCCGGCCCAGCTTCACCATCATGGTTCCGAAATATGCTCCTTGGAGCATACGTTCCGAGGCTTCCTCCAGCGTCACGCCCTTCTTGGCCCGGAGCTGCTGGTATTCCCGGGCGAAATCGTCCCGCATGCCGCTGGTGGCAGGGTTGATCACGGTGATTCCGCTGAGGTCAACGCCTTCGCTCGCGGCCAGCTCGCGGACCTGGTCAGCGGGGCCCAGCAGCGTCAGGGCGCACACGTCCCGGCGGCGGAGGATCTCCGCAGCCCGCAGGATCCGCACGTCCAGGCCCTCGGGCAGGACAATGTGCTGGCGCTTGGTGCGCGCCCGCACAATGAGTTCGTTCAGGAAACGCAGCGGCGTCGTCTTTTCCGGGCGCGGAAGTTCCAGCCGCTCGAGAAGCTCGTCTTCATCCACGTAACGCGACCAGACCCCGAGTGCCGCCGCTACCTTCCGGGGCTGTCCGGTGGCAATCTCGCCCCGGACGTTGCTGACGTCCCGCGCTGCGGCATAGGTATCCGAGTCCACGGCGAAGACCGGGAACGGCGCCTGGGCGAGCAGGGCCAGGATTCCGGCTTCGAGCGGCAGGCCACCGGTGAGGATGAGGCCGCTGGGCACCGGGAACTCCGAGGAAAATGAGGACGCGAGGGCCGCAACCATCACATCCGCGCGGTCCCCGGGGGCAATCACCAGCGAGCCGTCTGCCAGCTGACCGATGAAATTGCCCACAGTCATGGCGGCCACCTTCACTCCGGTGACGTCCCGTTCCAGGGAACGGCTGCCGGCAATCTGCCGGGCAGCCAGGGACTTTGCCACCTCCGAAATGGACGGCTGGGAGATTTCATTCAGTTCCGGCAGCACATACACCGGCCGGTGGGAGGCTCCGGGCCGGACGTGGGACCGCAGCTCATCCACTGCGTTTTCCTCCGCACGGTTGACCATCACGGCCAGCAGGTCGCATTTGGCAGCGGCGAGTTCGCGCCGGCTGACGTCCACGGCGTCCGCCACTTCCTCCACGCCCATGTCCAGGGCGTTGACCACGGCCACCACCATGGCACCCAGGTTGTTGGCCAGGCGTGCGTTGAGGTCGAATTCCAATGCCACATCGTGCCCGGAAAGGTCCGTGCCTTCCACAATCACGACGTCGCAGTTGGCTGCGATTTCGCTGTAGACGGCGAGGCAGCGGGCGTCGACTTCGCCCCGTTCTCCCGCCACGAGCAGTGAGCGCAGTTCCGGCCGGGTGAGGCCGCCGCGGCAATTCGAGGTGCTGAGGTCGAACCGCCGCTGCATCAGGCGGACCATCGGATCATTGTCCCGGTCTGTGCCCTCCACAATGGGCCGGAAAAAACCGATCCGGTCCGCGTGCCGCTGGAGCATATCCGCCAGCCCAAGGCTGATGAGAGACTTGCCGGATCCCGGAGTCATGGCGCTTACATAGATTCCACGGGCCATGGCGATGTCCGTTCTCTAGGAAGGCGCCCGCATGGCACACACGGGCCTGAATCCATACTCGCAAAGCCAACTCCACTTAGCCAGCAGCCTGCGTCTACACTTGTACCGCCGGCCTTCCAATGACCGGTCCTAGCAGCCCCCCACAGCAAGGACCCAAGCAGTGAGCCTGTTCCGCACGAAGCCTATTGAGCAATCACTGGCAGATGCCGACGAGGAGGGGAGGCGCCTAAAACGGTCCCTGACTACGTGGGATCTCATGATCATGGGCGTGGCCGTGGCCGTGGGTGCCGGTATCTTCTCCGTGGGTGCCAAGGCCGCAGCCGAGTTCTCCGGACCGGCCGTCACGCTGTCCTTCATCCTCGCCGCCGTCACCTGCGCGCTGGCCATCATGTGCTACGCGGAATTCGCGACGGCGATTCCCGTGGCAGGCTCCGCCTACGTCTTCACCTATGCCACCATGGGCGAGCTGATCGCCTGGATCATCGGCTGGAACCTGATCCTGGAACTGTTCACGGCGGCGGCGGTGATCGCCAAGTACTGGGGCATTTACCTCAGCGAGGTGTTCGGGCTGATCGGCTGGGACATTCCGCCGACGATCTCACTGGGTCCTGTGGACATGACCTGGGGCCCGTTCTTCATCGTGGCCCTCTTCACGGTGCTGCTGGTTATGGGCACCAAGCTCTCTGCGCGTGTAGGCAACGTGTTCACGCTGATCAAGATCGGCGTCGTGCTGTTTGTGATCATCGCCGGGTTCTTCTACATCGACTTTGAGAACTACACCCCGTTCATCCCCGATGCCGTCTCCACCGAAGGCGCCGGCAGCGAGGGTGTCATGGCGCAGTCGCTGTTCTCCTTCCTGACCGGTGCCGCACCGGCGCAGTATGGCGTGCTCGGAGTCTTCGCCGGCGCGGCCGTGGTGTTCTTCGCCTTCATCGGGTTCGACGTCGTTGCCACCTCCGCCGAAGAGGTCAAGAACCCCGGGCGCACCCTGCCGCGCGGTATCTTCGCCGGCCTGGCCGTTGTCACCGCCCTGTACATCGGCGTCTCGCTGGCGCTGACCGGCATGGTTTCATACAGCGAGCTGGCCTCCGTGGAAGCACCCAACCTGGCCACCGCGTTCAGCCTGGTGGGGAACACCGGTGCAGCGCAGGTTATTGCCATTGGCTCGCTGATCGGCCTCACCACCGTGATCATGGTGCTGCTGATGGGCCTGGCCCGTGTGGTGCTCGCCATGTCCCGGGACGGACTGCTGCCCCGCGCGCTCTCGCAGACCAGCTCCAAGCACGCCACTCCGGCCCGCCTGCAGATCCTGTGCGGCGTCCTGGTGGCCCTGGTGGCCGGGTTCACGCAGGTTGATGTGCTCGAGGAAATGATCAACATCGGCACGCTCTCCGCGTTCGTGGTGGTCAGCGCCGGTGTCCTGGTGCTGCGCCGCAAGCGCCCGGACCTCAGGCCCGCCTTCCGGGTGCCGTTCGGTCCGGTACTGCCGGTGCTGTCCGCACTGCTGTGCCTGTACCTGATGACCAACCTGTCCGTGGAAACCTGGATCTACTTCATGTTCTGGCTGGCGTTCGGCTTCGCGCTGTACTTCATCTACGGCCGCCGCCGGTCCCGGCTGAACCCGAAGAATGCAGAAGCGGCCACCGCCTCCGGCACCGCTGCTGCGGTCCCGAAAGTGAACCCGGAGCCGTAATCCTGGTACGCCGGGAGGGGCAGCAGTTCAGGTTCGCTGCTTCCGGTGGCAGACTGGGCGCATGCTTGTAGCCTTCTCAGTTGCCCCGTCCGGTGTAGGACCGGAAACAGGTCCCGGCGGCCCGTCAGCGGACGCCTCGGTGCACGACGCCGTTGCTGCCGCCGTCAAAATTGTCCGCCAGTCCGGCCTGCCGAACCGCACGGACGCCATGTTCACCACCATTGAGGGTGAATGGGATGAGGTCATGGACGTCATCCGCCGCGCCACCGAAGCGGTGGGCCGGTACGGCAGCCGGGTGTCCCTGGTGCTCAAGGCGGACATCCGGCCGGGACACACGGGTGAACTGACCGGCAAGGTTGAGCGGCTGGAACAGGTGCTGGCGGCGGAGGACGAATACCGGGGCCACTCCTAGCCCCGGGCAGAACTGAGGCACCTGCGCAGAAGCCTAAGCTTGAACCATGAGCTTTACCCATGTTTCCCCGGCAGCCGGCTGATGGGCCGCCAGCGCCACGGCAAGGACAAGCCAGAGGAGGCGGCACCCGGAAGCGGTCCCGTAGCTGGCCGCTATGAGATTGACACGGGAACTTGTGAACTTCTCCCGGACCAGTTCTCTTCTACCGGATGGCTCCTGAAGATCAACGGAGTCCACTCTTCGCACATAGACCTGGCCGACCCGCGGGAGCTCGATTTCGAGTACATGCGCTGGATCGCGGCACTGGTGGAATCCCGGTTCCCGGCCGACTTCCGGCTGAGGGCGCTGCACCTGGGCGGCGGAGCGTGCTCCATGGCACGCTACTTTGCCGACGTTTATCCGGGCGCGCGGCAGGTCGTCGTCGAACTGGACGGAAAGCTCGCCGAACTGGTGCGCGGCTGGTTCAACCTTCCCCGCGCCCCGCTGATGCGCCTTCGCGTGGGCGAAGCCCGGGAGGTTACCGAATCCCTCAGCGGGGACAGCCGGGACCTGATCATCCGGGACGTCTTCGCCGGGGACAAGACCCCTGCCCCGCTGACCTCTGCAGAGTTCCTGGCCCATGCCAAGCGTGTGCTGGCCGCGGACGGGCTGTACGTGGTCAACTGCGGAGACGCGCCGGACCTGAAAACCGCCCGGAGGGAGGCAGCCACGATTGCCGCATCCTTCCGCCACACGGCCATCATTGCGGATCCCGCCATGCTCAAGGGCCGGCGTTACGGCAACATCATCATTGCCGGGTCGGACGTTCCCTTCGCCGAGGATGCCTCGCTGCCGCGTACGCTGCTGGGCGGGGCGCTGCCGGCCCACCTCTGGGACGATGCGAAAGTGCGGTCCTTCGGGCGCGGGTCGCAGGTAATCCACGACGCCGAAGCTCCCGGCGGGCAGCCGGTCTGAGCGTGAACAAAAAGCGGTGCCCCTGTCGAGCCGGCAGGGGCACCGCTTTGCTTTCGCCCGGCTGAGTGGCGGAGCAGTTCCTAGACGCCCAGGGCCGCCTCGATCGGGCCGACGCAGAAGAACACGGCGAACGCCGCGGCAACAATCCACATCACCGGGTGGACTTCCTTGGCGCGTCCCTGCACGGTGCGGATAATCACGTAGGAGACGAAACCTGCGCCGAGGCCGTTGGCGATGGAGTAGGTGAAGGGCATCAGCACGATGGTGAGGAATGACGGCAGGGCCAGTCCGATGTCCGACCAATCGATCTTGGCTACCTGCGTGACCATCAGGTAACCCACGACGACGAGTGCCGGCGCCACTGCTTCGAAGGGCACCAGGTAGATCAGCGGGGTCAGGAACATGGCTGCAATGAACAGCAGGCCGGTGACGATCGAGGCCAGGCCGGTACGGGCGCCTTCACCGATGCCGGCACCTGATTCCACGAACAGCTGGTTGGAGGAAACGCTGGCACCGCCGCCGGCAATAGCCCCGGCTGCGTCAACAAGCAGCACCCGGTCCACGTTGGGGATGTTTCCGTCCTTGTCGATGCTTCCCGCGCCGGTGGAGAGGCCAACCATGGTTCCCATGGCATCGAAGAAGATGCTGAGGAGGATCACAAAGGCCAGCAGTGACGCTCCGATGATGCCCATCGTCTCGAAGGAGCCAAAGAGGTTGAAGCTGCCGATCAGGGACAGGTCCGGGGCGCCCCACTGCGGCATGCTCGGGGTGACCAGGGACCAGCCGGATGCTTCGCCGGCACCCTGGCTGCCGGGGGAGGCAACGGTTTCGATGATCACGGCCAGCACTGTGGCGGAGAGGATGCCAATGAGGATGGCGCCGCGGAACTTACGGGCCATGAGCACAATGGTGAGGATCAGGCCGAAGACGAACACGAAGGTGGGCCAGCCCAGCAGGTCTCCGCCGGAGCCTAGTTCGACGGGAACGGTGGTGCCGGCGGCGTCAGGAACGCGGCGGACAAAACCGGCGTTTACAAATCCGAGCAGCGCAATGAAGAGTCCGATGCCCACAACAATGGCAGTCTTGAGGCTAGCCGGGACGGCCTTGAAGACCGCGGTCCGGAAACCGGTCAGCACCAGGATGAGCATGGTGAGGCCGGCCAGGACAACAAGGCCCATGACGTCGGGCCAGGTGAGATCCTCTGTCGTGGCGACCGTGACGGCCACGAATGCGTTGACGCCCAGCCCGGTGGCCAGGGCGAACGGGTGCTTGGCCCACGCGCCCATGACAATCGTGAGGACACCGGCAACGAGTGCTGTTGCCGCGGCGACTGCCGGCGCGCCCAGGACATTGCCGGCACCGTCTGGCCCCCCGAGGATTAGCGGGTTCAGGACCACGATGTAGCTCATGGCGAAGAAGGTGGCCAGACCTCCGCGGATCTCCGTGCCAACCGTGGAGCCCCGCTTGGAGATTTCAAAATACAGGTCCAGTCTTGAACCTTGCTTGAGCATGACTGTTTTCCTCTGAGTGAGTGTTGTGGGCCGGGGGTTGTGCGAAAACCCCAGTTTCGATATTAGACCTGCGGTGCCTCCAGCTTTTAATGCGCGGTCCGCCGTGAACACGTACCTCCGGCAGGGGCACATGGCGGGTAGGCTGGCACTAGGAGCGCAGCCGAAGGGGGCTGTGTGCACCCCGAAGGGAGCCGATTGTGTTCGATGCTGAGTTTGAGGCGGACCCGGTCCGCTCCGGAATCGTGGTCGGCGTTGATGGTTCGGACCAGAGCATCTGCGCCCTCACCTGGGCCGCCCGGGAAGCCCGGCGCCGCAGCGTGCCGCTGCACGTGGTGACCGCCTACACTGTTCCGATTTTCGCGGCGTCGTCCATGGACGCCGGCTACACGGCGGTGGACGACGCAGTGATCCGCGACGGCGCCAGCTCCGTTCAGGAAAAAGCCCTCTCGCGCATCCCCCTCGATGGGATCGAGGTCATTGCCCGGGTAGAAAGTGGAGACGCTGCCGCAGTCCTGCTGGAGCTCTCCGAGGATGCGGACCTTATGGTGGTGGGTTCCCGCGGCCGCGGCGGTTTCGTGGGGCGGCTGCTTGGCTCCGTGTCCAGTGCCCTGCCCGCCCATGCCAAATGCCCCACGGTGATTGTTCCGCTGCGGACCGCCGGGCGGCTTCCTGAAGCGGGGATATCCGCCCCGTCAGGATCGCCGGTGGCCGATGACGTGCACCAGGCCGTGGTGGTCGGTGTTGACGGCTCGGAGCAGGGCCGCGCCGCCTCCCTGGTGGCCGCCGAACAGGCACGCAGTACCGGCCTGCCGCTGCGCATCGTGTGTGCACTGCCCCCGTTCAGCGGTTCCCTGGCCTGGGTGCCGGCACCGCTGGACGTTGATGCGCTGCACGCTGAACTGATGGAACAGCTCAATGCCGGCCGGGACTGGCTTCAGAGCCACTGCCCGGACGTGGAGATGACCGTTGAGCTGGTGGACGGCCCGCCGGCAGAAGTCATGGTGGGGCGCACGGCGAACGTTGAGCTGGTGGTGCTCGGTACCCGCGGCCGCGGCGGTTTTGCAGGCATGCTCCTGGGTTCAACCAGCCAGAGCGTACTGCACCACGCCAAGGGCCCCGTCATGGTGGTTCCGGACTACGACGATCCGCGTCTGGCAGACCGGGCGAAGTTCGGGCCAATGGCAGAAGACTAGGAGCAGGCTCAGGCGTGCCGTTCACCCTCGTGGACGGCATGCCGTTCCGGCTCCAGCTGGAAGGTGCAGTGTTCCGTGTCGAAGTGGCTGGAGAGGCAGCCTGAGAGCCGGTCCAGGATGGTGTCCATTCCATGCGGCGTGAGATATTCCTCATCCACCACCACGTGGGCGGAGAACACCGGAACGCCGGACGTGATGGTCCAGATGTGAATGTCATGGGCGTCCTGCACCCCGTCCACCCGGACTATGTGCTCGCGGATCATTTCCACGTCCACGCCCTGCGGTGTTGCCTCCAGCAGGACGTCAATCACCTCTCGCAGCAGGGACCAGGCCCGCGGCAGGATCATGGCGGCAATCAGGAACGAGGCCCACACATCCGCCTGCTGGTAGCCCGTGAGCGTAATCACGACGGCGGAAACCACCACGGCGGCCGAGCCCAGCAGGTCTCCCAGCACCTCCAGATAGGCGCCGCGGACGTTCAGGCTTTCCTTACGTCCGGAGCGCAGAATCAGCAGGGACACCAGGTTTGCCAGTCCGCCGACGATTGCTGCGAAGAGCATGATCCCGGTTTGGACCTCCGGGGCGTCCCCGATCCGGCGGATGGCCTCCGTGAAGATCACCACGGCGATGACAATGAGCAGCACCGCGTTCGCCAGGGCGGCCAGGACCTCCGCCCTCTGGTAGCCGTAGGTGCGTTTCGACGTCGCCGGCCGGCCGGCTATCCAGGCTGCCAGCAGGGCAATCGACACGCCGGCGGCGTCGGAGAGCATGTGTCCCGCGTCGGCCAGCAGCGCCAGGGAGCCTGAAATCAGTGCGCCGGCCGCCTGAATGACCACCACCGTGATGGTGATCAGGAAAACAGCCAGCAGCTTGCGGCGGTGCTTGCCGGTGGCGGTGCCTGACGGCAGCCCGTGGCTGTGACCGGAATGATCTCCCATCTTTACAGGCTAGCCCCAGCCCAGTTCATGAAGCCGTGTGTCGTCGATCCCGAAGTGATGGGCCACCTCATGGATGACGGTGATCCGGATTTCATCGACCAGCTCCTCCCGGCTCCCGCACATGCGCATCAGCGGCCCGCTGAAGATGACGATCCGGTCCGGCAGGGAACCTGCCCCCCACCAGGAGTCCCGCTCGGTGAGGGGCGTGCCGTCATACAGGCCCAGCAGCTCCGTGGCCGGATCCTCATGAGGGGCGGGTATGTACTCATCCTCAATGAAGACGGCCACGTTGTTCATCGTCTTGGCCAGGTCCTCCGGGATGGAGTTCAGGGCGTCGTCGACGGCGGCTTCGAAGTCATCGGGGCTCATCTCGATCGGCACATTTCCACTGTAACCGGGGGTGCCTGAAACCCGATTTTGAAGATCACGCGAGTAGGCCCTATAGTTTTATAAGTCCGCAGCCGGGAAAGGCGACTGGAACCGAAGAACTTCGGAGTCAGCCAACTTGAACGCTGCGTGTCCTGAGCCCCCATCGTCTAGCGGCCTAGGACACCGCCCTTTCACGGCGGCGGCACGGGTTCGAATCCCGTTGGGGGTACTCACGAGAGTGGTAATTCAACCGCTGAAAAGCTGGTAGAGTTTACACTCGTGAAAAGCAAGGCCCTGTAGCGCAGTTGGTTAGCGCGCCGCCCTGTCACGGCGGAGGTCGCGGGTTCAAGTCCCGTCAGGGTCGCTCAGATTTTCTGAAGCGATTTGGAAGATCTCGGTGATCATCTTGTCGATGATGCCCGGCTCTGTAGCTCAGTTGGTAGAGCGTTCGACTGAAAATCGAAAGGTCACCGGATCGACGCCGGTCGGAGCCACCAGCTAAAACCCCGTACTCAGTGAGTGCGGGGTTTTTCTTTGCCCGGAACAGGTCTCTGTGCATCCTTCCTTCCCGGACGCGGCTGTGGTTGCATGCTGGAGGGGGATCAAACCGCCGGACGGCCTGCCCAGGCACGCCAGAGGAGCCAGATGCCCGGTTTGAACCGTGGGCCGGCCGCGTCCGGTCCGGGAAGAAAACACCCATGAGTCCGGCGCAGGACGGCGGACCGAGGGCCGTGCCGTTCAACAGACGGCTGGCACTGCTGCTGGCCATGGCCATGTTCGTGCTGGTGGTCGATACCTCGATCATGAACGTCTCCATCTCCGCCGTAGTGCACGACGTCGGCGCAACAGTCAGCGGGCTGCAGTCCACAATCGCCCTGGAGGCACTGGTCTCGGCAGCGTTCATCCTGATTGGCGGCAAGATCGGGGACCTCTTCGGGCGCCGGCGGGCCTACGTCACCGGGCTGGTTTGTTACGCGGCGGGGGCTGTGGCCATGACACTGGCACAGAGCCTGCTGCCAATCATCATCTTCTGGGCCGTGATTGGCGGTCTCGGCGCTTCACTGCTGCTGCCGGCCATCCAGTCCCTTATCCACGGCAATTTCGACGGCGACGCCCAGCAGCGGGTCTACGCGCTGGTGGGGGCTTCGGCCGCGATTGCTGCTGCGGTGGGTCCGCTGCTGGGCGGGTTCATCACCACTTTCCTGTCCTGGCGGGTGGCCTTTGCGCTCGAAGCCCTAGTCATCGCCGTCGTACTGGCCGGGATCAGACTGGTTCACGATGTTCCGTACGAGGGGCCGCGGACCCTGGACGTTGCCGGAGCCCTGCTGTCAGTCCTGGGGATGGGCGGGATTGTGCTGGGCCCTGGTGTGGCAGGAAGGCGGTGAAGCGGTGGGCGCGCTGCTGGCCGCGGGCGCCGTCGGACTGGGCTCGCTTGTTCTCTGGCTGGTACGGCGCAAACGCCGGCAGCAGCCCACCCTGCTGGACCCGGACCTCTTCCGCTCCAAACCCTTCCGGTTCGGTGCCACCGGGCAGATGCAGCAGCAGATCGCCCTCGGCGGCACCATGATCGTCCTGCCCATCTACCTGCAGATGGTGCTCGGCTATAACGCCATGGAATCGGGGCTCTCCATCGCGCCGCTCTCCCTGACCATGTTCGCCGTCGCGCTGCTCGCCGGAAAGCGGGCCGGGAAGCGGCGCCCGGCCACCCTCATCCGGTGGGGTTTCCTGCTTCTCATCGCCGGCCTGGCGCTGCTCCTGCCGGTGATACCGCGGGCTGACTCCGGGTGGTGGCTGGTTCCTCCGCTCATCGTCGCCGGGTCCGGACTGGGACTGCTTGTTTCGCAGCTGAACAATTACACGCTGTCTCCCATCTCCGACGAACGGGTCAGCGAGGCAGCCAGCGTGAACTCCGCCGCCGGATCGTTTGGACTCTCCTTTGGACTGGCCTTTGCCGGCGGCGTCATGCTGGCGGCGCTGTCCTTCATCTTCACGGGGCTGGCGGAGTCCAGCACAGTACTTCCGGCCGCTGAACAGCAGCAGGTGGCACGGCTGCTGGAGGAGGACGCGCAGCTGCTGAGTGATACCCAGCTGCAGGAACTGCTCCAGGGCCAGCCGGAGGCAAGCCGGGCCGAGATCCTGCGCATCAACGCCGAAGCCCGGCCCCTCGCCCTGCAGATCGCGCTGGCCATTCCGATCCTTGCCGGCACGCTGGGCCTGGTCACCTCTTTCCGGATGCAGAAGCTGCCGGATCCGAAGCCCTCCGCAGGTGGCGGAACAGTGCTCGGCTGAGCCGGGTCTGCGGCTTAAGGATGAGTATTCGGCCAGCCACCCTTCCCATCCCTGCGGTTCCCCGGTTCACTTGAGCCGTCGAACAATGTGGAGGTCAAAGATGATTCCGAGCAGTGAAGCGTTCCAGTGGGATTCGGTCAGCCCGCATGAGAATGAGGAGCTGAGCGTCGCCCGGTGCTGGTCCCTGCTGGGTGGCCGGGAAACCGGCAGGATCGCCTACCTGCAGGACGGGCGCCTGATGGTGTTCCCGGTCAACTACCTGGTGCACGGCAACGCAGTGTATTTCCGGACCAGCGAGGACAGCGGGCTGGCCCGGCTGCCCGGGGACCTGAACACGTCCTTCCAGGTGGACGCGCACGACGGCGAGGCCATGGCCGGCTGGTCCGTGCTGGTGAGCGGGAAGGCGAATGCGGTTCGGGACGAATCGCTGCTGACCACACTTTGGGGAGTGCGCAGTGCCGCTCCGTACGGTGCCGGTCAGCGGAACCTGTTCGTGGGGATCGAGCCCACCGAGGTGTCCGGCCGCCGCGTGCGCATGGGCTGAGGCCACCTCCCTGCCCAATGGAGCAGGCGAGGGGCTAGGCTTGGCTTTTATGGAAGATGCCCAGATCACACCGGGAAACGGTCCTGCCGCTGCCGGTAACCAGCCGTTGACTCCCGCGCCGGCTCAGCCGGGTCCGGGAACAGTCTCTCCACCCCCGCCGGGGCCCGGCCCCAAGCCGGGCCAGGCGCCCCAGTCCGTCCCGGGAACAGATGCCGAACCTGCCGGACGCACCTCCATCGCTGAGCAGGCAGTGGCGAAAGTTGCCGCCATAGCCGCGCGGGCGGTCCCCGGTGTGCACACCCTCGGGACCGGCGCGGGCCGTACGCTCGGGGCAGTGCGCGACGCCGTCGCCGGTTCAGACAGCAGCGCCACCGCCGGTGTGAACGTGGAGGTCGGTGAAACCGAGGCCGCCGTGGATATTACGTTGGTGGCGGATTACGGCATACCGCTCAGCGGCCTCGCGGACTCGGTGCGCTCTGCCGTGTACTCCGCCGTCGAAGACCTGGTGGGACTGAACGTCGTGGAGGTCAACGTTTCCATCGCCGACGTCCACATCCCCGAGTCACTGGACCCCCGCACCGTCAAACGGCAGCCCGTGGCCGGGCAGGACTGATCATGCCCGCCTTTCCCCGCCCCGAAGGCACCACCAACGCGTATCCAGTCCCGCAGGGGACGATGAGTAAGGCAGGAACTATGAAACCGACCGTAGTAGGCATGGCAGTGGGTGCCGTGCTGGCGTTCACAGCCCTGCTCTTTGATTTCTGGGGTTTCCTGCTGATGGCGCTGTTCATCGCCGTCGGCGCTTTCCTTGGCCGGGCTGCCGAAGGCAAGGTCGATTTCCGTACCGTGCGCGACGCCCTCACCGGGCGCCGTTCCTCCTCATGAGCACTGCTGTTGTACCGGGGGAGGCAAGACCCCCCACCGCAGCCCCGCTGGCCGGACACAACCGGATCAGCACACAGGCGCTGACCAGCACTGCGCAGGCGGTGGCCGCGGAACACTTCGGCGTTCCGGCCTCAGCAGTCCGGGTGGACTGGAGCGATGACCAGGGCCTGCTGGCCCTGTCCCTGGCGCTGCCGGTCACCATGCCGCCGCTGGGCGCCGTGGTGAAGGATCCGGGCCTGGTCGAACGCACCGGCGGACCGGTGTGGGACAGGGTGCACGCCGCTAAGCCGGTAATGCTTGAACGCGTCACATATCTCACCGGGTCCATCCTGTCCCTGGTGGACATCCGGGTTACCGGTATCCGCGTGCAGGAAGGGAGCCGGGTGAAATGAGCGACACCGCCGCTGCCCCGCCCACCGAGGGATCCACCGGCCGGATCGTCCGGCGGGAAACCCATGCTGCGCGGACCGTTCCCGCGGTGATCGCCGCCGCCCTGGGCATCCTCTTCTGCCTGTACGTGCTGCTGGAATCCGTGCTGCAGTCCCTGGGGCAGGACGAATGGCTGATAGATCCGCCCACCTTCGCACGCTGGCTTGCCGGGCTGCCGCGGGATGCTGATCCACTAATGCTGGGCCTCGTAGGCGCCCTGATCTTCTTCGGCGGCCTCTGGTTCTTCCTCATGGCGGTGCTTCCCGGCCGCCGGGCCCGCTATGCGATCCCGAACCCGCGCGCCGCCGTCGTAGTTGATGCCGAAGTGCTCGCCTCTTCCCTGGCCCGCCGCGCCCGCCTGACCGCCGGCGTCACTTCCAGCCAGGTGCTGGTGACCGTTGGGCGGACACGGGTGGAGGTCAGGATCCGCCCCACCTCCGGAATCCCCGTCGATTCCGAGGCCGTCCGTGCCGCCGTCGAGGATGAACTGGTGCTCACCGGCCTCCAGCCGCAGCCGGCAGTAACCGTGCTGGTATCAACAGTGGGGGCGATCGGACAGTGAACCGCACACCCCGCTCCGTCAACCGCGTGCTTCTGGGGCTCGGCGGTCTGCTGCTGCTCGCCGTCGGCGCCGGGCTGGTGCTGCTCAGCGTGGATCCCGCAGCCGCGCGCTGGTGGCAGGGCGCCGCCCCGGAACTTCTGGACCGGGCCAGCCTCCTGCTCAGCGGCACCGCGATGCCGGGGCTGAGCCAAAGCTGGTTCTGGCCCGCCCTGGCCCTGGCCATGATCATTCTTGTTGTGCTGCTTGTGCTTTGGATCGCAGCGCAGGGCCGCGGCCGGGCGGATACGCTGGTTGCCGAATACGACGACGGCGGCGCACCCGGCCGGATCGCCATCAGCGGGTCTGTGCCGGAGCAGGCGCTCCGGGAAGCGCTGCTCAAAGATCCGGACGTGACCTCAGTGGGAGTCAGCACCTGGGCGCTGCCGGACGGCAACGGGCTCCGCGTCCGCATCGTGCCGCGGCAGGGCGCGGCACCGCACCTGGTGGCCGCGGACGCGACCAGCCTCATCGACGCACTGGATGCCGCACTCGGGCGCCGCTCAACGGTGCTGGTCAGTATCGAAGCGGGCCGCCGTTACCGGCTGGGCCGGGAGGAACGGGTCCGCTAGGTCCTGCGTTCGCGGGGATCCGCGGCGTGGGCGGTCCTCGGCGGGGACCCACGGCGTGGGCGCGCTTCGGGGCGTGTGGCCGGTTGCCGGTGCGCGCTCAGGGCGCTGGCCTCAGGAGGCGCGGGTCTGGCGCGGCTCCGGGTGCGCGGCTCAGGACGCGCGGGCGAGCTGCCGGATCGGGATCCAGCGGCCGGCCAGCCGGCGGTAGGCCGCCGCGGCGCCGGTCATGTCGCCGTCGGCCAGCGACTCAATGCCTAACCGGACGTCAGAGGGGGAATCGTCCGGGTAGACCAGGTTTGCCACCGGTCCGTAGTCCAGCTCCAGCACGGCGCCAGGGGAAAAGACCTCCATCCACGCCACCAGGTCCGTCAGCTCATCCAGCAGGTCCAGTTCCGGGGCGGCCAGGGCCAGCGCTGCCGCGGCATGCCGGGCGCGTTCGATGCACTGGTGCACGGGGGCCGAGAGCCGGACGGTGAGCACCCGGCCGTCGTCCTCGACTACCTCGGTCTGGTCATCCTCATGCATCAGCACGAACCAGCCGAAAGGCACACCCCAGGTCGCTGAACGGGTGTGCAGCTTGGCCAGGGAATCCGCGAACGAATCCGGGTCGATCCGGGCGGCGTGGGCTTCCCGGGCCACCTCCGGCAGCAGCACATCCACCAGCGGGCCGTGCACGGTTTCGCCCAGTGACTCTGCGGCCAGCGAGGTGCGGACAGCCAGCTGGTTGGGGCAGTACAGCCGTGTGGTGGTGCCGTCCGGGCCGGGATGGTGCAGCACACGGACCAGATCCGTGGAGTTATGCGGGAACGGGTCCGAAACGGCGCGCACCAGCCGGCGGACGGCGTTGCTGCGTTCCAGTACTTCCGTCTCGTGGCGGGCACGGGAACGCTGGTTCAGGATGCGAAGCTGCTGGTCGTCGTCGAACGCGTCCAGCGGTTCGTAGGCGCGAAGGTAGGACACGTAGGGGAACGTCCGCCACACGGTAGCCTCCGGTGTCCCGGCCACGCCTAGTCCAGTTCCACAATCACGGGCGCGTGGTCAGAGGCGCCCTTGCCTTTGCGTTCCTCCCGGTCGATGCTGGCACCCGTGACACGGGCCGCGAGGGCGGGGGAACCGAGGGCAAAGTCGATGCGCATGCCCTGCCGCTTCGGGAAGCGGAGCTGCGTGTAGTCCCAGTACGTGTAGACGCCAGGACCTTCGGTGTAGGGGCGGGACAGATCGTGGAAACCGGAATCCAGGAATGCCTGGAACGCGGCACGCTCCGGTTCGGTGATGTGGGTGGCGTTGTGGGCGCGGAACCAGTCGATGTCCCAGACGTCCTCATCACGCGGGGCAATGTTCCAGTCGCCCATCAGGGCCAGGTTCAGGTTGGGATCAGCCTCGACCCAGGAAGCTGCCTGGTCCCGCAGGACCTTCAGCCACTCCAGCTTGTACGGCATGTGGGGGTCATCCACGGCGCGGCCGTTGGGAACGTAGAGGCTCCAGATCCGCACACCGCCGCAAGTGGCGCCGATGGCGCGGGCTTCAGCGGCAGTGGTCTCCTCGGTCTTGCCGAAGTGCGGCTGGCCAGGGAAGGTGCGCTCCACGTCGTCGAGTCCCACACGTGAGGCAATGGCGACGCCGTTCCACTGGCTGAGCCCGAAGTGCGCCACTTCATAGCCGTTGAATTCGAACATCTCCCAAGGGAAATTGTCGTCCTTCGCCTTGGTTTCCTGGATAGCCAGGACATCGACGTCAGAGCGCTGCAGCCATGCCTCCACGCGGTCGGCACGGGCACGAATCGAGTTCACGTTCCAAGTAGCAATCTTCACCCTTGCTACGTTACCCAATGCACGCAAGAGGGACCTACGGGGTGCTGGCACGGGTCCTGTCGGGTCTCGCCCGTGCGCCGGTGCGCTTGCCGGCCCGTTGCCTGGCCCGCCCGCCGGTGCCTGGCCCGCGCGCCCGCTGCTGGCCCGCATGTGGCCCGCCCGCCCGCCGTTCCGGCCCGCCCGCCGGGCGGGCCGGAACGGCGG
>JBELYP010000035.1:0-28379 GCA_040273995.1 Arthrobacter sp.
CATCGGCGAGCCCTACCTGCGGCTGGATCCGGACAAGGTGATTGCCGTCGTCGAAACGGATGCGCCGGACCGCATGACGCCGTTCGCTGCGCCGGATGAGACCTCGCAGCAGATCGCCGGGCACCTGCTGGACTTCTTCGAATCCGAGATCAAGGCCGGGCGCCTCACCGACAAGCTGCTGCCGCTGCAGTCCGGGGTGGGCAACATTGCCAACGCCGTGCTGGCAGGCCTCTCCACTGCCGGGTACACCGGGCTCACCGCGTACACCGAGGTGATCCAGGACGGCATGCTGGAACTGATCCGCGACGGCGTGATCCGCGTCGCGTCGGCCACCTCCTTCTCGCTGAGCCCGGCGGGCATCGAGGAGTTCAACTCCAACATCGACTTCTACCGCAAGCGCATCATCCTGCGGACCCAGGAGATCTCCAACCACCCCGAGCTGATCCGCCGGCTGGGCTGCATCGCCATGAACGGCATGATCGAAGCGGACATCTACGGCAACGTGAACTCCACGCACGTGGGCGGCACGGCCATGATGAACGGCATTGGCGGCTCCGGGGACTTTGCCCGCAACGGCTTCCTCTCCGCATTTATGTCCCCGAGCACGGCCAAGGGCGGGAAGATTTCCGGGATTGTGCCGATGGCATCCCACGTGGACCACACCGAACACGACACCATGCTCATCATTACCGAGCGCGGCCTGGCGGACCTGCGCGGACTGTCCCCGAAGCAGCGGGCCCGGGCGATCATCGACAAGTGCGCGCACCCGGACTTCCAGCCGCTGCTGCAGGACTACTTCGACCGGGCCAGCCGTGAATCGGCAGGCAAGCACACCCCGCACCTGCTCAATGAGGCACTGGGCTTCCACCAGCGGTTCATTGAGACCGGTACCAGCCTTCCGGAGACCGTGCGGGGCTAGCGGGGCCTGTCGGTGCCGGGGTTCCCACTCGTTGTGAAGGCTGTGGCTGCCTGAGGCCACAGCCTTCACAGCAGCAACGGAGGCTGGGAATCTGTGCACGGTGGTGCCTGCCCGCCGGATCCCTCCGGTTGGGAGGCGGGCGTCCGGTAACCAACTGATCGAAGGCCAAGTTCCTCCGGTTGGGGACATCCCTGACACCTTGGGACATTCCTGCCGCGGCGCCGAGCAGGAAAGTCCCGAACCGTAAGGGATGTCCCAAGGTGGAGGAAAACCGGCGGTATAGGCTGTCCCAGCCCGGAGGGATGTCCCAAGGGGAGGAAAACCGGCGGTATAGGCTGTCCCAAGCCGGAGGGATGTCCCAAACGGCAGGGATCTGCCCCAGGACACCTGCCCCAGGGCGGGATCAGGAGTTGGCTGACTCTTCGGCGGGCACGGACGCAGGCTTGTCCACGAACTTCAGGCCGATCACGCAGCCGATGATCCCGGCCAGGAACAGCACCTTGAGCACGCCGGGCTCTTCGGTGCCGGTAAGCATGGCCCAGGCCACCGTGAGGACGGCACCGACTCCGGTCCACACCGCGTAGGCGGTGCTGATCGGGATGCGCTTCATGGCGTAACCCAGGCCTGCCATGGACAGGACCGCCGCCACGGCAAAGATGACCGACGGCGCCAGGAGAGTGAACCCGTTCGAGGCCTCCAGGGCGGTGGCCCAGACGGCTTCCAGGACGGCGCTGAGAAGCAGGATGATCCACGCCATGGTTAGGCCACCAGCTTCAGGCCAACCACACAGCCGACGATTCCCATCAGCAGCACCACCTTGATCACCGTGGCTTTTTCCCCGCCGAACGCCATGGCGTAACCGGCGGTCAGGACGGCGCCGATTCCGACCCATACCGCATACGCGGTGCCAACGGGGATGCTGAGCATTGCCCAGGCCAGGCCCGCCATGCTGGCCGCAAGGGCAACGGCAAAAATAATGGTGGGAACGGGTTTAGTGAAGTTGTTCGACTTCCCCAGCGCTGTAGCCCATACGGCTTCAAGCATTCCGGAGGCGATGAGGACAACCCATGACATGGCTAGCTCCTTTGGCCAGTCTTGTCGCGTGCCGGGTACTGAACCGTCGTCCGGGGGCCGGAGTATTCACGGCCCTGCCACCAAGGTAGCAAATGCTGGATTTCCGTGCCGCGGGCCGTGTCACCATCGCACCGGGAGAAGGCAGCCGGGCAAAGGATAAGCACCCGGGTGCGGTGCGCCAAATCAGCCCGGCGCCCGCCCGCATCCGGTTCCCGGCGTCGGCAGATCCGGACCCGCTTCGCCGATATCGTTAACCCTGTGCCCGCCCAGCACGGGCCTTAGGCACTGACCGGACCCCCTCCCCGAGAGCCGGCCCGGCAGCAGCCAAGACACTCCTGCACATCCGTTGCGTCCGCGTAATTGCGCGCGCCCCGGAGTGCCAGAGCGGGGCACTGCGACGCCGGGACTGCGGTCCCCGGCGTTTGGAACCTCAACGAAGCGGAGATGCAATGCCCCACAAAATCATCCTGGACTGCGATCCCGGCCACGATGATGCGGTCGCCCTGCTGCTGGCACACGGCAGCCCGGAGATCGAGCTCCTGGCGGTTACCACCGTCGTCGGAAACCAGACCCTGGAGAAGGTGACCCGCAACGCGCTCGCGATTGCCCGTGTTGCAAATATCACAGGTGTTCCCTTCGCCGCGGGCTGTGACCGGCCCCTGGTGCGCACCATCGAAAACGCTCCGGACATCCACGGCGAATCCGGAATGGACGGCCCCGTACTGCCCGAGCCCACCGTGGAACTGGACCGCCGGCACGCCGTGGACCTCATCATCGACACCGTGATGGCCCACGAGCCGGGCACCGTCACCCTGGTTCCCACCGGCGGACTGACCAACATCGCCATGGCCGTGCGCAAGGAACCGCGCCTGGCCGAGCGGGTGAAGGAAGTTGTCCTGATGGGCGGCGGCTACCACGTAGGCAACTGGTCCGCTGTGGCTGAGTTCAACATCAAGATTGACCCCGAAGCAGCCCACATCGTGTTCAACGAGAAGTGGCCGCTGACCATGGTGGGCCTGGACCTGACCCACCAGGCACTGGCCACGGACGAGGTCGCCGAGCGCATCGCCGCGGTGGGCACCAAGCCGGCCAAATTCGTGGGCGAGCTGCTGGAATTCTTCGGCCACACCTACAAGGACGCCCAGGGCTTCGACTTCCCGCCGGTGCACGATCCCTGCGCCGTCGCCTATGTGATCGACCCGTCTGTCATGACCACCCAGCGTGTACCGCTGGACGTCGAGCTGACCGGAACCCTCACCCTCGGCATGACCGTGGCGGACTTCCGTGCCCCGGCGCCGGCTGACTGCAACACTTCCGTTGCCATGGAACTGGACCAGGACAAGTTCTGGGGCCTGGTTGTGGATGCCCTTGAGCGCATCGGCGAGGTGGACCTGTGAGCGCCACCGCGCAGCGGCGCGTCAACGTAGGTGCCCTGATGGCCGCGCTGCTGGCCGCCTGCGTGGCGTTCCAGCTCAACGCCTCCATGCTCTCCCCGGCACTGGTCACCATCGAAGAGGAACTGAGCACCACCTCTGCCGCCGTCGGCCTGACCCAGACCGCGTTCTTCACGGCGGCTGCGCTGTTCTCGCTGTTCCTGCCGCGCCTGGGCGACATCATCGGCCGCAAGAAGGTCCTGGCCGGGATGCTGATCGTCCTGACCATCGGTTCCGTTGTCGCCGCGCTGGCTCCGAGCATCGAAGTTCTTTTTGTGGCCCGCCTTATCCAGGGCGTCTCCGGCCCCGTGGTCCCGCTGACGCTGATCATGCTGCGCGTCGAGATCCGCGACGCCAAGCTCTACGGCACGCTCATGGGCGTCATCACTGCCGTCAACGGCGGCATTGCCGGCGTTGACGCCATCGCCGGCGGATACCTGGCGCAGAACCACGGCTTCGCCTCGGTCTTCTGGGCCATGGCTGCCGTCGGTGCCGTCGCCACCGCGCTGCTGCTCTTCCTGGCACCGGAGTCCACGGCCGAGAAGAAGGGAAAGATGGACTGGGTGGGCGTGGTTCCGCTGGTCATCTCCGTGGGCACTCTGCTCACCGCGTTCAACGAGGCAGGCAAGCTGGCGGACGCCAACTGGCCGCTGGTGATCGGCCTGATTGTGGTGGCCGTGGCTGCGTTCGCTGTGTTCTGGAAGGTGGAAAACCGTACCGAACAGCCGCTGGTAGCCACGCACCACCTGAAGCAGCGCTCCACCTGGGCACTGCTGCTGACCACCCTGCTGACCATGACCGGTGTCTTCGCCGTCATGAACGGCATCATCCCCGCCCTGGCGCAGGACGGTGTCATCGGTTTCGGCATGGGCGCTGAGGAATCCGCCTGGTGGACCCTCACCCCGTACGCCCTCGCAGGTCTGGTGATCGGCCCTATCGCCGGCCGCCTGGCCGCCACCTGGGGCTACGGCAAGGTGCTCCGCATCGGCATGATCGGTTCCGTCATTGGCCTGACCCTGGTGCTCCTCGTGGTGGGCAGCGACTCGAAGCTGAGCCTGCTGGGCGTGTCCGTGCTGATCGGCATCACCTACGCCGGCATCGGCAACATCATGCTCAACGGCCTGGGCATTGTGCTCTCGCCCAAGGAGAACCCGGGCTTCCTGCCGGGCCTGAATGCAGGTGCCTTCAACCTGGGTGCGGGCCTGAGCTTTGCCGTGATCTACGCGGTGAAGACGGCCACCACACCGGCCGACGGCGGTGCCGGGGGCTACTACGGCGGTATTGTTGCCGGTCTGGTCATCCTGGTGCTGGCCCTGGCCGCATCCTTCCTCATCCCCAAGCCCGTGAATGCCGAAGTG
This sequence comes from Arthrobacter sp., assembly GCA_040273995.1. Lineage (GTDB taxonomy): Bacteria > Actinomycetota > Actinomycetes > Actinomycetales > Micrococcaceae > Arthrobacter_B. Next base: position 4,785 of record JBELYP010000035.1, read on the forward strand.
GCTGAAGCCGCACCGGCCGAACGCTGAGCAGACAGTTCCCAAGGAGAATCCCGCATGCCTGCCGGAAAAGTAGTAGTTGTAGGGTCGCTGAACGCGGACCTGACCGTCCGCACCGAGCGCTTCCCTTCACCGGGTGAAACCCTCAGCGGATCCGAACTGGTGATCGTCCCGGGCGGCAAAAGTGCCAACCAGGCCGCTGCCGCAGCGATCCTGGGGGCAGACGTGCGCCTGTTCGGTGCCGTGGGCGCCGACGGGAACGGTGACCTGCTGCTCGAGGCGGCCGCCGCTGCCGGCGTGGACGCCTCCCGCGTGCTGCGCCGCTCCGGCACCGCCACCGGTACCGCCATGATTGTGGTGGACGCGGCGGGGGAAAACACCATCATCGTGTCCCCGGGCGCCAACGGCACGGTGGCCGGCGGTGAACTGCCGGCGGACCTGTTCGACGGCGCCGCCGTGCTCACGCTGAGCCTGGAAGTTCCGCTGGATGCGGTCACCGCCGCGGCTCGGGCAGGGCACGACGCCGGTGCGCAGGTTCTGCTGAACCTCTCGCCGTACCGGGAGGTTCCGGCTGAACTGCTCCAGCTGACGGACGTCCTGCTGCTGAATGCCCACGAGGCCGCCCTGGTAACCGGGCTCGCCGATCCCGCGGCGGACTGGGAAGCGGTCATCGCCGCCCTGGACCCGCTGGGCGTGCGCCGGACCATCATCACCCTGGGCGGGGACGGCGCCGTCGTACTGGATGGAACTGCTGACGGTGAGGCGCGCGTGGTTGCTGTTGCCCCCACCAGGGTCACCGCAGTGGACACCACCGGCTGCGGCGACGCCTTCACCGCGGCCACTGCTGCCCGGCTCGCTGCCGGGGAGTCCCTGGCCGACGCCGCCCGGTTTGCTGCGCGCGCCGGTGCGCTGGCTGCCACCCGGGAGGGTGCGCAGTCCTCCTACCCGGTACTGCGGGAGCTGCTGGACTAGAACGGGGCTCTTACCCGGCCGGGCGGGCAAACAAACCGCATGGGGTCCTCCCCCCGCGGGGGCCGCACCTCTTCCGTTTCACAGAAGGACTGGAAACGTTAGGACTTGGGCGCCTTGTGGGACCCTGACGTCCGCCGCCACTGTTTCTTCACAGCCGCATCCACCTGGGTGGCCACCTGGTCCTCGTAGTGTTCCTGCATGCTGTCCTGGACCTGTTCGGTCACATGGGCCGTGATCTGGTCCCGGGCCAGTTTCCGCTGGGCACGCATGAGGGTTTCGTGTTCCTGGTGGAAGGCCTTGGCCGTAGCAACGCACATCAGCAGGATCACCACGCTGAACGGCACCGCCGTCAGGATGGCTGCGGTCTGGATGGCTTCCAGGCCGTTGGCCAGCAGCAGGGCGATGGCTACGGCTGCGGCGGATACGGCCCAGAAGATCCGGATCCAGTTCTTCGGTTCCACGTCTCCGCCGGTGGAGAGCATGCCCGTGACGAGGGCGCCGGAGTCTGCTGAGGTGATGAAGAAGATGGCGATCAGCACAATCGCACCGACAGTCAGCGCTGCTCCGCCCGGAAGGCCGCCCAGCATGCCGAACAGCGAGCCTTCGGTGTCCACCGAGCCGTCAGCTTCTACCAGGCCGCCTTCACCGAAGAGCTCACGGTACATGGCGGTTCCGCCCAGGACGGCGAACCAGAGGAACCCGACGATGCTGGGAACCAGCAGCACGCCGGCAACGAACTGCCGGACGGTGCGTCCCCTGGACACACGGGCAATGAAGATGCCTACGAACGGTGCCCAGGAAATCCACCAGCCCCAGTAGAACGTGGTCCAGGCAGCCTGCCAGGCTTCACCCTCCGCGCCGGAGAATGCCAGCGTGTTGAAGGTCAGGCCAATGACGTTCTGCAGGTAGTTGCCGATCGACTGCACGAATTCGCGCAGCAGGAACAGCGTGGGGCCGGCGAACAGGACGAACAGCAGCAAAGCCCCGGCCAGCATCAGGTTGATGTTGGAGAGCCACTTCATGCCCTTGCCCACGCCCGAGACAAGGGAGGCGATGGTGAGCATGGTGATGCCCAGGATCAGGCCCACCTGGGTCATCTGGGTGGCCTGCGCAATGTTGGCTTCTTCCAGGCCGGCGGAAATCTGCAGCACGCCAAGGCCAAGCGAGGTAGCCACGCCAAACAGGGTTCCAACCAGGGCAACGACGTCGATCAGGTTGCCCCAGCCGCCGGCAACGCGGCGCCTGCCCAGCAGCGGTTCCAGGGTCCAGCGGATGGAGATCGGGCGGCCGCGGCGGTGCACGGCGTAGGCGATGGAGACGCCGACGACGACGTAGATGGCCCATGCGTGCAGCCCCCAGTGAAGGTAGGTCTGGGTCAGGGCCTGCTGCGCCAGCTGGACGGGGGTGCCCTCAACGCCGGGGCGGGGAGCTGCGAAGTGGTTCAGCGGTTCGGCGACGCCGAAGAACACCAGGCCGATGCCCATCCCGGCGGCGAAGAGCAGCGAGAACCAGGAGCGTATGGAGAATTCCGGCTCGTCGTCGTCCTTGCCCAGCTTGATGTCCCCGTAGCGGCTGAGCCCGATCCACAGGGAGAACGCGACAAACACGGCGATGGCAGCAACGTAGTACCACCCGAACCACCGGATGACACTGCTTTGCACGGAATTGAACATGTCGGTGGCAGTGCCGGGGAAAATGATGGCGAAGGCGGCGAAAACAACAATGATGGCGGCCGCCGGCCAGAAGACCCAGCGGGCAATGCCGCTGCCCGTTTCCGGTGTGCCGGCGGGAGGTTCCCGGTCCACCTTGTTGGCGGACTCGTTTGCTCTCTTATTCGCTTCGGTGTCTTCCTCGGTACCGGCGCCTTGAGTGGCGGTCATTCCCAGTTTCTCCTCCTGCGCTAATACCCAGCGCTTCAGACTATTTCTGGCGGATGCTCTTGCTGCGGCGACTTGCACCGTCTATAAGCCTACTGAGTTATCGCCGGTGCTGAAACCTGAAGCGTCATTTGACGAGGAGATACGTTTCCGGCGCGTGAGGAGAATCGCGGCCCCGGCGGCTGCCGGGACGCCCAGCACCCACCACGGGAAGCCGGGCTCCGCAGCGTCTGAGGTGAGCGCAACGTCGCTCTTTTCGGCTGCGGGCGGGGACTCGATGCGCTCACCGAGGAGGGTCACCGAGAAAACGTCCCCCTCGGCCAGCTTTTCCAGATGAGTGAACAGGGTGGCATCCACCAGACCGGAGTGGGTTGTGAGCACGCTGTGTGTGCCGGTTCCGCCCACCGGCAGCGCGGACCCGAACAAATGGCCGACGCCGCTGGCCAGGGTGTTCTCATCGGTGCCGTGGAAGACGGGAAGGTCAACGCCGCTGGCAGGGATCTGGACGTGCGCCATGACCCCGCCGGGGAGGCCTGCCAGGACTTCCTTATAGGCCTGGCTGCCGCCGCCCACGGCGCTCCGGCCGCCGTCTGGTTCCAGTGTGTAGGGGTCGCGCAGCGGTCCGCCGGGCAGGTTGGCGTTGTAGGTGCGGGCCTCGGCCAGCATCCTCTGGCGGGTTTCCTCCGGAAGGCTATCGGCCTGGCGCACGTAGGCGTTGACCTGGTCCGCGTGGTTGCGGCCGGAAAACCATGTGGCAGCGCTCGGATACAGCAGAACGGCCACTCCGGCGGCTGCCACAGCCACGGTCAGAATCCGGCGCAGGTCCCAGCTGCGCCACCGGGCCCGGCGGGCGTGGCGGCTCGTTTGTCCCATTGCTTTCCCTTGGCTGTGTGCAGCGGCGGTTGTATCCAGCAGAGGCGGCAGGCCGGGGAGGAGGTTTGCTCGCTTCCCCGGCCTGTTTCGCGCTCCGGTTAGTTGCCGGCCCGGCGGGGGGAGTTCAGCAGCAGGACCACGGCTCCAGCCACGAGCAGGGCGCCCGCGGCATAGAGCAGGGCGGTGCCGCTGCCGCCGGTCAGCGGCAGCTCAAAGCCGCCGTTGGCGGGCACGTTTTCCACCTGCAGGTCAACACCGGGGGCGGTCGTGGCTGCGGTGACGGTGAACTCGATCGGCTCGGCCAGGAGTTCGTAGCCGGCCGGGGCCTGGACCTCAACAAGGTAGTACTTCTGGAAGGCAGCGGGGTCGGTGATTTCGCTGTCGTCGGTCCAGTTCGAGTAGCGCAGGCCGGACAGGGTAAGGGTGCCGTCGGCCGCGGTGGTGAAGACGGTCTGTCCGCCCAGCGGCACCGCGTTGGTGCCGGCAACGGCGTCGGCCCGGCTGGTGAAGACGGAGAACTCGGCTCCCGCCAGTGCCGTTCCGGCGTCGTTGGTCTTCTGCACGGTCAGTCCGCCCCACTTGGTGCTGACGGTGGGGGAGGGGGTGGGGCCGTTCGGGTCGCCCGGGGCGACGTTGAAGCTCGGTGCGTTGGGGTAAAGCAGCGCCTGGTTCTCGATCTCGCCGGCAGCAGTGACCGCTGCGGTGAGGATCACCTGCACCTGGGCGGTATGGTTCGCGGCGAGGAGCTGGCGTCCTGCCGCGGTGAATTCGACCGTTACCCGGTTGGCAGCGGCGTCGTGCGTCACCGTGTAGTGCATTCCTTCGGCGATGGCAGCGCCATTGGTCAGGCTCACGTCCGCACGGGCATAGTCGAGCTTCGAATCCAGTTCGTCCACGATCTTGTAACCGTCAATGACTGTTTCGTTGGGGATGTCGCCGGTGATGGTGAAATCGATTCGTCACCGACCTTGGCGTCGGCGTTGTCGGTGACTGTCTTGGACAGGGTGGATACCGAGTTCTTCGGGTAGACGTGCACGTCGTAGAGCCAGCCGTTCCGCTGGTTGGGGTCCGTCAGCGGGACCGTGACCAGGAACGGCGCAGCGGGGGTGACGCCGGCCGGATAGGAGGTCTCCGTGACCAGGTAGAGCCCCAGGTCCAGATTGCTGAAGAGGGCCGAGCCCGTGCCGTTCGTCACCGCGGTTTTTGCCGCGCCGAGCGTGTAGGACGCGGCGGTGATGGAACCGGCGGGGTTGGCGGGATCAAAGACGTTGCTGACGTCCTCGGCAGCCTGCCATCCGCCGTTTGAGGCCAGGTCTACCGGGTTCACCTGCTCAATGGTGAACTCCACGCCCTGCAGCGGAGTGAGTCCGGCCAGTCCGCCCGAGACGGCGGTGCCGTCGCTGGGCAGACCGGTTGCTGCATCCGGCTTGTGGAACTTGTGGACCGTCAGCGAACCCTGCTGGGCAGCGTCCACGACCGGTGATGCCTGGGCCGGTGCCGAGACGCCGAGCAGGGCTGTCAGCACGCCGGCAGCGAGTGCCGTCGCGCTGCGCCAGCGGCGTCCTCTCATCTTTGATTCCAAGGTATTGCTCCTCATAGTGGGTGGCCTCACGGAAGGTCAGAGGCGATTGGTTGGTGGGGCTGGTACTTGTGGCAGCTGAATGAGCTAGGCAGTCTGCCGGCGGCGGATCAGGAGAGCAGCCAGGCCGGCCGCGGCAGCAGCAGACCGCCAACGGCCAGGAAGGCTGCGGTTCCGCGCCCGCCAGACTCAGGCATTTCCAGTGCCGGGACATCCCGAACGGTGATCTGGTGGATGCCGGATGCTGATTCCGCCGTAACGGTGGCAATCCCGTTTCCCGAGCCGCCGAGGATGGCATCCATTGGCACCCAGCCGGCTTCAGTGGATTCACCGATCTTCTGGACCAGGATCACCGTGTTGGTGTTGTGAACGGTGGTGCAGGCATCACACCGCACCGCGCCTTCGGTGCTGCTGACACCGGAGGCAACGTTGCGCAGCGTTGCCGACCAGGCACCGTCCCGGACTCTCACGTCATACGTGAGGTCCGCGCTGCTTCCGGCGGGCAGCGTGACGGGCCCGGCGGTTAGGATCCCGTCTGCTGACGGGTCGGCAACGGGTATGGCAGGTGCCCCGGCCACGGACAGACGAGCTGAGCCGGGGATGAACACGGCGTCGTCGAGCACGTCGCTGAGGTCATCAGCGATGACCACACCGGTGGCCGGCCCGGCCAGGTCTTGGGCGGTCACGGTGTAGCTGAGCGTGTCCCCGGGGGCGACGGCGGAACCGGGTGCCGGCAATGAGTCCTTGGACAGCAGGACGTCCGTCACGGGATGCGACGTGCACAGCTGGTTCCCGGACTGGCACAGCGCGGGAGGCAAGTTGTCCCGCTGGACCACGGCGTTGGTGAGCAGTGAGTCGCCGAAGCCGGTTTCGCGGACCTGAACCCGGTAAGTGACCTCGGCCTGCGACTGTGGCGCCAGCGTCCCCGTCAGGCGCAGGGTCCCGGCGGCCGCGTCGAAGACGGCGGAGATGCCTGCGGGGGCGGTGATGGAGGATTCGTCCAGCACGGCGTCATCCAGGACGGAGCCCAGATGGTCGGTGAAGTCAACGATTGCTTCGGTGCCGGCGGCGTTGGAGAGTGCCAGGGTATAGGTGATGTCGGCTCCGGGGAGCACGGCGGTGCCGGTGGCCCGGAAACTTCCCGCGGATACCCCCGAGCTGAGGAACCTGCAGGCTTACCTCGCGATTCAGACCGGTGACACGGACGCCGCCCTGGCCGCACTCCACCGCAACCTTTCCGCAGCTGGGGGGTGGCTGGCGGATTCGCTGCCTGGCGCGGAACCTGCAGCTGATGGCTGCCTCAGTCCCCGGTCCGCTGGGGGAGGAAGCGCTGGAGACGGTACGGAGGAATTATGCCGCTTCCGGAGAACTGATCGATGTCCTGTGGCTCTGGCAGGACGCGCAGAACCGGGGCGGGCTTCGGAAAACGCTGTCTCTCACTGAAAAGGAAATCCGCCGGCTGGATGACTTCACCGTGTCGCGCCGGAGCCGTGTGGAGGACAGGGTGCCCCTGACGGACCGGGAACTGGAAGTCCTGGCCGGGCTGCGGCTGGGCACAACCCGTCAGGAAATGGCGCTGGAGCGGCACGTCTCGGTGAATACGGTCAAGGCACAGACCAGCTCGCTGTATCGGAAGCTCGGAGTCACGAGCCGCAACGAAGCGCTCAGGAAGGCCAAGCTCTGGGGTTACTGACCGTCCCCAGGCCCCTTCTTTGACCTAGTTTTTCCCGTAGTGCCCGGGCCATTCTTCCACCGGAATCCGGGTAATGTCCCGGACCTCACCGATGGTGCCCCACTCGTTCAGGCCCAGCCGGGAAAGCGGACGCAGCTCTTCGATCCGCGGGTGCGAATCGTCGTCGAGCGTATCCGTGCGCACGGCGGCGCAGAGGATCTCGCCGTAGACCACAAAACAGTCGCCCACCGGGTGGATCTCATGCAGCCGGCACTCAAGAGCCACCGGCGAACCGGCAACCCGCGGCGGCCGCACCGTGGCGGCAGGCTCCCGGGTGATGCCAGCGGCGTCGAACTCGCTGACGTCCGCCCCAAAACGCGTACCCGTGGCGTTAACGGCCTCGAACATCTCTTGCGGGGTGAGGTTGATGACGAACTCGCCGGTTTCGCGGATGTTGCGCAGGGTGTCCTTCTCACCCACTGACGTGAAGGACACCACCGGCGGATTGACCGAGGCGATGGTGAAGAAGGAATGCGGTGCCAGATTCTCCACGCCGTCCACAGATACGGAGGACACCCAGGCGATGGGACGGGGCACCACCACGGATGTGAGCAGGCGGTAGAAGTTGCGGCCGCCCAATTCGGCGGGATCGAAATCCGTTCTCATGCTCTTGAGCTTAGCGGCGTTTGGCCCCTGTCCCGGCAGCGATAATGGGGGAATGAGCATCATCAAGATCAACGCGATTACCGTTCCCGCGGACTCCGGCGACGAACTGGCCCGCCGCTTCGCCGCCCGCGCCGGTGCCGTGGACAACCAGGACGGCTTTGAAGGCTTTGAGCTGCTGCAGCCCACGGATGAACGGAACACCTGGCTGGTTATTACGCGCTGGCGGGACGAGAAGTCCTTCCAGGACTGGGTGGCTTCCAAGAACTTCGGGCACGGGCACGGGCAGGGCGACGGAGCCGACGCCGAGCGCCGCAAGCCGGTGGGCGTCAGTGCGGAGCTCTGGAGCTACCGGACAGCCGGGGGCAGTACCCCGGACGCCTAGAGGGTCAACGAGACGAACCACCACGGCAGCATTCCCAAAAGCAGGCGGGACTGGAATCGTTGAATAGGGGTTCGTTGGCCGACCTACAGGAAACCAGGTGCAGCATGGAACTCGTTCCGGGAAACTCCCTTTTGACCGCGACGCCGGAGGAGGGCCGCAAGCTTGCCCTCGAGCTGGCGCTTCACAGCATTTACGCCATCCAGCCGGATGAAAACGTGCTGCGGGCGGGCCGCGATGTGTATACGACGGACCCGGAGGAGCTGATCGCGTCCTCACACGTGGTGGCCATCGAGTTCGGCACCATCGCCGCTGCCAATAACTACTGGCGCTAGCCGCCCTCGCGCTGCACTTTATCTGGCGCTTCGTCCGGACGGTTCCGCATCAGGTGACGCGCAGACCGCTCCCTCGGACGTCCCCACGGCCACTGCTACCGAGGCTCCGACGGACGGAGCTGTGCCGGAGGAAACGGCACCGGCCTCACCGGAGCCGGAAGAACCTGCTGCCCCGGAACTCGAAAGCTTCACCACAGCGGACGGCATGCTGCAGTTCGACCACCCCGCCGGCTGGACGGTCCAGCCGCTTTCCTCCCCGGCCACGGACACCTACAACCAGACGGGCGAGGCGCTGGAGATCATCAACGCGGACGGGCAGACCATGGCCCAGCTGATCTCCGGAGTGGTTACCGGCTTCGTCGCCCTGCCGGGCGTTCCCTACGTTGAGTTCGACTATGAGCCGGTCCCCGGGCTGGCGGACAAGGAGCCCGGACGCGGAGAAACGCCGGCTTTCGTCTTCCACGGACTCGATCATGCCGTCGGATTCGAGGCGGACATGGCTATCACCGGCTGGGGCCGGCAGACCGCACCGGAGTCCGCCGTGCTACCGCACGGATTTGAGTTCATCCCAGGGACCAGCGGAGCCTTCTTCCACCGCTCCATCGGTCCTGACACCATGCTTCCCGTCGACCCTGCCCTGACCGGCGCGCAGCGGCTCGAAGCCTATATGCAGACTGAGGAATATCAGGACATTAAGGCCATGATGATGTCCCTCCGTTTCCTGCAGTAGGCAAGCGCCGGCCTGCGGACTTAGGCAGAACCGGGGGCAACCCCGGCGAGGTGCGCTTGGCCTCCCCTTCACCGGGTTCAATGACTTCCCCAAGCCGGGAAGGACGCTAGCGCCGGTGATGCACCTCCTGCAGTCCGTATACCGGAGTTGGCAGTCCTTCCATCCGGGCCTTGAGCTGCAGGGCCAGGAAGATCGAGTAGTGCCGGCTCTGGTGCAGGTTCCCGCCATGGATCCACAGGTTCTCCACGTTCGTGGGCTTCCACATGTTGCGCAGTTCGCCTTCCCACGGGCCCGGGTCCTTGGTGGTGCCGGAGCCGTACCCCCAGCATTTGCCTACCTGGTCGGCAACCTCCGGGGAGATCAGGTCCGCCAGCCAGTTGTTCATGGACCCGTAGCCAGTGGCGTAGACGATGATGTCCGCCTCGAGTTCCGTGCCGTCGTCGAGCACCCCCGCGCTGCCCGTGAGCTTGGCGACCTGGCCCTGCTTCAGCTTCACCCGCCCGTCGATAATCAGCTGGGAAGCACCGACGTCGATGTAGTAGCCGGAGCCGCGCCGCAGGTATTTCAGGAAGAGTCCTGATCCGTCCTCGCCGAAGTCCAGGTTGAACCCGGCGTCCCGCAGCTGGTCGTAGAACTCTGCATCGTGTTCGGCGATGGTCTGGTAAATCGGGATCTGCGCGTCGGGCAGGATCCGGTACGGGAGGGACGCGAAGAGCATGTCCGCCTTCTCCGTGGTGGTGCCGGCGGCCAGGGCACGTTCGGAGTAGAGGTCGCCCAGCGCGTACTCCATCAGCGAGTCGCTGCGGACAATGTGGGTGGAGGAGCGCTGGAGCATGGTCACGTCCGCGCCGTGTTCCCAGAGGTCCGCGGCAATGTCATGGGCAGAGTTGTTGGACCCGATGATCAGGGCCTTCTTCCCGGTCTGATCCCCGCCGCCGGGGTATTTGGAGGAGTGGTACTGCTCGCCCAGGAAGGCATTGGCGCCTTCGAATTCTGGAACGTTGGGGTAACCGGAGACGCCCAGGGCAAAGACGAGCTGCTGCGGACGGAGCGTGACGTCCTCGCCGCGGCGGCGGACCCGCAGTTCCCAGGTGCCGGCGTCGTCGTCGTATTCCGCGCCCAGGCACTCCGTGCCGGACCAGTAGTCCAGCTCCATGATTGCCGTGTAGTGCTCCAGCCAGTCGCCGATCTTGTCCTTGGGTGCGAAGACGGGCCAGTCATCGGGGAAATTCAGGTAAGGGAGGTGGTCGTACCAGACGGGGTCATGCAGGGCGAGGGACTTGTAGCGTTTGCGCCAGGAATCACCTGCGTTCTCATTCCGCTCGATCACGATGGTGGGAACGTTCAGCCGGCGCAGCCGCGCCGCCAGCCCGATGCCGCCCTGCCCGCCGCCAACAATTACGCAGTATGGCTGGTCCTCGTAGCCGAGCCGGGACTGGTGCTCCTGCTTCTGCTCCAGCCAGGATTTCCGGCCGCGCTCCACCGTGTGCTCCACGCCCTTGGGGCGGGTGGCGCCCTTCTGTTCCTCGAAGCCCTTCAGCTCCTGCATGGTGGTCAGCAGCGTCCAGGCTTTGCCGTCCCGCAGGCGCAGATGGCCCCAGCCGCGGGAGGCGGCCGTCTCGAAGCTGATCCATGCCTCGGCAACGCCGTCCGCTTCGGTTGGCTGCTCGGTCAGCTGCCAGTTGGCGGGCTGCACCTGGTCCAGCACGGTGTCCAGCATGGCTGTGATCTGGTCCCGGCCTTCGAGCGTTTTGAGGTTCCAGGTGAAGGACACGAAGTCGCGCCAGAGTCCGTCTTCCTCGAAGAGTTCCGCGGCGGCATGCGTGTCCCGGCCGGTCAGCGCAGTGTTGAAGGCGTCCAGCCAGGTTTCGACGGCGGCAGATGCTTCCATGGCCACTCCTTTGTGGTTGCGTTCTGAAGGTTCCAGTAAACGCCGCCGGGCCTGAGATAGGTAGGGGGCCGAAGGGAATCCGCCGCAGTTCTTCTCCCACCCGCCGAGAGGCCAGTTACGGCCCGTTTCAGCGCTGAAAAGAGCCGTAACTGGCCTCTCGATGGGCGGGGTTAGGCTGGAAGCAGCCAAACCCAAGGAGAACTCTGTGGCATCCCTGCTGACCCCGCTCATCACTTCCGCCGGCCTGATCGGCGGCTACAAGACCGCCCGCGACACCGGCGACCGCCAGCTCGGCGGCGCCGTCCTCGTCGCCGCGGGCGCCGCGGCCTTCGCGCTCTGGAAGCGCGACGCCGGTACGGGCACCGCCGTCGCCCTCACCACCACCTACGTGGCGGCGTTCGGCCTCTCCCACCCGCTGGCCAAGAAACTGGGCGCCTGGCCGTCCGTCTACACGGTCACCGCGGCGACGGCGCTGGCGTCCCTGGTGTTTGGGCGCAGGAAGTAGCCCGACCGCCCCACAAATCGAGATCACGGAAACTGTCCGTTTGAACGCTCAAACGGGCAGTTTCTGTGATCTGGATTGAGAGAACGACGGCGGCGGCTGGCGTCCGGGACTACCGCCAGCCGACGTCGGGAGCCACAAGCTTGACGATGTTTTCCAGCAGCGCCGCGTTGTAGTCCACGCCAAGCTGGTTCGGCACCGTAACCAGCACGGTGTCTGCCAGCTGGACGGCGGCGTCGTCGGCTAGTTCCTTGGCTATGACGTCCGGTTCGCCCACGTAGCTGCGTCCGAACCGTGCCAGACCTCCTTCGAGCCGTCCTACCTGGTCCTTCGCCTCAGCCTGCGCCCGGAGACCGAAGTAGCGCCGGTCCTGGTCGCTGACCAGCGGGATGATGCTCCGGCTGACGGAGACCCTGCCCTGCCCGGGGTGGCCTGCGGCCTTCCAAGCCTCGTGGTAAGCGCGGATCTGTTCGGCCTGCAGTTCATCAAAGGGAACGCCGGTGTCCTCGGTGAGGAGCGTGGAGCTCATGAGGTTCATGCCCTGCTCGCCGGTCCACTTCGCGGTGGCGCGGGTCCCCGAACCCCACCAGATGCGGCCGCTCAGCCCGGGGGACTGCGGCTCGATCGGCAGCAGGCCTGAGTGCCCGGTCATCTGCGGGTTGGCCGGCGCCATGCCGCGGCCGGTGATGGCGGCACGGAAAATCTCCGTGTGCTGGCGGGCCATGTCGGCGTCGGTCTGTCCCTCACCGGGCACATAGCCGAACGACTCGGCGCCGCGCAGTGCCGGCTCGGGGGATCCCCGGCTGATGCCGAGCTGCAGCCTGCCGCCGCTGATGAGGTCCGTTGCCGCGGCTTCCTCAGCCATGTACAGCGGGTTTTCGTACCTCATGTCGATGACACCGGTGCCCAGATCGATCCGGGAGGTGCGGGCTGCCATCGCGGCGAGGAGCGGGAACGGCGAGGCCTGCTGCGGAGCGAAGTGGTGCACGCGCACGTAAGCGCCGTCAGCACCAACCTCTTCAGCCGCGACCGCCAGGTCAATGGCCTGCAGCAGCGCATCACCGGCGGTGGGCGTCAGGGAGCCCGGGACGTCCTGGTAGTGGCCAAAGGAAAGGAATCCAATCTTTTTCACCTCCATGCCAACGCATGCAATGCCGCGGGTATTCCGGAGGGACTAGTTCCCTCCGCGGACCCGGACTAGAGTGCCGGAGCATGGAAAACGAACTAGTGGCAATCGAAACGGCCGGCTGGCACGCGCTGTCCACCGGCCCGGAAGAAGCCACCGCCTATTACTCCGAGACGCTGGCCAGGCAGCCGGTGGTTCTGTTGACCAACGGGATGCGGATCACTGACCGGCAGCAGATTGTGGACTCCATGGGAGGCCCGCCCTGGACTGCCTTTGAGATCCTCGAGTCCCGTGAGGATTATCTAGGGCCCGACGTCGGCGTCCTCACCTACAAGGTGCGGGCCGACCGCGACGGAACCCCGTACACCGCCCTGCTCAGCAGTGTGTATGCCCGGGAAAACGGCGCGTGGAAGCTGGCCGTCCACCAGCACACGCCGTTTGAAGAGCAGCAGCTACAGGGGAGGGAACTAGGCCGACGCAGTAACCCGCTCCGCAACGAGCGCCTGCAGATCCGCCACACTGCGGCCCGCCAGCGTTTCCCAGCGGGTGATCCCCGTCTGTTCGGGCACGTCGACGGCGTTGGGCACGGCAATGGTCACAGCGCCTGAGGCCTTGGCGGAGGCCACGCCGGGCAGGGAATCCTCCACGGCCACAATCTGGTCCAGGTCCAGGGACATGCCAAGTTCCTCGCCCATCAGCTTCGCCGCCAGCAGGTAGGGCTCCGGGTCGGGCTTGCCGTTGGCGACCATTTCTCCGGTCACCAGGAAGCGGAAGGTTTCCTCGGGAAGCTGGTCGGCAATGACGCGGGCCAGCAGCGATTCACTCATGGTCACCATGGCGCAGGGGATACCGGCGGCGTACAGCTCGGCCAGCAGTTCGCGGGCTCCGGGACGCCAGGGGATTTCCTGCTGGACGGATCTGACAACACTGTCCAGCATCGTGTCCAGGATCTCCCGGATGCCCAGGTCCGCGCCGGCCTGCTGCAGCGCGCGGGCCGAATCGGGCAGGGCGTTGCCCACCAGTTCCATGGCCTGCTCATCGCTCCAGCCCACACCGAACCGTGCCATCAGGTCCTTCTCCGCGGCGAACCAGTAAGGCTCAGTGTCCACAAGGGTTCCGTCCATATCCCAGAACACGGCTTGCAGGGCGGGATGTGGCGACAAAGGTTCCTCCTGGACGGTGGCCGCGGGTCGTGCGGCGAATAATGCCAATAGTCGATGAACGGCTTATGCCTTGCACGGCGCAGCGCTCCCACTGATCGTGGCAGTGCTCTGCGGTTCCGTCAAAACCTGCGTCGCGGGGAGTGCCGGAGAAAACTCTCGGGGAGATAACGCTCCTCAGAGCCCTGCTCGGCGAACTCTCGGTGATGTGACGTCGCTTTGCCGCAGCCATAACGGCGTTACCTCACCGAGAGTTCTGGCGGAAACGCTCTATGCGACGATATCTCCCCAAACGTTTGCACCGACGCCTCCAGGCAAGAGCCTCCAGCCGGCGCCTCCAAAACGGTGCCATCTCCCCAAAACAGCGAGGAAACGCTAACCGCGGTGCGCCCTCATGAAGTCCAGCACGGGCGCGGCCAGCGACGCCCCGATTACGTCCTGCGGTCGCTTGTTTCCGGCCACCTCGAACATGTGGTTGCCACCCTCAATACGCTCGACGACGGCGTTGGCGCCGATCCGTTCGGCCACCGGTTCCAGCTCGCCGGGCAGCGCGAACGGATCCCGGGTGCCCTGGAGGAAGAGCATGGGCAGCGTCAGCCCGTAGAGGTGCTCATCGCGGAGCTTCTCCGGCTTTCCCGGCGGATGCAACGGATAACCCAGGTAGACGAGCCCCGCGGCCTGCATCCCCTCAGCCACGGCCATGGACGCCATCCGCCCGCCGAAGGACTTGCCGCACGCCCACACCGGGACGCCGTCGGCATTGTCTTCCGCAGCGAACATCACCGCCCGCCAGGCCGCGATCGCAGCCGGGGCGCGGTCCGGGAACTTCTTCCCGGCTTCGCGGTAGGGGAAGTTGAACCGCCAGGTGGCCACGCCGGCGTTGTTCATTGCGTCTGTGAACCCGGTGAGGAAGGGGTGCTCCATGCCGGACCCGGCGCCGTGCGCCACCACCATGGACGCCCACGCGTCGCCGGGCTGCGCGAAAACGGCGCTGATGGATCCTTCACCGACCGCGACGGTGAGCTGCTCCTGCTGCACTGGCATACGTACCAATTTACGGGACGTGTTTAGGCCGCTCACCTCAGAGCGGCAATCCGGTTTCCTCCTTGACGGTTTTCATCACGATGGTGCTGGTGAGCTTCTCGATGCCGGGCAGGCTCACCAGCACATCGTCGTAGAACTGCTGGTACGCGGGCAGGTCCGCGGAGATTACTTTGAGCAGGAAGTCCGGATCCCCGAACAGCCGGTCGGCCTTCACAATCTGCTCGTGCCGGCCCAGTTCCTCCTCGAACGTCAGCATCTGCGCCCGGTTCCGCAGGGTCACAAACACCAGGGTTTGAAACCCGAGCCCGACGGCGGCCGGATCCACTACGGCGCGGTAGCCGGTGAGGACGCCCCTGCGTTCCAACTCCTTGATCCGGCGGTGGCAGGGTGCAACCGTCAGCCCTACCTGGGCGGCCAGCGCGGTGGCACTCATCCGGCCGTCAATTTGGAGCAGGCGCAAGATTTCATGGTCAATGGCGTCGATCACGCAAAAACCTTACCGAATCCGGCGGCAGGCGGGCACATTTAGGTCAGCACTTCGCGTGCCGTTCTTTCTAGGCTTGTGGAATGGATTTTTCGCAGCTCGCGGGTTTCGCGGCCGTCTCGATCACACTGGCCATGACCCCGGGTGCTGACTGGGCGTACTGCATCTCCTCCGGGCTGCGCGCCCGCCGGGTGGCGCCCTCCGTTGCCGGTCTCTGCACCGGGTACCTGGTCCACACCGCGCTGATTGTCGCCGGGCTCGCCGCCCTGATCGCCGCCTCACCCGGGCTGCTCACCGGCCTGACGCTGGCGGGTGCGGCGTACCTGCTCTGGCTGGGCATCTCCACGATGCGGTCCTGGCGCGGTGCCGGGTTCACTGACGGAATCACGACGCCGGTGCCCGCGGACGGCGCGGAGCCGGATCCTGCCGCGGCGGAGGGCTACGGTTCCGGGGCCGGCGCCGGGGCCGTGGCGCTGGCAGTCCGCGCCCCGGCGCGTTCCCGCCGCGCCGTCGAGCGCCGCGAGTTCCTCAAGGGGCTCGGCACCTCCGGCACCAACCCAAAGGCCCTGCTCCTCTACCTGGCCCTGATCCCGCAGTTCGTGGATCCGGCGGCAGCACTTGCCCTGCCGCTGCAGTCCCTAGTGCTGGGGCTGTCCCATTTTGGCGTTTCCGTGCTCGTGTACACCCTGGTGGCACTCGGTGCCCGCCGGCTGCTGCGTTCCCGTCCGGCTGCCGCCCGGGCAGTGACCCTGGCCAGCGGAATCCTGATGGTGTGCGTGGCGCTGGTCCTGCTCGGTGAGCGGCTCCTGCTGCTAGCCTGAGCCGGTCTCCCTGCCCCGGCCCGCCCATCGAGATGGCAGAAACTGCCCGTTTGAGGCCTGAAAAGAGCAGTTTCTGCCATCTCGATGGGGGATGGCGCGGGATCTAGACGGGGGACGACGCCGACGCGGCCGCCTGCCGCGCCAGCGTCTTGAGGCTGAAGCCGGGGACAGCAGCCTCCTCGGGCGACGGGCCGAGTCCGGCCGCCAGCAGCTTCCTCGCCCCCAGATGTTCCCCGGGCGAATTGACCGACTCCACCGCCGCCAGCCGACCGTTCCGGAAGCACAGCACGGAGAACTTCCCGGACACCGGATCCCCGCTGGTGACCAACTGGTCCCCGGGCGCGGAGAGGCCGGCGATCTGCAGCCGCAGGCTGCCCTGGTTGCTCCAGAACCACGGCAGGTCCGTATACGGCTCAGCAGCGCCGAGGATGGTCCTCGCCGCGTGCCGTCCCTGGTCTGTGGCGTTCTGCACCGACTCGACCCGGATCCGGGCCCCCGCATGCGCAGACGGGAAGCTGGCGCAGTCGCCCACGGCCAGAACCGACAGATCCGAGGTGCGCAGCGCGGCGTCGACAATAATGCCGTTTCCGGTTTCAAGCCCGGCCGCGGCGGCCAGCGCGTCATTGGGCACGACGCCGATGCCCGCCACCACCAGGTCCGCCCGGTACCGGGCCCCGGTTGTGGACACTGCCCAGCCAACCCTGCCGTCCATCCCGGGCTCCAGGGAGGCAATGCCTTCGTTGAACTGCAGCCGGATCCCGGCGCGCGCATGGGCAGCGGCGAACCAGGCTCCCATCACCGGACTCAATGCCCGACCCATGGGCCCGGGTGCGAACTCCAGCACGGTCACTTCACACCCGCGTGCCCGGGCAGCGGCGGCAACCTCCAGCCCAATAAAGCCGGCGCCTACCACCACCACCCGGCGGGCCGCAGCGAGCTCCGCGTGCAGCCGCTCGGCGTCGGGCAGTGTCCTTAGCAGGTGCACCCCGGGCAGGTCCGCACCCTGGCAGCTGAGGGGGCGGTTCGCGGCGCCGGTTGCGAAGACCAGATGCCGGTAGCCCACCTGCTCTCCGTCGCCCAGCGTCACGGTGCGGGCCATGCGGTCCACCGCAGCGGCCCGCACCCCGCTTCGCAGCGTGATGTCCTTGTCCGCGAAGAACGACGCCGCACGCAGCGGCAGCGGGGCTGGCCTCCCTTCTGGTGCCAGATAGTCCTTGGACAGGGGCGGACGCTGGTACGGCAGGCCGGGCTCGTCGGCAATGACAGTGATGTCCTCCGGGTAACCGCCGCTGCGCAGCGAGTCCGCAACCTGCAGCCCGGCCTGTCCGCCGCCGATGATGACTACGGACATCTCAGACCTGTTCGGCAGGAACGTCGACGATGATCCCGTCCAGTTCCGCACAGGCCTTGATCTGGCAGCCCAGGCGGGACAGTTCGGTCCGCTCGGCGGTGGTGCAGTCCAGCATTTCCTCTTCGTCGTCGCTGGGTTCCGGCAGGGCAGCGGCGAACTCGGGGCGGACGTAGACGTGGCAGGTGGCGCACATGGCCTGGCCGCCGCATTCCCCGACGATGCCGTCCACTCCGTTGGTGACGGCGGCGCGCATCAGGGAGGTTCCCGGCTCTACGCTCACCGTGGCCGGCGTGCCTGAGGGCTGGATAAAGGTAATGGAATTCATGGTTCTCCTAGGAAAGGCGGGATTAATCCCAGAGCACGGGCATCTTGAGCATGCCGCGGAAGACCCAGCCGGCGTCGACCGTTTCTGCCGACGGGTCCAGGCGCAGCCGCGGGAACCGCTCAAGGAGGGCGGGCATGGCTACCTGGGCCACCTGGGTGCGGGCCACCCAGGTTCCCGCGCAGAAGTGCGTTCCGCCGCCGAATCCCAGGTGCGGCTTCTTGGGCCGGTGCAGGTTGTAGGTTTCCGGGTCCTCGAAGACGGCCGGGTCCCGGTTGGCGGCACCGATAACGACGCCGATGCGGGCTCCCTTGGGCAGGCGGACCCCCTCGAGCACGGTGTCCCGGGTAGCCTCCCGCGGATACATCCCGATCGGAGCGACCCAGCGGACGGATTCTTCAAAGGCTGCGGCATACAGCTTGGGGTCCCGGCGCACCGAGGCCAGCTGGCCCGGGTTTTCCAGCAGCGCCCAGACCGTGGTGCCCAGGACGTCCCGCGGTTCGTTCAGCCCGCCGCCGATGGTCATCTTCAGGTTGGCCCGGATGGCTTCCAGCGGGATCGGCATGGAGGCGAGCCCGGAGAGCAGCGAATGGTCCGGGTTCTTCCGCAGGTACGGCAGCATTTCGTCAATCGCGGCATCCACCTCCGCAGAGGAGCGGGCGCTCTTTTCCCAGACCTCGGCGTCGTCTGCGTAGTTTCCGGTGCCGTCGATCATCGTCTGGCTCCAGCGCTGCAGGTCCTGCTGGGTGGCGTTGTGGAATCCGCAGACCAGGCGCAGGTTCTCCGCGGCGTAGGGAGCGGCGTAGTCCCACACGAAGTCGGCGCCCGGCCCCTTGGCCTCCAGCTCGCCGAGGTACTTCTCATTGTTCGCCTCGAAGAGGGCTTTCCAGTGGTTCTTGATGGTGCCCGGGCGCAGCGTCGATCCGTAGGAGTCGCGTTCCACGCGGTGCTCCGGATCGTCCTTGCGCAGCATGGAATGGCCCATGGAGCGCTTCATGAGGGAGCCGGTTTCGTTCGCGGAGAAGGTCTCGTCGTCCTGCTCGATGGTGTGGCACGCGGCGTAGCTGGTCACCATGTAGCGGTTCACGGCCGGGACCCAGTGCAGCGGAGCTTCCTCGCGCATGCGCCGGTAGATGGGGAACGGGTCCCGGTACAGGTCGGGGATGGTGACCCAGTCGGCCACGGGTGCGTCACGCACTTCCCCGGCGCCCGGATCCGCGGCCGAGGGATCGGCCGCGGCGGGAAACGCGGTGGCCGCGGCGGCATCCGCGGGGCCTGGGCGAGATGTGGAAGCGGCGGGTGCGCCGCTGGCGGCGTCGGCGTTCGCCGGCACCCCGGAAAAGGGACAGCCGGGGGACTGGGTGGTTTCCGGGGTGGTCATCGGTGATCTCCTCGTGGGCTTCGCGGCGGCACCCGCCTGAGCTCCAGTGTGCCCTGCGTCATATCCCCGGTAAAGTACAAGAAATCTTTGAATATCCACGGTTTGAGTGAGGTTATGCATGCTCCGGTACACTCTGCGGCAGCTGGAAGTGTTCGCCGCCGTGGCTGACCACGGCAGTATTGCGGCTGCGGCGCACAGCCTGCATGTTTCAGAGTCTGCGGTGGCGGGGGCACTGAACAACCTGGAACGGGCCTTCGGGGCGCAGCTGGCGATCCGGCGCAAAGCGCACGGCATCAGCCTGACCACAGCCGGTCAGAACGTGCTGGCCCGGGCGCGGAACCTGCTGGTGGACGCCGAGGACCTGCAGCTCCACGCCGGCGGCACCGATGCCGAGGTGCGCGGTTCACTGGTGCTGGGCTGTTACCTGACGCTGGCCCCCACGGTGCTGGCCCGCCTGATCGAACACTACGGGCGGAGGTATCCGCTGGTGGAGCTGGACTTCTATGACGGCCCGCAATCGGAGATCCACCGGCGGCTGTCTGACGGGCAGCTCGACGTCGCCATCGCCTACGATCTCTCGCTTCCCGCGGGGCTGAATCGGCAGCCGCTCTTCGCTGCGGAGCCTGCCGTGGTGCTGTCCGCCGGGCACCCGCTGGCGGAGCGCATTGAACTGTCCCTGGCCGACGTCGCACCTGAACCCATGATCCTGCTGGACGTTGATCCCAGCCGGGAAAACACCATGACCATGTTTGGTGACGCCGGCCTGACACCGAACGTCCGCTTCCGGACCACGGACTATGAGGTGACGCGCTCGCTGGTGGGACGCGGCATGGGGTACGCGATCCTGGTCCAGCAGCCTGCCGGGGAACTGTCCTATGAAGGCCGTCCCCTGGTGGTGCGGCCGCTGCGTCCGGCAGTGCGCCCGGTGCCGGTCTCGATGGTGTGGCCCGCAGCCCTGCGGCCGTCCCGCAGTGTGGCGGCAATGCTCAGCCTCGCTGCCGAGCTCTACGGCTGAAAGCAACCATCGAGAGGCCAGTTACGGCCCCTTTCGGGCCTGAAAAGAGCCGCAACTGACCTCTCGATCGATGATCGACGTCGATGGGAGGAGCGAAGGACGGCTAGGAGCTAGGCGGCGAGGTCGGCCTTCAGCGGATAGCCGCGGCCTTCCAGGATCACCTGCGCGGCCAGGCCGCGGTCCGGGTTCACCACAATGGGCGCCATCAGGTTCACAGTGACGCGCTCGCCGGTCTGGGCCACCAGCAGCAGCTGGCCGTTTCCGCCCGAACCCAGGCCCAGTTCCAGCAGCTGTGCTTCGGGAATCTCCGGCTCGTAGCCTGGAACGAACGCCGAATCGATGAGGAACAGGCCCAGTTCCGGGTTGGACTGTGCCTGCAGGTTGAACAGTCCGGCAGCGCCGTCGACGCCGGTAAGGTCGTATTCGGTTTCCGCGCCGAGCCCGGGCGGCGGCGTGGTGAAGCTCAGCCGGCTCACCGCAGGAAGTCCATCAGCGAGTTGGGCAGCACCTTGGCCGTGACCTGCAGGGCGGCTTCATAGTTGATGCGCTGCAACTGCAGTTCCAGGGCGGTTTCCGCCAGATCTGCGTCTTCAATACCTGCCCGGGAAGCTTCCAGGGTGAGCTGCTTATCCACGTTCGTCTCCTCAGCCCGTTCCAGGCGGGCGTGTCGGGTGCCGATCTCGGCATGGGCCGCAATGATGTTTTTCAGGTGCCCATCCAGAATACCGATGCTGCTGGACACGTTCGTGTTGGCGCGCAGGTTCGCGGCCAGATCATCGATGGCACGGAAGACCGAGTCGGCGCCCGTGCCGAAGACCGCAGCGCCGTCGGCGTCCACCCGGACGGTCTGGCCTTCACCCACGGAACGCAGCACGGCGCTGCCGGGGCTGCCTGTGAACTGGGGTTCCGCGCCGTCGCGGAACGCGACGCCGGCGTCGGAGTTCCCGGCGAACACTGTCCGGCCGAGGTAGGTGGTGTTGGCCTGCGCCAGCAGATCCGCTCGGATGCCTTCCAGCTCCAGTGCCAGGGCTTCGCGGGACTGGTCGGACTGGGAGCCGTTGGCGCCCTGCAGTGCGAGGTCCTTGGCCCGGTTTACCAGCCCGGTGGTCAGCGACATGGAGGATTCGATGACCGCCATCCAGCCCTTGCCGTTGTCGATGTTGCGGGAGTACTGGGCGGAACGCGCCTGCTCCCCGCGGACCGTCAGCGAGTCCGACGTGCCGGTGGGATCATCCGACGGGCGGGAGATCTTCTGCATGCTGGTGGCCTTTTCCTGAATCTCCGCCATCCGTGAGGACGCGGCATTCAGGTTCCGCTGCGCGGTGGCCATCATGGACTGGCTGGTTACTCGGTTAATCACGGTTACCTTCCTACAATCCCGGTGCGGTTGATCAGGGTGTCCAGCATTTCGTCGATCGCGGTGACGACCCGGGCGTTGGCCTGATACGCCTGCTGGTACTGGACCAGGTTTACGGTCTCCTCATCCAGGCTCACCTCGGTGCGGGACGCGAGTTCCGTGACCGCACCGAAGTGGAAGTTCTCCGCCAGGGTGCCGGACTGCACCGCGGAGCGGGCCGCGACGCCGGTGCGGGTGACGAAGTCGTTCCAGAACATGTCCGGGGAATCCGGCCCGGTGCCGATGAGGGAGATGTTCCCGGCATGGGTGCCGTCGTAGCCGTCAGCGCCGGGCAGTGCCGCTGCAATCCCGGAGGCGTCCACGGGAACAACGCCGATGCCCTTGGCCGCCGGCACCCCGGCCGTGAAGGAGAAGAAGTCCAGCCCGGTCCGGCCGTCCGCAGTGGCGCCGGCACGGTGCGCGTCGTTGACCATGCTGCCGAGCTTGAGGGCAAAAGCGTTGTACGACGCCGCTGCCTCCGCAATCGGGCCGCCGGTACCGGAGGCGTCGGCCGGGGTCAGCACGGACACGGTGCCGGCCATCTGCCCGCCGGTCGCGTTCACCGCGGTGACGGCCCGTCCCACCCACTCAAGCCGCGGCGGATCGGCGTCGGCCCCTTCGAGGCTGCGGGCACCGGCGGCGGTAACCGTATAAACCTGCTCCCCCTGGACCAGGGCGTTGCCGCCCACAAACACGTCCAGCATGCCCGCGGACCCGGGAACGGCGGTGCCGCCGGCCAGATCGGCGATCTGTGCAGCGAGCAGGGCCCGCTGGTCCATCAGCTCGTTGGCGGTGCCGCCGGAATTCAGGGTCTGCCGGATCTGTCCGTTCAGCTCGCCCAGCTGGGCCGCCGCAGCGTTCAGGTCGATCGCCATTGAATCCAGGCGTCCGCGGTTCTCCGCCCACTGGTTCTCCAGCCCGGCGTACCCGAGGGAGACCAGCGAGGTGAGGGAGTTCGCCTCGGCCAGGAGCACGGAGGACGGCGCTGACTGGTCCATGGAATTGGACAGGTCCTGCCAGGAAGACCAGAAAGCCTGCAGCCGCGCTGAAACGCCCTTGGCCCCGGGCTCGCCCAGGTTCAGTTCAATATCCGTCAGCGCCTCGGCGCGGATGAACGTGTACCCGGCGGTGGATGCGGTGGACCGCACCCGGTTCTCCGCGAACACGTCCCCCAGCCGGGCGATTGAATCGACGGCGACGCCGCCGCCGGGCTTGGGCGGGGTGGTGAACAGGCCCGCGGGGCCCGGGGCGCCGGCGGGGGAGGTGACCACCCGCTGGCGGGTGTAGCCTTCCGTGCCGACGTTGGCCAGGTTCTGGCCGGTGACGTTCAGACCGGTGTTGGCTGCTGAGAGGCCGGTGTATGCGGTGTTGAGTCCGCCGAATGTGCTCATGGCTGTCCTTAGAGTTTCTGGTCCAGCAGGGAAGCGCTGCCCGGAGCCGCTTCGGAGCGGCCAAAACTGTTGTAGAGGCCGGGTTCGCGCTGCAGAGTGGCGATGGTTTCCTGACTGGAGCGTGATGCCGCCCGCAGGAACTGCTCGTTCGCGTCCCGCAGTTCCTGAATGCGCCGCGTCTGGCTTCCCAGGGCCGCCAGATGAGACAGGAAGATGTCCTTCCACGCCGCCGGTGCTGCCGCTGCCAGACCGGGCAGGCCGGTGCCTTCCGGCAGCTCCCACTCGGTGGCTACTTCGGCTGCGGCGACGTCCCGCTGCAAAGCGATCGCCTGGAGCTGCTCCACCACCTGTTCCACCTCGCGCGTGGCGTGCTGGATCCAGCGGGTCCGCCCGGCGGTCAGCAGGAGCTGCTCTTCTTCCAGCTTGAAGGTAAGCAGGTCAAGCAGCGTCCTCTCCCTCCACAGTACTGATGACAGTTCCTGTGCCCCCACGGCTGTCCGTCCTTTCGGTCCCCGCCCCGGCGGTGTTCGGGCAAGACACGAGTTGCCTTACGTATTAGGAATCGGCAGCACGGGGTTCCGGGTTAGCTGCGTCGCGGATCCGGGGACGCCTGGCGGCCGGAAAGAAACAG
>JBELYP010000036.1:0-10669 GCA_040273995.1 Arthrobacter sp.
CTCGGCGGCCTGGATTTCCAGGTCGGAGGCCTGTCCGCGCTCTCCGCCGCCGAGGGCGGGCTGGTGGATCAGCACGCGGGCGTTTGGCAGGGCAAGCCGCTTCCCGGGAGTACCGGCGGCCAGCAGGACCGCCGCGGCGCTGGCAGCCTGGCCCAGGCAGACAGTCTGGATCTCGGGACGGATGTACTGCATGGTGTCGTAAATGGCCGTCATGGCCGTGAACGAACCGCCGGGAGAGTTGATGTACAGCGTGATGTCGCGGTCCGGGTCAGTGGACTCAAGGACCAGCAGCTGGGCCATGATGTCATCTGCGGAAGCGTCGTCCACCTGCACGCCGAGGAAGATGATGCGGTCCTCGAAGAGCTTGGTGTAGGGGTCCTGGCGCTTGAAGCCGTACGGCGTGCGCTCTTCGAACTGGGGCAGTACGTAGCGGCTGGACGGCATCTGGGATGCCGTGCTGCCCGGGGTTCCAAAGTTGTGGTTCATTGCTTTACTCCTGAAGTCTGTGGTGCGCTGGCCGGCTGCGGGCTGGACTAGTCCTGCTCGCCGTCCTGGTCCTGGTTGGTTCCGCCGCCGCCGGTGACGCCGCCGGCGTGAGCGGAGATCTTGTCGAAGAAGCCGTAGGCAAGGCCTTCTTCTGCGGTGAACCACTTGTCGCGGTCGTTGTCCTTCAGGATCTGCTCCACGGTCTGCCCGGTCTGCTCAGCAGTGAGCTCGGCCATGACCTGCTTCATGTGCAGGATCAGTTCAGCCTGGATGCGGATGTCCGACGCGGTGCCGCCGATGCCGCCGGAGGGCTGGTGCATCAGGATGCGCGCGTGCGGGGTGGCGTAGCGCTTGCCCTTGGTGCCGGAGGACAGCAGGAACTGGCCCATGGACGCGGCCAGACCGGTGGCAACGGTGACGACGTCGTTCGGGATGAACTGCATCGTGTCGTAGATGGCCATGCCGGCGGTCACGGAGCCGCCGGGAGAGTTGATGTAGAGGAAGATATCCTTTTCCGGATCCTCGGCGGAGAGGAGCAGGAGCTGGGAGCAGATCGCGTTGGCGTTGTCGTCCCGGACTTCCGAGCCGAGCCAGATGATCCGTTCCTTCAGCAGCCGGTTGTAGATGTAGTCATCCCGGCTGGCCGGGTCCACAGTAGCCATAGTGGGTGTGCTGGGTGCATTTGCCATACTGAGTGACCTCTCGCTCTGGCAGGAAACCTGGCCGGATGCGTCTGTGTGCTCCCCCGGCCGGCTCCCGCCGTTTATCTCTTCTTGGACACTAACCGTTCCTGCAGTGCTTTTGCTCCCGTTACGCGCGCTGTTCGCTGACGGCGCACGTTGCGCGTGTGCCGGACGCAGCGCACGGATTCACCCTCGGACCGGGGCTTAAACGGAAGGAAGCACCGCAGCGTACTGCAGTGCTTCCTTCTGCTCCGGCCCGGGGATCCGGGACAGGTTGGGACTAGGCCTTTTCTTCGCCGGCTTCTTCGGCGGTCTCGGCTGCTGCTTCTTCGCCTTCCGGGCGGACGAAGGCGGACAGGTCCACCTCGGCACCGGTGGTGTCGGTGACCTTGGCCAGCTCCAGGACCTTGGCAAGGGCCTTGCGGCGGCGGACTTCACCAACCATCATCGGAACCTGGCCGCCCTGGTCGATCAGCTGGGCGAACTGGTTCGGATCCATGCCGTACTGGCCGGCCATGGAGACGATGTAGTCGATGAGCTCGTTCTGGTTGACGCCGACTTCTTCCTTGTCAGCGACTGCGTCCAGGATGATCTCGTTCTTGAACGCCTGCTCGGTGTTCTCACGGATCTCGGCGCGGTGCTCTTCGGTGTCGTGGTCTTCACCGGCGGTGTGTGCCGACTCGGAGTTGAAGTGCTGGTCCAGCTGCTCTTCGATGACGGACTCCGGAACCGGAACCTCAATCATTTCCAGAAGCTTCTCCAGGACCTTGTCGCGGGCTTCGACGCCCTGCTCCATGACCTTGGCTTCTGCGGCGCGCTTGGTCAGGTCTTCGCGCAGTTCAGCGATGGTGTCGAATTCGCTGGCCAGCTGCGCAAAGTCGTCGTTGGCTTCCGGAAGCTCGCGCTCCTTGACGGCCTTGACGGTAACGGTGACCTCGGCGTCGGCGCCTGCATGCTCACCGCCGGCCAGCTTCGTGGTGAAGGTGGCGGACTCGTCGGCGGAGAGGCCGGTGACGGCTTCGTCCATGCCTTCGAGCATGGTTCCGGCGCCTACCTGGTAGGACAGGTCAGAGGCGGAGTCGACCTCTTCGCCGTCAACCTTGGCAACAAGGTCCATGGTCAGGAAGTCGTTCTCTGCGGCGGGGCGGTCAACGCTCTTCAGCGTGCCGAAGCGGCCGCGCAGTTCATCCAGAGCCTTCTCGACGTCGGCGTCGCCGGCTTCGGCGGGCTCAACGGTGACCTCGATGCCGGCGTAGTCCGGAAGTTCGATTTCGGGGCGGATGTCCAGCTCGACGTTGAAGACCAGCTGGCCTTCGTCGGACGTGGGGTCCGGAACTTCGCTGATTTCAACCTCGGGGCGGCTCAGCGGACGGATGCCGGTTTCCTGGACTGCTGCCTGGTAGAAGCCGTTCAGGCCCTCATTGATGGCAGTCTCGAGGACGTAGCCGCGGCCAACGCGCTGATCGATGAGCTTGTTGGGGACCTTGCCCTTGCGGAAGCCCGGGACCTGCACCTGGGTGGCGATGGTCTTGTAGGCCTCGTCGATGCTCGGCTTCAATTCCTCAAGCGGAACTTCTACGTTGAGCTTTACCCGCGTGGGTGTGAGGTTTTCTACAGCGCTCTTCACAGCGTTAGTTCTCCTGAGGGTTCTGGGGTTGGTCTGCACCGTCGTTTATACAGAGTCGGGGTGACAGGATTTGAACCTGCGACTTCCTGCTCCCAAAGCAGGCGCTCTTCCAAGCTGAGCTACACCCCGTCAGTGCACCTGACAGCCTACCGGCATTGACTTGCTCATGCACAATTCCGGTGGGCCGGGCACCTCCCATGATGCCTCAGGGAGAGCGGAAAGCCGCCGATTATTCATCCGCCAAAATACCGTGCTAAGGTAAAACCTGCCTTACGGCGCCGGGGATGTAGCTCAATGGTAGAGCCTCAGTCTTCCAAACTGATTACGCGGGTTCGATTCCCGTCATCCCCTCCACGGAATTATTCCAAAAGAGGCCCCTGGTCCACCAGCATGAAACCCAGGTTTCAGCGGTGGACGGGGGCCTTTTTGCTGCGCTTATCCGGCTTGGCAGGCCGGGCACCAGTACAGTTTCCTGGCTGCCAGCTCCGTCAGCGCGATCTCCGTACCGCAGATCCGGCAGGGCAGTCCCTGCCGCTTGTACACGTAGTGTGCCTCCGATACCGGTACCGGTTCGGTACGCACCGCGCGGTGCTCGGGCCGCGTCGTCACAATGCGGCCTTCGGCTACGCCGTCGGACATGACGGATACGACGTCGTCCCAGAGTGCGTGCGCCTGTTCCGGCTGCACCGCCTTTCCCGTGACCCACGGTGAGATCCGCTGGCGGAAGAGCACCTCGGCCCGATAGACATTGCCTACCCCGGCGAGTATTTCCTGGTTCATGAGCAGTCCGGCCACCGGTGAGCCGCGGCTGCGCAGCCTGCGGGTGAAGTCTTCCGCAGCGTCCGGATACGGCTGCAGCGGATCAGGGCCCAGCCGGTCCAGGACCCGGCTGCGTTCTGCCTCCGTGATGACCTCGCAGGCTGTCGGCCCGCGCAGGTCCGCCCAGCCGTGCGCTGAGACGAGGCGGACCCGGACCGCCCCCTTCGGCGGCGGGGGTCCCGCGTAGGTGCCCGCAGCGCCGTCGTCCGGGG
The DNA here is from genome assembly GCA_040273995.1 of Arthrobacter sp. Classification (GTDB taxonomy): domain Bacteria; phylum Actinomycetota; class Actinomycetes; order Actinomycetales; family Micrococcaceae; genus Arthrobacter_B. The sequence continues at coordinate 3,828 of JBELYP010000036.1, forward strand.
CTTCCTGCTCCCCTACCCGGCGCGGGGCACCGATGCTGGAGGCCCCCCGGAAGGTCTCGTCGCCGCCGAAGTCGAACGCCCCGTAGAGCCCCAGGTGGATACGCAGAATGAGCTCGTTCCCGAACTCCAGGAACAGCTGCTTGCCGTGTGCCTGCGCGCCGGTGAGGACGTGGCCGTCCAGCTGCGCGGCGCCGGCCGCGAACCGCCCCTGGGGACTGGACACGGCCAGCCGCTGCCCGGCGAACACCGAGGTGAACTGCCGGGCCAGCCGGTGGATTGAATGCCCTTCAGGCATTAGTGCGCAGCGATGGTGCCGCTGGCTTCATATTCTGCAATCTGCGCAATGCGGCGCACGTGGCGCTCGGCATTGCTAAAGGGCTCAGCGAGGAACGCTTCGATGATCTCGGTTGCCTCGGCGAGGGAGTGCTGGCGGCCGCCGACGGCGACGACGTTGGCGTTGTTGTGTTCCCGGGCCAGCCTGGCGGTGTCCAGGTTCCATGCCAGGGCGGCGCGGATGCCACGGACCTTGTTCGCGGCGATCTGTTCACCGTTGCCGGACCCGCCCAGGACAATGCCAAGGGCCTCGGCGCCGGCTTCCTGGTCGGCGACCACTGCCTTGGCTGCGTCGATGCAGAACCCGGGGTAGTCGTCTTCGGCGTCGTACGTCTTGGGCCCGTGGTCCACTACGTCATACCCGGCTGCCGCGAGGTGTTTCTGCAGGTGGGCACTAAGTTCGAGTCCGGCGTGGTCTGTTGCAATATGGACGCGCATGGGGTTCCGTTCATTGTGGGGGATGGCATTACCAGCGTAGCTTTTGTGGACGCCCGGCTTCCAAACCGGTGACGGTGACGGCGGCGGTGCCGATAGCTGAAGGTGCAGGTAGTTTCGCTGCGGTTCCACCCGCCGGAGAGCGGACGAAGCAGTTTCCTGGACCGGGAGCTGCTGTGCCGCTGCCCCAGGTCTCGAAACGTTTTATGCAAGGATCCGCACTTGAAGACTGCACGACTCGCACTCACTACTGCCCTGGTTACCGCCTTGATGTTTGGCGGGGCGTCCATTCCTGCATCAGCTACGGCCGTGCCGGATGAGACAGCCCTGCCGGATTCCCTGCAGCCTCTGCCAGGGGCCACGGAACCTGCAACTGACGCCGGAATCCTGCCCGACGCGCTGCCCGATGCCGGCATGGAGGGGCCGGCACCGCTGCCCTCCCCTGCCGAGAGCCACCCTGCGGAGTCGGCTCCTGATGACCCGGCCGGCCCGCAGGACACCGCCGCGGACACTGCCGCGGATCCCGGCGCGGACGAGGACGACGGCTACGAGTATGTGCCCGTCGGAGAGGGACACGTGGTGCCCGGCCCGGACACCCCCCTGATTACCGAGGCTGACGGAAGCGTGCGTTCAGCGGTCGAGACCGGACATGAGCACTCGGAACCTGAGACGTCCGGGCGTGCCCTGGGCCAAGGCGGAGCGGCAACGATGCTGGCGGCACGCGCAGGGGACATCAAGGTGACCCTTGTCCGCGCAACCGTGAACGGCAACGGCGGACTCGTCAACCTTCAGGCTGCCCGCAACTCCGTTGCAACGGCGAGCTCTTACTGGCGGGCGGCCTCCAACGGACGCCTGTCCATGACGATTGCTTCGGAGAAGGTGCACTACAGCTCGAGTGCCAACACCTCCGATGATTACGCGACGATGATGAACAAGATCGCCCGCGAACTCAAATGGGTCGACAACCCCTACACCGCCCTGGTGGTGTTCGTCCCAACGGCGGATCTGAGCTCGGGAGGCTACGGGGGAATCCTTGGAGGCGGCTGGACGGTTGGCGGCACCGCGGGGCGCATCCTGATGCCGGCGCCGTCGAACTTCACCAACAACGTGGTGACCCACGAATTCGGGCACCTTCTGGGTCTGCTGCACGCCAACAGCCTGCAGTGCACCAACGGGCGGTCCGATGTAGCCCCGGGGAACGGGCGGTGGGCAGACGGGGCCTGCAGCAGCCGCGAATACGGTGACACCTCCGATCTGATGGGGTTCGCCCAGTACAGCATTCCCACGATCAACTCCCTGTTCTGGGACAAAGGAAGCTTCGGCCGGGGCAATGAGATCCTCAATGCCGGAGATGCCAACCGCACCCGGTCCTTCACGCTGAGTGCCTGGAGCGGGACGGCACAAAACCGGGCCGTAAAGTTCCGCGATCCCAAGAGCGGAGAGGTTTACTACCTTGAGCTCCGCCTGCCGGTAGGACGGGACGCCGGGACAGCGACGGGAGGGAACCGCGGAGTCAAAATCGTGAAAACGGACTCCGCCAATTCATGGGCGCTTAACTCACTTCTCATCGCCCCCTCCACCCGTCCCGTCTACAGCTACACACATCCGAACAGTGCCTGGCAGGCAGGGCAGACTTTCACCACCCACACCGGGGTGAAGGTCCGAATCGACTGGATCTCGGGTTCCGAAGCGGGCATCACCATCACCGGCGTCCAGTCGCCGGACCGCACGCTGCGTACGGTCTCTCCCGGAGACTTCAACGGCGACGGCGCAGCGGACCTGATCAGCCGCCGCTCCGATGGAACCCTCTGGCTTTCCGCCGGCAACGGCAAAGGAAGCTTCGGCGCTCCCCGGCGCATCGGCACCGGCTGGGAAATCTTCGACCTGATCCTAGGGCCGGGCGACTACGACGGCGACGGCCGGAACGACCTGCTGGCCAGGCACGTGGACGGCAGTCTCTGGCTCTATTCCGGTACCGGTGCAGTCAACAACAGCAACGAAGGCTACCGCCCCGGCCGGAAGATTGGTGACTGGGGCTGGGACGAATTCCAGCGAATCGTTGCCGTGTCCAACGTCAACGGCGGCGGACCGGATCTGCTGGCCGTCCGGCCCAACGGCCAGGCCCTGCTTTACTCGGGCACCGGAAAGGGCGGGCACGGACCCTCCTCCTCCGCCGGCAGCGGATGGAACCAGTACAACCTGCTGGTTGGCACCGGGGACTTCAACGGGGACGGACGTCCGGACGTCATCGGCCGCACCCCGGACGGCACCATTGTGCTCCGTCCCGGGTATGGAAACGGCAGTTTCGGGGCCGGTACAGTCATTGGGACCGGCTGGAACATCTTCGGGGAAATTCTTGGCGGTTCCGATTTCGACCGCAACGGCCGCCCCGACCTGGTAGGCCGTTCCTCCAACGGCTCGCTGCTGTTCTATTCGGGCACCCAGAAGATCACCCAGGGTTACGCACCGGCTGTCAGCACGTCGTCCCCGGGCATTGCGGAGTCCGTGAAGACGCTTAGCGTCTCGGACTTCGACGGCGACGCCCGGCCAGACCTTCTCTCCGTCCGCCGGGACGGGACACTATGGCTGCACCCGGGCAAGGGGAAGGGAACCTACGGTTCGCCGCGCAAAATCGGCTCGGGATGGAACATCTACTCGGAAGTCACCAGTCCCGGAGACTTCAACGGTGACGGCAGGGCAGACCTCGTCGCGGTTAAACCGGACGGAACCCTGTGGTTCTACGCAGGGACAGGTGTAGTGAACGGCAACAATGAGGGTTACCGGCCCGCGGTACAGATCGGTTCAGGCTGGCAAATCTTCAGCCAGGTACTCGGCACTCCCGACCTGAGCGGCGACGGCCGTCCGGATCTCCTGGCCCGCCACCGCGACGGTTCGCTGTGGCTCTACCGCGGCACCGGCCGGGTCGGCGGCGGGGCGGAAGGCTACCTTGCAGGACTGCGGATCGGTGATTACGGCTGGGAAAACCTCACCCTCACGGCAGCGGGAACCTACGACCGGGACGCCAGGAACGACGTTCTGGCCCGGACCCCTACCGGTTCCCTGCTCCTCTACCGGGGCCAGGGCAACGGCCGTCTGGCCGCCGGCGAGCAGGTGGGCACCGGCTGGAACATCTTCCGTGACCTCCTCGGAACGGGAGACACCACCGGAGACGGCATACCCGATCTGCTGGGCATTAAGCCCTCCGGAGCCACCAGCCACTACGCCGGCGACGGGATGAAGAATGAGGGGTACCAGCCAGGCCGGACTGCAGGCAGCCTCAACTAGATCCTGCCTGGTGGACGCGTTTCCCACTTGGCAGAACGGCCCCAAGTAAGAGATTGTTGCAATTGTTACTTTGCCGCCGGGGCGCGTCCTTGCACCGCCCCGGCGTTATCTCTCTCATTCGAAAGGCTCTTCCTTGCCAGGTATGAATCTCACCCGCGCTGAAGCGCGTGAACGGGCGGAACTGATCAATGTCGAGTCCTACGACATCAATCTTGACCTGACCCGCGGCGACGAAGTCTTCGGCAGCACCACCGTGGTGCGCTTCAGCGCCCAGCCGGGAGCCTCCACGTTTATCGACGCCGTCACCTCCAAGGTCCACCGCGTCACCCTCAACGGCGTCAGCCTCGACCCGGAGGAGGTTTCCGACGGCGTCCGCATCCAGCTTCCCAACCTGGCTGCCAGCAACGAGCTGGTTGTCGAGGCCGATGCCCTGTACATGAACACCGGTGAAGGCCTGCACCATTTTGTGGATCCCGTGGACAACGAGGTTTACCTCTACTCCCAGTTTGAGGTTCCGGATTCCCGGCGCATGTTCGCCGTCTTTGAGCAGCCTGACCTGAAGGCAACCTTCCGGTTCACCGTGACGGCTCCGTCCCACTGGGACGTCATCTCCAACTCCCCCACTCCGGAGCCGGTCCGCGCCAGCGCGGAGGATTCCCCCAACCCGAGCTCCACGTGGTCCTTCGAACCGACGCCGCGGATCTCCTCCTACATCACGGCGCTGATCGCCGGCCCGTACCAGTCCGTCCGTTCCGAGCTCACCAGTTCCGACGGCCGCACCATCCCGCTGGGCGTCTTCGCCCGCAAGTCGCTGATGGAGTACCTGGACGCGGAGAACATTTTTGAACTCACCCGCCAGGGCTTTGAGTTCTACGAATCCCAGTTCGGCACCCCGTACCCGTTCGAAAAGTACGACCAGCTGTTCGTGCCGGAATTCAACGCCGGCGCCATGGAGAACGCCGGCGCTGTAACGTTCCTGGAAAGCTACGTCTTCCGCGGCCGTGTCCCGGATGCAACGGTTGAGCGGCGTGCCATCACGGTTCTCCACGAACTCGCCCACATGTGGTTCGGGGACCTGGTGACCATGCGCTGGTGGAACGATCTCTGGCTGAACGAGTCCTTCGCAGAATTCATGTCCGCGCTGGCGGCAGCTGAAGCCACCGAATTCAAGCAGGCATGGACCACCTTCGCGTCCATGGAAAAGGCCTGGGCCTACCGCCAGGACCAGCTGCCCACCACACACCCGATCGTCGCGGAGATCCGGGACCTGGAAGACGTCCAGGTCAACTTCGACGGCATCACCTACGCCAAGGGCGCTTCGGTCCTCAAGCAGCTCGTGGCCTGGGTTGGCCAGGACAAGTTCATGCAGGGCGTGCGTGAATACTTCGGGAAACATTCCTGGGGCAACACTGAACTGTCGGACCTGCTTTCCGAGCTGGAAGCCGCCAGCGGACGCGACCTCGGCGAATGGTCCGCCCAGTGGCTGGAGACCGCCGGCGTCAATACGCTTCGTCCGGTTATCGAAACAGACGACGACGGCGTCATCACTTCCTTTGCCGTCGCCCAGTCCGCTGTGGCCGAGTACCCGACGCTGCGCCCCCACCGCCTGGCGATCGGCTTCTACAACACCGCTGAAGACGGCAGGCTGCGCCGCACCCACCGGGTGGAGCTGGACGTCGACGGCGAACTGACCGAGGTACCCGAACTGGCAGGCCAGCAGCGTCCTGACCTGCTCCTGCTGAACGACGACGACCTGGCCTACGCCAAGATCCGCCTCGATGACGTCTCCTGGCACCTTGCCACCCGGCGCCTGCGCGATATTGCGGAGTCGCTGCCGCGGACCCTCGTGTGGGCATCGGCCTGGGACGCCACCCGCGACGGGGAGATCCCGGCCCGCAACTATGTGGAACTCGTGCTGCAGAACATCGCCTCCGAATCGGATTCCTCCGTGGTGCAGGTGCTGCTCCGCCAGCTCGCGACGACACTGGCCTTCTACGTCACGCCTGAGGACCGCGAGCCCATGAGCGCTGCCGCTGCGGACAGCCTCTGGGATCTGGCCCGCGCAGCGGCGCCGGGTTCGGACTCCCAGCTGCAGTTCGTCAAGGCTTTCGCGGCGCACTCCCAGACACCGGAGCAGCTGGACGCCGTTGCAGCACTGCTCTCCGGCGACCTGGTCCTTCAGGACCTGGAAGTCGGCTCTGACCTCCGCTGGGAACTGCTCACCGCACTGGTGGCAGGGGGCCGCGCGGGCGAAGCGGAAATTGCCGCAGAACTGGAACGCGACGCGACGGCCACGGGGCAGCTCGCCGCTGCCGGCGCACGCGCCGCGCTGCCCACCGCAGAAGCCAAGGCGGCAGCCTGGGACGCAATCGTGGTCCGTTCGGACCTGCCCAACGCTGCACAGCGGGCAGCCATCGGCGGGTTCAGCCGGGTGCATGACACGGCCCTGCTGGAACCGTACTCCCAGCGCTACTTCGATTCCCTGCGTGAGGTCTGGGCGAGCCGTACCCACGAAATCGCCCAGCAGATCGTCGTCGGGCTCTACCCGGCGCGGCTGACCACCCAGGAAACCGTGGACCGCACCGATGCTTTCCTGGAATCGCTCGGCGATGAGGCACCGGCTCTGCGCCGGCTGCTGCTGGAAAACCGCGACGGCGTCGTACGGGCGCTCAAGGCGCAGGCAGCGGACCGCTAGCCGGCTACCCGGCTCACCGCGTTCGTGCCGGGTCCCGGTCCCACCACCAGGGACCGGGACCCCGCCCCGGACCAGGAAACAGTGTACCACTCGG
>JBELYP010000036.1:10679-27857 GCA_040273995.1 Arthrobacter sp.
GGACGGGCACCCGGCACGGTAGCTTAAAGCTGTGAACCTCTCTGAACACCGCTACGGTGTAAGCCTTGAATGGACCGGCAACCGCGGCACCGGCACACAGACCTACCGGGGCTACGGCCGTGACCATGTGATTCGCGCAGCCGGCCTGCCGGACCTGCCCGGCACCGCGGACCCCACTTTCCACGGTGACCGGGACCGCTGGAATCCGGAGCAGCTGCTGCTGTCCGCACTGGCTCAGTGCCACATGCTGTCCTATCTCCATGTGGCCGTGAAGAACGGCATTAGCGTGGTCTCTTACGAGGACGATGCCGAGGGGACGCTGCGGCTAAACCGGGACGGAAGCGGCGAATTCACCTCGGTACTGCTGCGTCCCGTGGTCCGCATCTCCGAAGGTTCCCCGGAACTTGCCACGGCCCTGCATGACGAAGCACACCGGCTGTGTTTTATTGCCCGAAGCGTCAATTTTCCGGTAGGGCACGATGCCCGCACCGTCCTCTGACGGCACCGCCGGAGCCACCCTGCCCGCGCTCCGGCAGTAGGCTAGGTAGGACCCCCTCCCCCAAGCACAAAAGGATATCCAGCACCCGTGCACCTAATGGCAACGACTGTCACACCACCCATTGAAGTGGGCGAGTTCGATTTCAGCGGGCTCCTGCAAGCGGGGTTTATCATCCTCGCTGCCCTGGTTCTCTGGCTGGTGGCCCGCTTCCTGATTTCAAAAGTAGTAGCCCGCGCGCAGAAGGGCTCCTCCCTCCTGCGGTCCCAGCGCCTGCGCTGGGCACAGCCGGTAATGCGCAACCTGGACAACAAGAGGCGGGTGCAGCGCGCCGACACCATCGGCGCCCTGCTGCGCAGCTCCGTGAGCGTGGCAATCTGGACCGTCGCGGTCATCATGGTGCTGGGCGCCGTAGGCATCAATGTTGCACCGCTGATTGCCAGCGTAGGCATCGTGGGCATCGCCCTCGGCTTCGGTGCCCGCGAAGTCATCCGGGATGCACTGGCCGGTTTCTTCATCAGCATCGAGGACCAGTACGGAATCGGCGACGTCATTGAAGTAGGCACCATCACCGGCACCGTCCAGTCCGTTGGCATCCGCATCACCCGCCTTGTCGATGAACGCGGGGTGATCTGGTACATCCGCAACGGCGAGCTGGCGATGATCGGCAACCGGTCCCAGGGCACCTATGTCCCGCCGCCCAGCCCCGCCGCAGCCACCGCGCAGGCAGCACAGGAAGAAGAGACCAAATGACCGAGCCCTCCCGCCCCGGGCCCTCACTGCCGCTGACGGCCGCCGCTGCCGGAACCGGTTTCAGCACCCCCGCCTACAACTTTTACGAAACCGTGGGCGGGCACGAAACGTTCGTGAAGCTGGTCGATGTGTTTTACGACGGCGTCGCAGAGGATCCGCTGATGCGGCCCATGTATCCCGAAGAGGACCTCGGTCCGGCCAAGGAACGGCTTCTGCTGTTCCTCGAACAGTACTGGGGCGGCCCCAAGACCTACGGGGAACTGCGCGGGCATCCCCGCCTCCGGATGCGCCACATGCCGTTCGAAGTCACCCCCGCTGCCAGGGACGCGTGGCTGCGTCACATGCGGACCGCCGTCGACTCGCTCTCACTGGCACCGCTGCATGAGGCAACCCTGTGGGATTACCTGGAACGTGCAGCCCATTCCATGGTGAATTCGGCTTAGAACAGGACCGACGGCGGACGCACCAGCACGTGGCCGGTGCTGGTGCTCAGCCGCTGCCAGCGGCCATTGCTAAACAGCGACGCCGTCCCCGAGCCCGGCAGGAAACCCAGGGTCAGCGCTGCAAACGCAGCCCCGGCGGGAAGCCGGGCGTCCAGACCCGCAACCGGCTCGCTCCAGACAGGAACGCGGACGTTGCTGATCATGGCAGCCCCGGGATTCTCCGGTATCCGTGCGGCTACCTCTTTAATACCCCGGTGGGCGGCCTGCTCCAGCAGCGAGACCTGCACATCGGCGTCGTGCTGCCACCCGGAGCGGGGCGCGCTAATCCCCGCCCAGCTTTCCGAGACCGTCACCGGCGGGACGGCAAGCTCCGTTCCCGTCCCATCCAGCCGCGCCAGCCGGTCCGCCACAGCCGAGAGCTGGACGGTGGTGTCCAGTTCAGCATGAACCGCCAGCGGCATGGCACGCATGCCGATCACGGTCGGCATGGCCTCCCCGAGCACCCGCGGCCGCAGGACGCAGACATAGGCTGCCAGCACTCCCCCCACCGCCTGCAGCCGCACTGCCCCGTCATCGGCGCTGCGTGCACGTGAGACGAAGTTCCGCAGGTCGGCAGTGACCTGCGGATCTGCCAGGACAAGGCTCTGCACCTGCGTCATTTTGCTGCCCCCGCCGTTACGCGCCGGAAGGGCACCTCCCCGCCGGTCCAGCCTTCCAGGACCTGGCGCTGCCGTTCAGAGAGCGAAACCGTCCGGCCGCTCTCCCGGCCCACCATGACCATGACCGCTTCCGCTACGGCGTACACGGTGGTGCTGCCCTCGTCCGTGAGCCGGAAACCGTAGGAGAAGCTGGAGCGGCCCAGCGCGCTGACCCAGATTTCGATCCACACCGGATCAGGGCTGTAGACCAGCGGAGTGAGGTACTCAATCTCCTGCCTGCCCACGAGCGTGCTTCCCGCTTCCCGGGTAATCGAACGGAAAGTCTCCGGTTCGGCATCGCCGCCGTGCGTATCTGCCAGCGGAAGCAGCGACAGGCGCACCCTCGCTTCTTCGAGGAACTGTACGTAGCGGACGTTGTTGACGTGGCCGTTGGAGTCCTCATCGCCAAAGCGAAGCTGGATGGGAAAACGGTTGATAGGCATGCTTTCCATCTTTGCAGGAGAATCTCCGCAGAGACGAAATTCTCGCCGCCGGCGGCGGGCGGCCACTGTGTGACGTTCGTCCGGTGCAGCCCGCGACGGGGCCTAAATGTTGGGGCTAACCTGCGCCTACGTCTAATCTCGGAGGTGGCCCACACTCCGCTGCGGGCCAGGTTTTACGGATATCACCGCGAGGAGACAGACCCATATGGCACCAGCCGAAGACTTTGACCCGACCGCAGCACTGATCGATCTGCTTGATCTCAGTGATGCCGGAGGGGCGAAAACCGATGAGGACATCTTCGTCGGCGGGTCACAGCACGAACCCCGGAAACGTGTTTTTGGCGGCCAGGTGCTCGGCCAGTCCCTCGTTGCCGCTGCCCGCACGGTTTCCCCGGACCGGCTCATGCATTCAATGCACGGCTATTTCCTGCGCCCGGGGGATTCCGAGCTGCCAATCACCTTCGGTGTGGAGCGCCTGCGCGACGGCCGGTCCTTCTCCGCCCGCCGGACCCACGCCTACCAGAACGGGGTGCCGATCCTGTCCCTGATTGCGTCCTTCCAGCTGCCGGACGAGGGACTGGACCACCAGGAACCCATGCCCGAAGGCATCCCGGATCCGGAGTCTCTTCCGACCACGGCCCAGCTCCTGTCCGGGTTCGACCACCCCGTGGCCAAGGCATGGTCCTATTATCGGCCCATGGACATCCGCCACGTGGCCAAGCCTGTCTACTTCGAATCCGACCCGGAGCGCCGCGCGCGCAACGCCGTCTGGATGAAAACCTTCGGTCCCATGCCGGAGGACCAGAACCTGCACCGGGCAGCCCTGGCCTATGCCACCGACTACACCATCCTGGAACCGGTTCTCCGCCGGCACGGCATCTCCTGGGCCACCCCGGGGATGTCTGTGGCCAGCCTGGACCATGCCATGTGGTGGCACCGGCCTCTCCGGGTGGACGAATGGCTGCTCTACGTCCAGGAGTCCCCCAGCGCCTCAGGTGCCCGCGGCCTGTCCACCGGACGCATCTTCAACCGCAGCGGTGACCTGGTGGCAACCATCGCCCAGGAAGGCATGCTTCGCCTGCCGGATTATGCGGCTGCACGCTAACGGTGCCGCTGCACGCGCCGGGCAGCCACTGAACGGCTGCAGAATCGCGCTGACTCACCGATGCCCCCCGTTATAAGACGAAAGCGCCCTGTCTCGCGGCAGGGCGCTTTCGTTTCCGGGGTTGGCGGTGGTGGCCGCGGACCTAGTCGCGGGTCAGGCGGCGGTGCGTGACGCGGTGCGGCTTGGCGGCGTCGGCGCCCAGCCGCTCAACCTTGTTCTGCTCGTAAGCTTCAAAGTTGCCTTCGAACCAGTACCAGTTCGCCGGGTTCTCATCCGTGCCTTCCCACGCGAGGATGTGCGTGGCAACACGGTCCAGGAACCAGCGGTCGTGGGAAACCACGACGGCGCAGCCCGGGAATTCCAGCAGCGCGTTTTCAAGGCTGGACAGCGTTTCGACATCGAGGTCGTTGGTGGGCTCATCAAGCAGCAGCAGGTTTCCGCCCTGCTTGAGGGTCATGGCCAGATTCAGGCGGTTCCGCTCACCGCCGGAGAGCACACCTGCCTTCTTCTGCTGGTCCGGGCCCTTGAACCCGAAGGCCGAAACGTAGGCACGGGAAGGCATTTCAACCTGACCAACCTGGATGAAGTCGTGTCCGTCGGACACCACTTCCCACAGCGTCTTGTTGGGGTCAATGCCGCCGCGGGACTGGTCAACATAGGAGATCTTGACGGATTCGCCGATCTTCAGGTCACCGCCGTCCAGCGGCTCAAGGCCAACGATGGTCTTGAACAGCGTCGACTTACCGACGCCGTTGGGGCCAATCACACCGACAATGCCGTTGCGCGGGAGGGAGAAGGAGAGGCCGTCGATCAGCTTGCGGTCACCGAAGCCCTTTTCCAGGTTCTTGGCTTCCAGCACCAGGGAACCAAGCCGCGGTCCCGGCGGGATCTGGATTTCTTCGAAGTCCAGCTTCCGGGTGCGCTCGGCCTCGGCAGCCATTTCCTCGTAGCGGGCCAGACGGGCCTTCGACTTGGTCTGGCGGCCCTTCGCATTGGACCGGACCCAGTCGAGTTCGTCTGCGAGGCGCTTGGCCAGCTTCTGGTCCTTCTTGCCCTGGACCTCAAGGCGGGCACGCTTCTTCTCGAGGTACGTCGAGTAGTTGCCTTCGTACGGGTAGAGGTGTCCGCGGTCCACTTCGGCAATCCACTCGGCTACGTGGTCGAGGAAGTAACGGTCGTGGGTTACGGCCAGCACGGCACCAGGGTATGAGGAGAGGTGCTGTTCCAGCCACAGAACGCTTTCGGCGTCGAGGTGGTTGGTGGGCTCATCGAGGAGGAGCAGGTCCGGCTTCTGCAGCAGCAGCTTGCAGAGAGCTACACGGCGGCGCTCACCACCGGAAAGGACGGTCACGTCAGCGTCCGGCGGCGGGCAGCGCAGAGCATCCATCGCCTGCTCGAGCTGGGAATCGATGTCCCAAGCGTCAGCGGCGTCGATGGCTTCCTGCAGCTTGCCCATCTCCTCAAGGAGCGAGTCGAAGTCTGCGTCCGGCTGCGCCATTTCTTCCGAGATCTCGTTGAAACGCTGGATCTTCGAGTAGATCTCACCCACGCCTTCCTGGACGTTGCCCAGAACGGTTTTTTCTTCGTTCAGGGGCGGTTCCTGGAGCAGGATGCCCACGGTGTAGCCGGGGCTGAGCCGGGCCTCGCCGTTGGACGGGGTGTCCAGGCCAGCCATGATTTTCAGGATGGTGGACTTACCGGCACCGTTTGGCCCCACCACGCCGATCTTGGCGCCCGGGAAGAAGGACATACTTACGTCGTCGAGGATAACCTTGTCGCCAACGGCCTTACGGGCCTTGGTCATTGTGTAGATAAATTCCGCCATGCTCTCAGGCTAGTGCGTCGACGCCTCTAAGTGCCATTTTGCGCGTCTGGACTGCGGGCAGCTCCCCTAGCGGTCGTCGCCCAGAAGGCACTGGCCGTTCGCGAGCACCGGCATGGTGGCCAGTGCGAGGTTCCCGCTGCGGATCTCCCCCACCAGGCACTCAGTACCATCCGGCGCAGCGGAAATGATGGAGTCCACGGCCAGACCAGTGGGCGTTCCGTCCTGTGATACCTCCACTGTTTCCGGGCTGAACCCGGCGCTGGCCCAGGCGCTGCGAATCTCGTCCCTGGAAGGCGCAGGCGTGGCAGCCAGCAGGTCGGTCAACGCGTCCTGGACTGCCTGATGAGTCTCCGGAAGCCCGGGCACCGCGCTCGGGGACGGGGCGCTGCTGCCGGGGGAAGCCGGCGCTGCGGGAGCCTGCCCGGTATCCGTGCTGCTGCATGCTGTCAGAGCCAGCGTCAGGACAGCCGGTACGGCGACCGCTGCTGCCAGCCACCGGCGGGACGTGCTCAACTGCTCTGCTGCCATCACCCTGTCATTCTGCCACGCCTCATTCCACTCCCCGGTCAGTAGGCCGCAGGTTCCGGTTCCGGCTGCTGGATGTCCGTGAAACCGTCTTCGAGGCCTGCTGCTGCGTCCCGGCTGTCAAAGTCTCCAGCCGAGCCCAGCACTTCTCCGGTCACAGGATCGACATCCGGTTCCATTTCGCCGTGCCCTGCATCGGCGGAACCGGGACCGGTATCGCCAACGCCCTGCAGCGAAGTCTTCTCTGCAATGCTCCGGCGGAAGTTCGCGGTGCCCCACATGAGGTCATGTCCCACCGCATCCGCATCGATGTCCACCGACGTGCCGCTCCGGCCACTGTCCGTGGCCCACTGGCGTACCCGCAGCCGTCCGGTGACAATCACGCGGTCTCCTTTGTGGATGCTTACCCCGGCATTCGTGGCGAGCTGGCGGAACATCGACACGGAATACCAGTTGGTGTTCCCGTCTACCCACAGCCCGGTCTCCCGGTCCAACCGCCTTTCCGTTGTGCACATACGGAATCCGGCTATGGCGAGCCCGCTGTCCGCAGTAGTAGTCCGGACGTCCGTTGCTACAAACCCCCGCAGGGTGATGGTGTCATTCATTGCTCTGCCCCTTCTCCTGACAGTCCTTCCGGCGGTAGGCCGGTCACGCCAGTCTGCTTCGGGCTCGCGCGGCAAAGTGGTCCGGCGGAGCGGGCAGTGGACGAACCCATCCTGCGCTGCCCGCTGCCGCTGGTTGTGGAGGAGGACTGGACACGCTGAAGGAACTCTCCGCCGCCACTGAGTCGTGCCCGGAGACAGATGAAGCCTCCAGGACGCAGAGCGTCGCTGAAGGCTTCATGGGTGGTGCCCCCGGCGCGACTCGAACGCGCAACCTACGGATTAGAAGGCCGTTGCTCTATCCATTGAGCTACGGGGGCAGACCAATCGATGATACTACGCAGCCGGCACTGCCCCGGGCAGCGAAACGGCCCGGCGAAGCCGGTTCGGGGACACATCGGGAGTCCCAAAAAACTTTTCAAAATAATTTCCATACTTCTGCATCCAAATCTGCAGCCGCGTGAGTAAAGGAGGTGTAGGCCACAAAGAGCCAGGGGCAGAGCACCCGGCACAGAAACCATTAGGAGAAGCCATGCGCAGGACCACCACCCTTTTTGCAGCAGCTGGACTGGCAGCAGCCGCATCACTGGCAGCCGCACCCGCAGCTTCGGCCGCAGACGAGGCCCAGCTCTCCGTGTTCCACGGCGTCCCGGATACCACCGTGGACGTGTACGTCAACGGTGAACTGACCCTTGATGACTTCACGCCCGGCAGCATGGCCGGCCCGCTCTCACTTCCTGCGGGCAGCTACGAACTCGCCATCACCGCTCCGGACGCCGCAGATGCCTCGGCACCGATTATTGGCCCGGTTACCGCCAACCTGACTGCCGGCGGAAACTTCACCGCCGTCGCCAACCTGGCCGAGGACGGAACGCCGACCGCAAATCTGTACACGAACGACATGTCCACCATTGAGGCTGGCAAGTCACACCTGACTGTCCGGCATGTGGCAGCTGCCCCGGCAGTCGATGTCCTTGCGAACGGAAGCGCCGTCATCACGAATCTCGCCAACCCTGACGAGAAGACCCTGCCGGTGGACGCCGGAACGATCTCCGCCTCCGTCGCCGCCGCAGGTACAACTGATCCGGTCATTGGCCCGGCAGACCTGACGCTGCCTGAAGGCGTCCACACCATCGTTTACGCCTGGGGTTCCCTCGAGGACGGCAACCTCGCCCTCGCTACCCAGACCATTGAAGGCATGGAAAGCGCCCCGAATGCAGTTCCCGGTGCCCTGCCCGCAGCCCAGGACAACAACGCCGGCATCATGCTCGCTGCCGCCGGCGGGCTGACCCTCATGGCGCTGGCCGGCACGGCAGTGGTGACCCGCCGCCGCAGCATCGTGGAAGCCGCTTCCGCAGAGTAATCCGCGGGCGTGCAGCGCCCTTGCAACACTGAAGGTGCAGTGCAGCCGGCGGAACGGCTGCACTGCACTTTCTCCCTATCTACCAGTGCCTGGAAGCACTAAGACCCCGCGAAAACCAGAAAGGTCCTCCAATGCACCAGCCCGGACGCTCACGCAGATACCTGGCAGCCGCCTGGCTCGCCGTCGGCGCTTTGGCACTGGGTTCCTGCGCATCCGCACCGGCGGCCGTCCCACCTGCCGGCAACCCGACGGAAGCTGTCGAACAGACACAGCAGCCATCTCCCAGCGCTGCCGGGGCCCTTCCGCCTGGGAGCACCACCGAAATCCCTATCCGCCAAGCCACACCGGAAGCGGCTGTGGTTATTCCCGCGCCCGTACGGGTACAGGTTGAAGGTACCGGCATCGATCTGGAAGTCGTTCCCGTGGGTGTTGAAGACAACGGCGCCATGTCCATCCCGGACAACCATGTCCAGGCCGGGTGGTACGAGTACGGTCCGGCCCCGGGCACGGATGAAGGCTCTTCTGTCCTGGCCGCCCACGTGGACTCGAAGACCGAGGTACTGCCCATCGCCGGCCTCAAGGACGTGGCGCCCGGCACCCGAGTGATCGTGACCCGCGAGGACGGTTCGCAGGTCGTCTACGAAACCCAGCAGGTCGAGAACATCGCCAAGCGCTCCCTCGACGGACACCGCCTCTTCGACCGGACGGGAGAGCACCTGCTCAAGCTGGTCACCTGCGGTGGAAAATGGCTCGACACGGAGGACGACTACGAAGATAACGTTGTGCTCACGGCAACACCGGTATCATAGGGAAAATCCGAACGCGCATGCTCTACCGCGCCGCTACTCTTCAGGCCGACGGCAGGAGAATTTCCCCGATGTCATCCGGTGCCCCCGAGCGGGACGACGGGCTGGACCTGGCTTTTGCCGCAGGTGAGGAGGCAGCACTCGCAGAAGCGTACCGCCGCTTCGCACCGCTGGTCCGCTCGATGTCCCTGCGCCGCCTTATCGACGCAGGAGCGGCCGACGACGCCGTCCAGGAAGTCTTCATCCGAGCCTGGCGGTACCGCGAGACCTATTCCCCCGACCGGTCAACGCTCGCGGCCTGGCTGGTAGGCATTGCCCGGAACGTCGCATCAACGATGACCTCCTCAAGGCTGCGCGAAGATGACGTGCTGGAAGGTGCCGCCGCCGTCAGCGAGCGGACGGGCGCGGGAGGTCCCGATCCCGAAGGCGTGGCCGACAAAGTGGTGCTGGATGCCGAGCTGACCCGGCTGGGTGAACCCCAGCACTCGATCCTTCGGCTGGCCTTCCATGAAGACCTGACCCACCAGCAGATTTCAGAACGGCTCAGCCTCCCGCTGGGCACAGTCAAAAGCCATATCCGCCGGGGACTCACCCAACTGCGGCAACGATTGGAGGTAAGCGATGCAGCACCTGCACGATGATGCATTAGCCCTCCTGGCCCTGGGCGAAGACCCCAGCGCAGAAGAGGCCGCGCACCTTGAATCCTGCGAGCAGTGCCGGAGCGAAATCAGCGCCTACGGCCGCGTCGTTCGGGCCGGCCGGAGCAGTGCGCCTTCCGGTTCCGTGCCGCCGCCCGCGGTCTGGACCGGCATCCACGAGGCACTGGGACTGGACCCGTCCCTCAGCAGGGACCCCCTGGAGGACCAGCAGCCGTCTTCCGCCCCGGAACCGAAGGGTTCTGAACCTGCGGGGATGGCACCGCCGGTCTCGCTGGCCGATGAACGACGGCGCCGGCGAGGGACCAGGTGGCTGGCGGCCGCAGCAGCCGCAGCAGTGGCAGCCGGCGCCGCCACCTGGGGAGTAGTGCAGAATCTGGCACCCGAGCGTGAGGTCATAGCATCAGTTCCGCTGGAGCCCCTGCCCTCGTACACCGACGAAGGTACGGCTACCGTCGACGTCCTTCCGGACGGCAAGCGGGAGCTGGTTATCACTTCCAGCAGCAGTGAAGCAGAAGGTTACCGGGAAGTCTGGCTGATCTCTCCGGACATCACTTCCATGGTCAGCCTCGGTGAGATGGACGGCACGGAGGCAAGGCTGACCATCCCTGAGGATCTGGATTTGAGCGCCTATCCGATTGTGGATATTTCCGATGAGCCCCTGGACGGCAACCCCGAGCATTCGGGCAAGTCCATCCTCCGGGGCCAGTTGGAGCTTTGAGCTGGGCTGCGGCCTTCTGGGACAGGGTCAGTGCGGGGTTCTCGCGTGTTGAGGGCCTTCAGACACAGCCCTGGCTGCTGGCCTCCGTCGTCGCCGTCGCCGTTCTGCTCTCGGTGCCGTCCGGCACGTGGCGGTGGTTCGGCCTCTATGTCACTTTCGTGCACGAACTTGGACATGCCTTCGCGGCCCTGACCGCAGGTCACCGGATCACGGGCATCGAACTCAGGTTTGATCACTCAGGCCAGATGCGCAGCCTGGGCCGGAGCAGGTTAGGTGCAGTGTGGGCGGGATTCTGGGGTTATCCCGTTCCTGCGCTGACGGGCCTCGCGCTTATCTGGGCTGCCCAGGCCGGATGGGCGCCTGCTGCCTTATCGATCGGTGTGCTGGTCCTGCTGGCCGCGCTGATCTTCATCCGCAACGTTCAGGGGGCAGCCATAGCGCTCGGATGTGCCGGCGCAGCGGTGCTTCTGCTCTGGTTTGTTCCTACCCGGCTGGCATCGCTGGTGATTGCGTCCCTTGGCATCGCCCTCCTTGTTGGCGCGGTCCGTGACTGGCTCAACGTGCTGAGTGTGCACACCCGGCGCCGCAGTGCCCTGCAGTCCTCGGACGCATGGATCCTCGCCCAGCGCACAAAGGTGCCCTCCGGGGTTTGGCTGATGCTGTTTGCTGCTGTGATTGCTGCCTGCGCCGCTGCAGCGCTATGGCTCCTGTACTCAGTCTCAGGATTACCAACGGCGTCGTCGTCCCCGGGTTCCTAGCCTTCCCAAACCGGAGTCATCAGTGCGCAGCCTGCTAACGGGCGTCCGCAGAGTGGCCGTCCACGGGCTGCCCCTCTGTAGACGGGATTCCAGTCTCTGCCGGGGCCGCGGGGAACGAAACCCGCAGCTCAAGACGGTGCTGGCCGTCCTCCGTCTGGGAGAAGATCGCCTTGCCGGAAATCCCGGCCAGACCGCCTGTGCCGGATCCGGGAATGATGTGCCCTGATGACGCTGTGGCCTCCCCTTCGGCCAGGCCCCAGTGCTGGATCACCATGGTTCCTTCGCGCCCGTCGACACTGCCGGCAAAGACTTCGCTGCCAACATAACCGGCGCCAGTCGCGTTGCCGGCCAGAAGCAGGTCAGAGACACTGGTGCCCGAGATGGGTCCTTCGAAGATCTTCACCGCCCGAACCGTGGAGAGTTCGCTGTTGGTTCCCTCCACCGCATATGGAGTCGGCTCCCACGAGGAGACTTCAAAATCGGCAGTGATCGAGTGCTCTGTTCCATCGCCCATCCCTACAGTATTCCGTGTTCGGCCGCCGATTGCATGCCGGACTTGCGGCGCGGGTACCCTTGTCGCTGGGGTGCGGAGGCCCGCGCACCCCAAAATCCGCTGCTAAAGGAGTACCACCGCGCATGTCGTCCACACCGGTTGCCGCCGAACCCAGCTACATGCGTCCCAGGGTCCTGTGGCTGACATTCGCAGGGGTACACCTTCTCTTCTTTGGGCTTCTGTCCCCGCTGATCTTCACCGGCGAAGTACTCAGTGACATCCAGTTCTACCGCCAGTGGGCCATCGACGGCCTGCAGGACGGACAGTGGCAGGGCATCACCACGGATTGGGTCTACCCGATTGGCGCCCTCGCACCGATGCTGCTGGCGGCAGTGTTTGGGTACGGCCCATACCAGTTCGCCTGGTTCCTGATCTTCACCGGGTTGAACGCAGCTGCCCTAGCAGTCCTCACCCGGCAGCGGACCCGGCAGAACTACATCGCCGCGTACTGGTGGATGGGCATTACCGCGCTCCTTGGACCGGTAGCCGTAGGCCGCATTGACGGGCTAACCGTCCCCCTGGTCATCATTGGACTGCTGTGGCTGGCCACTCGGCCCGTCATCGCATCGCTGCTGCTGGCGGCAGCCACCTGGATCAAAGTCTGGCCGGCCGCAGTCATCCTGGCAGTCCTCGCCGTTTCCAAGCGCCGTGCCACGCTGCTGCTCACCGGTGCCGCTCTGTCTGCCGCCGTTGCAGCCGCCGTTACGGCGGCGGGCGGGCTGCGCCACCTGCTGAGCTTCGTCGGCGCCCAGGGCGACCGCGGCATGCAGCTGGAGGCACCGTTCACCACCCCCGGCCTCTGGCAGGCCATCCTGGGCCGCTCCGACGCCTACATCTTCGAGGACACGGTCATCAATACGCGAGAGGTCCGAGGTGCGCTGGGCGAACCGGTGGCCGCACTGATGACGCCGCTGCTTGCGGTAGCCGCAGTCGCCGTCGTCGTTCTGCTGCTCTGGGCACTGCGCCGCGGAGCTGGCACCGGTGCGCTGCTGGCAGCCGGGTCCCTCGCCCTCGTCTGCGCTTTCATCGTCTTCAACAAAGTCGGTTCGCCGCAGTTTATGCTCTGGCTCGGTGGCGTAGTGGCAGTGGGCATCGTTTGGCAGGGACGGGCCTGGCGGGTGCCGGCCGCCATGATGGTTGCCGTCGCAGGTCTTACGACACTGGTGTACCCGGTGTTTTACGAGGCCCTCTACAACGACCTGAACATCGCCGTCGCCCTGCTGCTGACCGTGCGAAACCTGCTCCTGATGGCGCTGCTGGCGTGGTCCCTCACCAAGATCGTGTTCCTGGCGCGGACCGGCAGCCTCAGCGAATCCGAAGTTCGCCCGGAACCGGCTCCGTAAGTTTCTTGCGGAACAGCACCTTGGTCTTCGGATCCAGGAAGATCAGGTAGAGGGCAAAGGCGACGGCGGTAACAGCCGCAATCTGCCGGGCTGCGCTGAGGCTGAACTCGAAGTACGGCCAGATATCGAGCTGGTCGCTGATGGCGTAGACCATAAAGAAGGACACAAACAGGTAGAGCGTCTTTACCTGCCAGTCGCTGCGGATGCCGGTCACCGCGAACAGCGGAATGAGCCACACCACATACCAGGACTGGATCATCGGCGCCAGCATGACAATGGCAGCGAACGCCAGGGCGAGACGGCGCACCAGGCGGGAGTAATCCCCCACGAACATCAGCCAGGCCACAACGGCCAGGGAAGCCAGCCGGCCAAGCGTGTGTACGACGTCGGCGAAGGACCACCCGGGCAGCCCCAGCGAGTTGCCGAGTGTGGCAACGATGAGGCCCAGGAACCCGACCGGCGCGTACCAGATCCAGACGCTGCCCGGTGTGCTGAGGGCACCCACCCAGCCAAAGCCGAGTCCGTTGACGACGCCGAGGACGGCCAGGAGTCCCAGCGAAAGGCCTGCGGTGATGAACCAGTACAGGAACTTCCGCGGCCAGGAGGCCCCCTTTCCGGCCCACATCAGCCCGATAAAGGGCAGGAAAATCAGTGTGATGGGCTTGATGCCCACGGAGAGCGTGACCAGGAGCGTGCCGAGGACGCCGCGCTTGTTTGCCGCGTAGTACAGGCCTGCCAGGGCGAGGCCGATCATCAGCGCGTCATTGTGGATGCTGGCAATGAAGTTGGTGAGGAACAGCGGGTTGGCGGCGGTGAGCCAGAGTGCCCGGTTGGGGTTGATGCCATGCATTTCTGCCAGCTTGGGCACGTAGTAGATGCACATTGCCACGCCGATGAGGGCAATCAGCCGGAAGAGCAGGATCGAGAACTCTGTCTGGCCGCCGGTAATCCGAACCACCAGCTCTTCGAGCCAGAGGAAGATGGGCCCGTACGGTGTGGGGCTCTGCGCCCAAAGGTCATCCGCCCCCAGCTGGAGGTAATTGGAGATCTGGGAGTAGCCGTCTTTATAGGGGTTCAGTCCGCTGACCATCACCAGCCCCTGGGCAATGTAGGCAAAGACATCGCGGCTGAAAAGAGGCAGGGTCAGGCACATGGGTCCGCCCCAGGCGAGGATCGCCTTGAGCACGTACGGGCGGGACTGCGGCCCCCATTCCCCGATGCGCTGCCCGAAACGGAGCCAGGAACGCACCAGCAGCATGCCTCCGAGGGCCAGCAGCAAGACCGAGATCACGGCACCAGCCGGTTCAAAGCGCAGCCACATGATGAACTCCACGCGGCGCAGTTCAACTGAAGACAGCGAAAGCCAGCCGACCCCGAGGGATCCGGCCAGCATCATCATGGAGCCGATGAAACCATGGAGAATCGCGACGTTCGGATGGTCGGTTTTCGTGCTCCCCGCTTCAGGAGACGAAGGCTCGGTCGCAGGGACCTGGGCGGTCATCGTTGGTCGTTCCAATCTCTGGTTCGTGCGGCGGTCCCAGCGAACGGGCACCCGGTTTCGAAAGCAAGCGCCTCCATGGGCATGCGCGGTGCACGCGCCCCTTCGGAAATCCGCCCGTTGAAGCGGTCCTTCATCGGGACCGGCCCGGGCGGGTTCGTCAGGCCAAATATTAGCATCGAGGCATGTGCGCCCCTTGGGACGCGGCGGTGCGCTGCACCGGCCTGCGTCGCGGCTCACATACACTGGAGCCGTTGGGACGGACGAGGCAAGGCGGTATGGGCTGTG
The DNA here is from genome assembly GCA_040273995.1 of Arthrobacter sp. Lineage (GTDB taxonomy): Bacteria > Actinomycetota > Actinomycetes > Actinomycetales > Micrococcaceae > Arthrobacter_B. Next base: position 25,556 of record JBELYP010000036.1, read on the forward strand.
GGGCGCCACCGGGCAGAACCAGAAGTCAGGCAGCGCGGGCAGCGCGCCGGAAAGCGGGCAGCGGGCCCAAAACGCAGTACGGAGCTGCTGGGCTGGGGAATATTCATGGCCGCAACTACGGCAGCCTGCCTGCTGTGGGCTGAACTGCCCCTCTCGGTGTCTGCCGGAACCTCTGCCCTGCTTCTGGCAGCGTTCACTGCAGCCTGGTACGGTTCCCGGCCTTCGCCGGTTCCGGCACCCACCGGTACACATGCGACACACGCGCCGCAGGCTTCCACCGCCATGCCTGCCGCCCCGGACGCGGAACCTGCCAGGGACGTTCCCGGCCAGGATGCCGCTTCACCCGGGGACGCAGTCCTCACCCAAGACAGCCCGGAAGGGCAGGTCCCGGGTGCCGTGCCCGCCATTCCGCCGGCGCCCGGCGCAGCCCGAGAGTTCCTCAGTACGCCCGTTCCCGGACCTGCGGGCCATGCGAGCCGGTGGACACGCACTTTTGGCCCGCCGGACACCGGAGCACTCCCCCTCCAGCCATATGTGCCTGCCGCTCACTCCCCGGTCAAGACCGCAGACTCCGAGTCTCCTGACCGCCGCCAGCGAAGCCACTCCAGCCTGTAGGCCGACGGTGCCGAGGATGTGCGGGGTACATTTGTCTCGTGCCAATAACTAACGAACGCATTGTGTGGATCGACTGCGAGATGACCGGCCTGGACATCAGTGCCGACGCGCTGATTGAGGTTGCAGTCCTGGTCACTGACTCGGAACTGAACATCCTCGGCGACGGCGTAGACGTGGTCATCAAGCCCGACGACGCCGCCCTGGAGCAGATGGGCGACTTTGTCCGCCAGATGCACACCACTTCCAAGCTCCTGGACGAGCTTCCCGCGGGCATGACGCTGGCCGAAGCCGAGGCTGAGGTGATTGAGTACATCACCAAGTGGGTGCCTGAGCCGAAGAAGGCCCAGCTGGCCGGCAACTCGGTGGGGACGGACCGGATGTTCCTCGCCCGCGACATGCCCGAGGTCATCGACTACCTCCACTACCGGATCATCGATGTGTCCACCATCAAGGAACTCGCCCGCCGGTGGTATCCCCGCGCCTATTTCCAGGCACCGGCCAAGAACGGCGGCCACCGCGCCCTCGGAGACATCCAGGACTCCATTAACGAACTGCGCTATTACCGTGCCGCCGTGTTTGTACCCGAACCGGGACCCGATTCAGCACAGGCCAAAAAGATCGCTGCGCAGATCAGCGGCACATCCGAAAACAGTTAGCTGCATCACATTTGGGGCGCCGGGGGCATCTTGTGTCAGAAGCACTCCAAAAACCGTGTAAGCTTGTATCCGCTGCCTCAGATAAATGAGTTTGCAAAGACCACTCGCCTGGACTTTGGAAATGAAGATCTGAGTGCACATGGTGGGTATAGCTCAGTTGGCAGAGCGCCTGGTTGTGGTCCAGGAGGTCGCGGGTTCAACCCCCGTTACTCACCCTTAAGAGGCTGGTTCCCAGCTTCACAAAGGCCGCCTCGGATATTGTCCGGGGCGGCCTTTTACGTATCCGCTTTGACTGTCCCGAACTAGGACGGGCAGCTGCACCGTAAACGCCGGCAGGCAAGAACTAAGGAGGCGCCGCGTTGGAACGCACGCTTTTCGAGGAAGACCACGAGCTGTTCCGCGACCTGGCACGCGAGTTCAATTCGCGGGAAGTCGCACCCGGATATCCGGACTGGGAAGCCGATCATATGATGCCGCGCCGCCTCTGGAAGGCCGCCGGTGAGCAGGGTCTGCTGGGCCTGGCCGTACCTGAGGAATTCGGCGGCGCCGGGATGCCGGACTACCGTTACCGCGTGGTCCTGGACGAGGAGTTCGCCCGTGCCAACCACCTCGCCGTCGGACTGGCTTTCCACCTCCATGACGACATGGTCCTCCCCCACCTGCTCGCGTACGGCTCCGAAGACCTCAAGGAGCGCTGGCTGCCGCAGATGGTCAGCGGGGACAAGGTGACCTCGGTGGCCTGGACCGAGCCCGGGGCCGGCAGTGACCTGCGCGGTATCCGCACCAAGGCAGTCCGCACCGCCGACGGCGACTGGCTGCTGAACGGCCAGAAAACCTTCATCGGCAACGGCATCAGCGGCGATGCAGCCTTGGTCCTGGCCCGGACGGACGGCGGTACCGGACGCGGCGGAGCACGCTCCTTCAGCATGTTCATGGTGGAAAAGACCGCTGGTTACTCAACCGGCCGCCAGCTGGACAAAATGGGTCTCAAGGCCTCGGACACCGCTGAGCTCTTCTTCGATGACGTACTG
>JBELYP010000037.1:0-27623 GCA_040273995.1 Arthrobacter sp.
CCCGGTGCCGTCCTTCAACCTGTACAACCTGGAGAGGCCCATCTACACCAGGCAGAGCACCTCGCCGCCGGCCAAGTTCGTCCGGGACTCCACCTCGGCCCCGGGAACGGCAGTCGATTCGATCGTCGCCAACGGCGCCGTGATTTCCGGCGGCACGGTCAGCGGCTCGGTGCTGGGACACGACGTCTACGTCGACGCCGGCGCGGTGGTCAGCGACAGCGTCATCATGGACGGCGTGCGGATCGGGGAAGGCGCGGTGGTCAGGCGGGCGATCGTGGACAAGTTCGTCCAGATCCCGCCGGGCGCAACGGTCGGCGTGAACCGCGAACTAGACCTTGCGCGCGGGTACACAGTCACGGCGTCGGGCCTGACGGTGCTGAGCAAGGGGCAGACTGTCCGGATGGAGTGACGGCCGCCGGGAGTGACGGGCCCGCCCTGGTGTGACGGGGCCCGCCCGATACCGGGCGGCTGGCGGGTTAGCGGTAAGGTCGAGGTGCACCAGTTTGCCCTTCGCTGGAATATCCCCGGCGGACCCACCGCAGAAACGTGATCGATGAGCAGCACAGACCTCAGCCCCGAAGACCTCAGCACCTGCCTTCGGGTTCTCTCCACCATCCATGCCCTGGATGAGGACCACCCGGACCACGTGGCCGTCCGCCGGGCCACGGCGAAGATGTTCAAGGCAGTCAAGAAGCACCGGAAGGTGACCAAGCGGGAGGCCATCGCCGAAGCGGACCGCGCTGTCGTGGCCCGTACGGCTACCGGCGCCCCGGACCGGATTGACGACGAGACCCGGGGTGCGCAGCTGCGCAGCTCAGCCCACGGCCCGTCCGCCGGCACCCTGCTCAAGCCGCGGAACTGCTACATCTGCAAGCAGCCGTACACGCTGGTGGACGCCTTCTACCACCAGCTCTGCCCGGAGTGCGCCGCCTTCAGCCACGCCAAGCGTGATGCCCGGACGGACCTCACCGGTAAGCGTGCCCTGCTCACCGGCGGCCGTGCCAAGATCGGCATGTACATTGCCCTTCGGCTGCTGCGCGACGGCGCGCACACCACCATCACCACCCGCTTCCCCAAGGACGCGGCGCGCCGCTTCGCTGCGATGGAAGACTCCGCTGACTGGCTGCACCGGCTGAAGATCGTGGGAATCGACCTGCGTGATCCGGCACAGGTCATTTCCCTGGCCGACGCCGTTGCTGCCGAAGGACCGCTGGATATCCTCATCAACAACGCCGCCCAGACCGTGCGGCGCAGCTCCAACGCCTACCGGCCGCTGATGGACGCCGAGCTGGAAGAGCTTCCCTCCAACCGTCCCATGCCCGAGCTGATGACCTTCGGCAACACCTACAACGCGCACCCCACAGCACTGGCCGGTTCGATCGCCGAGCATCCCGTCCTGGCCGGCGACGCCGTCACGTCCCTGGCGCTGACAGCGGGCTCCTCCTCACTGGCCCGGCTGGGAGACGGCACGGCAATAGACGCCGGCGGCCTGGTGCCGGACACCGCGCCGATCAATTCCTGGACGCAGGTAGTGGACCAGGTTGAGCCGCTGGAGATGCTCGAAGTCCAGCTGTGCAACGTCACCGCCCCCTTCCTGCTGGTCAACCGGCTTCGTCCCGCCATGGCGGCCTCCCCGGCCCGGCGCAAGTACATCGTCAACGTCTCGGCCATGGAAGGACAGTTCGCCCGCCGTTACAAGGGCCCCGGACACCCGCACACCAACATGGCCAAGGCGTCGCTGAACATGCTCACCCGCACCAGTGCCGGCGAAATGCTTGAATCCGATGGGATCCTCATGACGGCGGTGGATACCGGATGGATCACTGACGAACGGCCGCACCCCACGAAGGTCCGCCTGGCCGAAGAAGGCTTCCACGCGCCCCTGGACCTGGTGGACGGTGCCGCCCGCGTCTATGACCCGATTGTGGTGGGCGAAGCCGGCGAGGACCTGTACGGTGTGTTCCTCAAGGACTACCGGCCCTCGCCCTGGTAGCCGCGCGGCGCCGCAGGGCGCCGAGGGCTTTGTTCAGCTCCGACAGGACAATGATGCTGGCGGCCGTGCCAATGCAGAGCAGCCACTGGTCCGGACCCAGCGGAACCGTCTCGAACAGGTCCTCGAAGAACCCAAGCTGAACTACCAGCACCTGCAGCAGGACTACGGCGCCGAGCGAGAACCAGATCGCCCGGTTGGTGAACGTCTGGAACGAGAACACCGATGACGTCTCGCTGCGGACGTTGAGAAGGTTGAAGACCTGGTAGAAGACAAACGTCGTGAACGCCATGGTGGTGGCGAAGTTGCCGCTGGCCGCGGCGGCTTCAGGGAACAGGGAATGCGCGCTCAGGAGCACCCAGCAGGTACCCGCGGCCATCACCACTCCGGAGACGCAGAGGGCAGCCAGCCGCCGGCCCGTGAGGAGCGGCTCACCGCGGCGCCGCGGCGGCTCGCGCATGACCCGCGGATCGGTTGAATCCACACCCAGGGCAAGCGCCGGCGGACCGTCCATGATGATATTCACCCAGAGGATCTGGATTGCCGTGAACGGCGCTCCCCCGGCGAACCCGAAGGTTGCCGCTGCCAGAAAGATGAGCACAAAGCCCCAGGCCGTGGTTAGCTGGAACCGGACGAACTTGAGGATGTTGGCGTAGATCCCGCGGCCTTCACGGACGGCGGTGACAATGGTGGCGAAATTGTCATCCGTCAGGATCATCCGGGCCGCGCCCTTGGAGACGTCCGTTCCAGTGATGCCCATGGCAATGCCGATGTCCGCCCGCTTCAGCGCAGGGGCATCGTTCACGCCGTCGCCCGTCATGGCCACGACGGATCCGTCTGCCTGCAGCGCCTCGACCACCCGCAGCTTGTGCTCCGGGGACACGCGTGCCAGTACGCCAACCTTCGGCGCCAGCTCGCGCAGCTGCTTCCCATCCAGCTTGTCCAGTTCGGCGCCGGCCACAGACTCCCCCGGGATGCCCAGATCCTTGGCGATTGCGGAGGCCGTTACGAGGTGGTCGCCGGTGATCATGTGCACCTGGATCCCGGCGGCACGCGCCTCTTCGATCGCATCCTTTGCTTCGCGGCGGGGCGGATCCATGATGCCGACGACGGCGTACAGCACCAGCCCGGTCACGGCGCGGCGCAGCTGCTCGGGTTCATCGGGCGGAACACCATCGACGGGACGAGCGGCCACTGCGAGGGTGCGCAGACCGGCATCGGCAATTCGTTCGACTTCGTTCCGCATCCGTTCCCGATGCTCCGGGGTGAGCGGCACTACTCCGTGCGGCCCGGCGTAGTGCGTGCAGAGATCCAGAACAACACCCGGCGCGCCCTTGACGTTGCACCAGGTGCTGTTCTCAATGCGCCTGTCCGAGTTGAACGTGGCCATGAACTTGTAGTCCGAGTCGAAAGGCACCTCCGCGAGCCGCGGATGCTCTGCACGTGCCCCCACCGGGTCTATGCCTGCTTTCTCGGCCAGCACCACCAGTGCGCCTTCGGTAGGGTCGCCGCTGACCACTCCGTCTGTCACTGACGCGTCATTGCACAGCACCATGGCCAGATAGGCCTCAGTCATTGCCGGAACCTCACCGCCGTCGGGACTGAGGATCTTTCCTTCCAGCCCATACCCGGTCCCCGTTACACGGCACCGAAGGCCGTAAGCGGAGACCATCCGCCGGACGGTCATCTCATTCAGGGTCAGCGTGCCGGTCTTGTCGGTGCAGATGTGCGAGGTTCCGCCAAGCGTCTCCACGGCTGAAAGCTGCTTGATGATCGCACCCCGCGCCGCCAGCCGGGAGGCACCCATGGCCAGGGTAAAGGCGACGACGGCGGTCAGCCCCTCGGGGATGGTGGCCACGGCGAGGGATACGGAAGTCAGCAGCAGCGTGTTCAGGTCTTCCCCGCGCAGCAGCCCGAGGATAAATACCAGGGCCACCACCGCCAGCGCAATCCAGGTCAGCAGCGCGGCGAGCTGGTCGATGCTGCGCTGCAGCGTGGTTTTCCCATCCTGGGTGCTGCCGAGCAGGTGGGCGATGCGGCCCATCTGTGTGTCCATGCCGGTGCCGGTGACCACCATCGTGGCCCGTCCGCGGCTGATGTCGGTGCCCATGTAGAGCATGCCGTGCCGGTCCGCTACCGGGGAATCGGCTGGCTGGAGGGAGGCTGCGTCCTTATTGACCGGCTGTGACTCGCCGGTGAGCGCAGCCTCGGCGGCCTGCAGCCGGACTGCTTCCAGCAGCCTGCCGTCAGCCGGCACCGAGTCCCCTGCTTCCAGCAGCACAATGTCGCCGGGCACCACTGCGGTGCGCACAACCGTGGAAACGCTGCCGCCGCGCAGAACCCGGGTGGTTCCCACGTCCGTCCGCCGCAGTGCCTCGAGGCTGCTTTCTGCCCGGTGCTCCTGAACGTAATTCAGGCACGTGTTCAGGATGACCACGGCGAGGATGACCAGCGGGGTTTCAAGCTCCCGGGAGACGACGGCGCTGAGCACCGCAGCGGCCAGCAGGACCAGGATGAGCCGGTCCGAAAGCAGCGCCAGGATCTTCCGCCACGCAGGAACGGGCGGTTTGCCTGCGAGCTGGTTGGCGCCGTAAAGCTCCAGCCGCTGCTCTGCTTCTGCGGCACTCAGGCCCGTGGCGGGGTTAGTGCCCAGGGCACCGGCAACCTCCGCTCCGGGACGGGTCCAGGGATCCGGAACCATGGATGCTGTGGGGGGAACAGAAGAGCGGGAAGCGGGCATGTCCGGCCCGGAGTTGCTGCCATGCTGCATGGGAGGCCCCTGTGCTCGGCGCGCGAACTGGTCCGCCTCAGTCTACCAACGCTGCTCTGCAGGGGTAACGGAGCGGCGGCAGGTTGCTTCGAAGCGGGAGTGGAGAACATGCCGAGTTGGTGCCGGCTCGGCCGACTTGGTGCCGGGGGACCTTGTCCGCCAAAGTGGGAGGATGCCAGCGCCCACCGCATTTCGCGCCAACTTCCCCGGGCTCGCCGCGGCGGCAGCCGCCGTCGTGCTCTGCCTGCTGCTGCACCGGCTGTTCCCGGCTGTACCGGTGCTGACTGCCGCAGTGATCCTGGGACTTGCTGCCGGCAACGTGCCCGGACCGGCCACACCGGCAGCCGGGACCTGGCGTCCCGGCCTGGCCCTGGCAGCCAAGCGTTTCCTGCGGACTGGCATTGTGCTGCTGGGGCTGAAGGTTTCCCTCGTGGACATAGCCGGGCTGGGCTGGCTCACAGTGGTGCTGATTATGGCGCTGGTCGCGTTTTCCTTTGGTGCAACCTATCTGGTTTGCCGCTGCTTCCGGCTTCCCGGACAGGAGCCGGTCCTTGTTGCTGCGGGGTTTTCAATCTGCGGAGTCTCCGCAGTCGGTGCCGTGGCTGCAGCCCGGGGCATCCGCTCCGGGCAGGCAGCTGTGCCGGCGGCGATGGTAACCCTCTGCGGGACCCTTGCCATCGCGGTGCTGCCGCTGCTGGGTGTGTTGCTCGGCCTATCCCCTGACAGGTTCGGTTTCCTGGCCGGTGCGTCCGTCCATGACGTGGGACAGGTAGTGGCCACTGCGCAGACCGGCGGTGCAGCGGCGTTGGCCCTTGCCGTTGTGGTGAAGCTGGTGCGGGTCCTGATGCTGGCACCCGTCAGCGCCCTGGCCGGCCTGCAGCACCGCCGCCGGGCCGGGAGCTCCGGTGACGGGAAGTTCCCGCCCCTCGTCCCGCTGTTCGTAGCCGGTTTTGTGGCGGCAGTAGCCCTGCGTACCACCGGGCTGCTGCCCGAAAACCTGCTGGCAACGGCGGCTGCGCTGCAGGACCTGCTCTTCGCAGCCGCGCTCTTCGGCCTCGGCGCCTCCGTGAACCTGCGCCGCCTGGCGCGCACCGGAGGGCGGGCAGCAGCGGCGTCGCTGGTGTCCTGGACCATCATCGTGGCGGCCGGCCTGGTACTGGCAGTGCTCCTGGTTCCGGCCAACTAGTCGCTGCTGCCCCATGAGAGCGGCCGAAGCGTTGTCGGATGAATCCCGGCCGAATAGTCTCTGACCACCGGGCATCCGCCAGCTTCGGACCACGAGGGGGCAGCATGGCTCATTCGGTGCTTCCGCGGGCCGGGAGGCGCAATCGCGGCGCAGGCTTCCAGGGGAGCACAGGTCCGGACATGCCTGCAGGGCTTGTTCCGCGTGTTGCCGGCGCTGCCTGGTGTGCACTGGTGCTCTGGCTTCTGGTGTCGAACATCCTGGTGCCTTCCTACGGCGTTTTCCGTTATGACATCTGGGCGGCGCTGGCAGCCGGGGCGGCAGTCCTTGTCCTCACAGCCGCAGTGCCGTGGCTGCTGCGGGGGCTGGACGCGCTGCTGAAGTTCCGCTGGCTCCGCGTCCTGGGATCCGTGCTGGGCTGGAGCGCTGTCTTTGCCCTGCTGGCCAGGTGTGCGGATGCTGTGCGGCTGGTACCCGACTGGGACGCGGCCCCGGTCTACTTTTCTGCCTCCGGACTCGCTGAGGAGGACACCCTTGAGGCTGTGAACCGCAGCTACTTCCAGATCAATCCGAACAACCTACTCCTGATGCTGCTGCTGAGCAGGTACCTGTATGCGGCAGAATCGCTCGGCTCGCAGGATCTGCGGCAGTCTACGGCGTACTTGAATGCGGCGCTGCTGTTCTGCGGCATGGTGCTTACCTATGCCGCAGGCCGCCTGCTCGGCGGGCGCATGGCCGCACGCCTAACGCTGGTGCCGTCGCTGGTGCTGATAGTCCTCTCGCCCTGGCTGCCCGTCTTCTACTCCGACACGGCCTCGCTGCCGTTCACTGCAGGAGTCTTCTGCCTGCTGCTGCTGGCGGGCAAGTGCCGGCTTCCGTTCCGCCTGCTGCTGTGGGCAACGGCGGGAGCGGTTTCCGCCGTGGGCTACGGAATCAAGCCCACCGTGCTCATCATCCTGGTCGCTGCATCACTCACCGCCCTGTTCTCGCTGCGCCGGCAAGCCTGGCGCAGGGACCTGGCAGCTGGTCTCCTATCCGTGGCCGCAGCAGGCGGTGCCTTTGCGGGGAGTTATGCGGCCACGGAGGAATGGGAACGTGAGTCGGGCGTCCTGGCTGAGGGGGTTCCCAAGAACGAGTATTCCCTCCCTGTGACCCATTTTTTGAAGGTGGGCGTTCAGCAGTATCCGGGGCCGCACGGCGACTACTACGGCGCCTACAACGAGGAAGACCGGAGCACTACGCTGGCTGTCGAAGATCCGCGGGAACGCTTTGATGCTGCACTTCGGGTCTACACAGACAGGGTAGCTGCCCGGAGGGCCTTGGACTATGCAGGCTTCCTGCACGCCAAACTCCGCTGGATCACCGGTGACGGCTCCTTCTTCAGCTGGGGAGAAGGCCGGCTGGGGGCAGAGGGTTTCATTGCCGATGATCCCCTGAGCCGCACCGTCCAGGACTTCTACGGCCCGGGCCGTCCGGGATTTCCGCTGCTGCAGAATGTGTGGCAGGGAACCTGGTTCCTTGTCCTGGCGCTCTGCGGCGCAGCGCTGTTCCTGCGCGGTCCGCCGCTGAACAGCCTTGGGGCCGTCACTGCCCGGATTACGCTGCTGGGACTGTTCGTCTTCCTGATGTTTTCTGAGGGACGAGCCCGGTTCCTTTATTTGTACCTGCCGTTGTTCCTGGTGCTCGCCAGCCTTTCCCTGAGCCGGCTGCTTCCTGCGGGACGGCGCGGAGCCGGCCGGAGGGCTGCGGCCTCGAAGGCACGGCACCGGGACGCGCCGCCTCCCCCAACCCCGGCCGAAGTGGTTGAATGAACTGGTGCCTAACCAAAACCTGAGCCGCGAAGAAGCAGCTGCCCGTTCGGCCCTGCTGCGTGTTGATTCCTATGACGTTGAGCTGGACCTCGGCAGTGCCGCCGACCCGTCTGCCGCTGGATTCCGGTCCAGAAGCACCATTACCTTCGACTGCGACGAGGCTGGAGCCAGCACGTTCCTGGACTTCATCCACGGGGGCGTGGATGCCGTGGTGGTCAACGGCCGGGCCTACGACCCGGCGGAGACTGTATCCGGTTCACGGGTGGTGCTGCACAATCTCATTGCCGGCACCAATACCGTCAGCGTGGAGGGTACGGCCCTGTACAGCAGGAGCGGTGAAGGCCTGCACCGCTTCACCGACCCCGCAGACGGGGCAACCTACCTCTACACGCAGTACGAACCTGCGGACGCCCGCCGGGTCTTTGCCAACTTTGAACAGCCGGACCTCAAGGCATCCTTCACGTTCCACGTCACCGCGCCGTCGGACTGGGAAGTAGCCTCCAACGCCGCCGAGGCGGCGCGGACTCCGCTGGACGGCGGTACCCTGAGCCGCTGGGACTTCTCCCCCACCAAACGAATTTCCACCTACATCACCTCCGTGCTGGCCGGGCCGTATTTCAAGGCCCAGGACACCTGGCGAACGTCCCTTCCGAACGGCGAGGATCTGGTTGTTCCGCTTGGAGCCTACTGCCGGGCCTCGCTCGCCGAGCACTTCGACGCAGACCGCATCTTTGACACCACCAAGCGGGGTCTGGCGTATTTCAACGAGCTCTTCGCGTACCCCTACCCCTTCGGCAAGTACGACCAGGCTTTTGTCCCGGAGTACAACCTGGGCGCCATGGAGAATCCGGGGCTGGTGACGTTCACCGAAGCCTATGTCTTCCGGACCAAGGCCACCGAAGCCCAGTATGAGGCCCGGGCGAACACCATCATGCACGAGATGGCCCACATGTGGTTTGGCGACCTGGTGACCATGCGCTGGTGGGATGACCTGTGGCTCAAGGAGTCGTTTGCGGACTACATGGGTGCCCTTGCCGTGGATGAGGCTACGGACTGGACCAACTCCTGGATCAGCTTTGCCAACCGCCGCAAGGCCTGGGCCTACGTGCAGGACCAGCTGCCAACAACCCACCCGATCGTGGCGGATATCCCAAACCTTGAGGCGGCCAAGCAGAACTTTGACGGCATCACCTACGCCAAGGGCGCCTCGGTGCTCAAACAGCTTGTGGCGTACGTCGGGTTCGAAACTTTCATTGAAGCGTCCCGGACCTATTTTGCCCGGCACGCCTGGGGCAACACCACGCTGACGGACCTGCTCGATGTGCTGGGTGAGGCTTCCGGCCGGGACATGAGTGAATGGTCCCGGCTTTGGCTTCAGACCGCGGGCGTTCCGGTCCTGTCCGTCGAAGCGCAGGTCTCCCCGGACGGCACGTATGAAAAAGTGACCGTTCAGCAGGGCGCACCCGACCCGGTCACCGGCGAGCAGATGCCCCGGCCGCACCGTCTCCGGCTTGGCACCTATGACTTCACCGAAGACGGCTGGCTGGAACGCACCGGATTCGTGGAAACCGACGTCGCCGGCCGGCAGACCGAGGTACCTGAACTTGCCGGGAAACCGGTGGCCGCGCTGCTGCTTCCCAACGACGGTGACCTCACCTACGCCAAGATCCGGTTCGACCCGGCGTCGCTGGCCACCCTGCTTGAGTCGCTGCCCCGCCTCAGGGATCCCCTTGCCCGCGCCATTTGCCTCTCCGCACTGTGGAACAGCGTGCGCGACGGCGTCCTGTCTGCCCGCGATTACCTGCGCCTGGTGATCCGGACGGCTCCGGCGGAGGAGGGCGCCGGCGTGAAGCAGGTGCTGCTGGACAACGCACGCACCGCCGTCGAACGCTATGCGCCCGCTGAGATCCGTTCCGTCCTGCGGGAGCAGCTCTTCACCGCCGTGGCTGATCAGCTGGCGGACGCTGAGGCGGGAAGTGACAGCCAGCTGATCCTGGCCCGGACCGCTGCAGCGCTGGGCCGCCGCACTGCCAGCCACAACGAGCTGCTTCGCGGACTGCTCTCCGGTGACGTCACGTATCCGGGGCTTGCCGTGGATGCGGACCTCCGCTGGCGGCTGTGGCAGGCTCTCGCTGCCACCGGGTCCGCCGGCAGCGAAGAACTCAAGGCAGAGCTGGCAGCAGACAATACGGCTGCCGGGAGGGTTGGCTACACGGTCGCCGCAGCGGCGATTCCCGATCCGGGTGTTAAAGCTGCTGCCTGGAAAGCCGCCGTGCACTCCTCGGAACTGTCCAATGAGCTCCTGTCCGCCACGATCGAGGGCTTCAATGCCGGGGGTCACGAACTCCTGGATGTCTTTATCCCTGATTACTTCGCCGCACTTGGGACGGTCTGGACAAGCCGCAGCATCGAACTCGCGTCGAGGGTGGTGAGCGGGCTCTATCCCTCTGCGCAGGACCTGCCCCCGCACACCGTCCCGGCAGACCATCCGGTGCTTGTGCTGAGCCAGGAATGGCTCGCGGCGAATCCCGACGCCCCGGCCGCGCTGCGCCGGATCATCATCGAATCCGAGGACCAGCTGCTGCGGGCGCTGCGGGCCCAGGCAGCGGCACGTTAGCGCCGTTTGGCGACGCTGAGCAGGAAAGCGGAGTCTTCAATCGCGTTGACCGCGTGGCGGGCCTGCGGCACTATCAGCAGGTCCCCGGCCGAGCCCTCCCAGGTTTCACCTTCGCAGAGCAGACTGATCCGTCCCTTTAGAACGGTGATGGTGGCCTCGCCCGGGTTAACATGCTCGTCCAGGCTGAAACCGGCTACCAGGGCAATGACCGTCTGTCGCATGACGTGCTCATGTCCGCCGTACACCGTGGCCGCGCTCCTGCCGGAGGAAGCCTGCCGGGCAGTTTCAAGGTGGTTCCGTACCAGCGCGGTCAGCGACTTCTTTTCCATGCCGGGAAGTCTAGATGCCGTGGGCGCGGTTCGGTAGCAGGGGCTAAGGGACCCGGTTGATCCATTCCGGTGTGTCGAACTTGGAGGCGACCTTTTCCCTGGCACGCTCCATCTCCGCCTCGGAGATTCCGGTCCGCTGCGCTCCGTAGCGTTCGGCAAAGGTCTGGATCATGGTGTCCAGGATTTCTTCCCGGCTGAGGCCTGTCTGCCGGCGCAGCGGGTCCACCCGCTTTTTGGCGCTGCGGGTGCCCTTGTCGGACAGCTTTTCCTTGCCGATGCGCAGCACCTGGACCATCTTGTCCGCGTCTATGTCGTAAGACATGGTCACATGGTGGAGCATGGCTCCGGAGCTGAGCCGCTTCTGCGCCGCACCGCCGATTTTGCCCTGGTCCGTGGCTATGTCATTAAGCGGCTGGTACCAGGCCTTAATGCCCAGACGCTCCAGTGATTCCATCACCCAGGCATCCAGGAACGGGTAGGAGTCAGCGAAGCTCAGCCCGTCAACCAGGGACTGCGGGACGTACAGGGAGTACGTGATGGCGTTGCCGTGCTCCATGAACATGGCGCCGCCGCCGCTGATCCGGCGTACCACCGTGACGCCGTGGCGTTCGGCGCCGTCAGGATCCACCTCATTGCGCAGGGACTGGAAGCTGCCGATTACCACGGACGGGGACTCCCATTCCCAGAACCGCAGCGTGGGGTTGCGGCGTCCCGCCGCGACTTCTTCTGCGAGGACCTCGTCCATTGCCACGTGCATGTGCGTGGACAGCGGAGTGGGCGGAATGATTTCCCATTCGTGGTCTCCCCAGCTCGTGGCCTTGGCCAGCGCCCGGCGGACGGTAATGGCCACCGCTTCAGGGGAGAAGCCGAACAGGACGGTGTCGGGACGGAGGCGGGAGCGTACGGCGTCGGCAATCTGCTCTGCGGTGCTCTCCGCTGACAATCCGGCCAGGGCGGCGTTGATTTCCGCCAGCGCCTCATCAGGCTCCAGGAAGAAATCACCGCTGAGGGAGACCGAATCCAGGCGGCCGTCCTTCACCTCGAGGTCCACCACGACCAGTTTGCCTCCGGGGACCTTGTACTCCCCATGCCGGCTGCCGTCGTGCGCTTCGCTCATGCTGATCCTCCTGGACAAACTTAATACCCCGGGACGGCCCGCCCCGGCTATGGACGTAAACGAAAGGTCCGCCCGGATGATTCCGGACGGACCTTTCAATTCTAGGCTGCTGCCAAGCAGGGCTAAGCCTACTTCTTGCCGCCGAAGTTCTTGAAGCGTGCGTTGAAGCGCTCCACACGGCCGGCGGAGTCCATGATGCGCTGCTTGCCCGTGTAGAACGGGTGCGATGCGGAAGAGATTTCCACCTCGATCAGCGGGTAGGTGTTGCCGTCTTCCCACTCGATCGTCTTGGAGGACGTCGCCGTGGAGTTGGTCAGGAACGCGGTGTCGGACGCAAGGTCACGGAAGACTACCGGCGCGTAAGTGGGGTGGATGTCAGACTTCACAGTAATACCTTCTCTAGGTGACTGGATTTTGCCAGGCACATTGGGGTTTAAAGCTCTTGAGGCCGATTGGCCAACAATCAATCTTAGCGCAAGGCGGGCCGTTATGCGCAAAAGGCGCACAGTGCCTGCCGTTGTTCCGCTGCCAGCAGTCTAACGCAGCGGCCCGTCCGCTCCCCAGCCGGTGATTTCAGCACGGATGGAAGTGCTGATCCCGCGGTTAATGCCGGAGTACTCAATCAGCAGCGGCCGGTAAAGTTCGTCGAGGGTCAGTACCACCGCACCCGCGAAGTCGCCTGGATTTTCCGGCTCGATGACGGCGGTTAGCCGGGTTGCCGGGGCGCCCTGGTAGTCCACGCCGTAGTCCACCTGGGCGGGGTTGGCGGTCTGAAGCAGGGCGCGCAGCCGCTCCGGGTTGGCGGTGAGCTCGGCGGCGTCGGCCAGTACGGCAGCATAGGCTTCTTCTGCGCCGCCGGAGGAATCCGCCCTCACTTCGGAATCCGCCGTACGCAGGGTTCGTGTTCCGCCGGCTACGGTGATTGCCAGCTCTCCGTCAGCACTCTCGAGTTCCATGGCGAACCCGCCGGCCGTGCGGAACGCCATGGTGTAGGTTCCCGGCGGCAGCCAGCTGGCCGTCGTCGTCACCTTCTGTGCCGCGCCTTTCCCGGCTTCCATGGCCGCTGCCAGGCAGTCAGCGGCTCCGTCGAAGGCCCCCGGATCCTGCCGGAGCAGGAACTGGCAGGCCTGCTGGACAGCGTCGGTCATATCCGCCTGGGCGCCGCTGACCGTAACCTCGATGGGTTCCGGAACAGTGGTGGGCTCAGGCTCCGCCGTCCGTATCCGTGCCTGCTGAGGGGCGGGAGGCTGGGTGGAGGGGGCTGATACGGAAGTCTGGGTCCTGGCCGTTACCTGCTCCGCGGTGGGTCCGCAGGCCGCCAGCGCCGGGAGCACCGCTGCTGCAAGGCACAGTGCGGCAATCCGCCGATAACCGTGCTTGCGTGCCGGCATTTACTGCCCCCGGGGGTGAAGAGAGACGATGGCGCTTCGTGCACCGCCCAGTGTGACACCAATCCGCTCCGGATATAAGCGTAAGAAGACGCTAAAAAACCCGGCATTCCCAAAACGCCACGGCCGAGGCCGCAGCCACATTCAGGGAGTCGACGCCGCGCTGCATGGGAATCCGGACTGTCAGGTCCACTTCGGCCAGGGTGCTGCGTGAGAGTCCGTCACCCTCGGTGCCCAGGACCAGGGCCAGTCGCTCGTAGTGCCGCTCCCCCAGCTCCTGCAGGGTCAGGGAATCCTCCTCCAACGCGAGGGCTGCCGTGGTGAAGCCCGCGGACCGCAGCTCGGTGAGCGCGCCGGGCCAGGAATCCAGCCGGTGCCAGGGCACCTGGAAGACCGTGCCCATGCTGACGCGGATGGCCCGGCGGTACAGCGGGTCAGCGCACTGCGGACTCACCAGGACGGCGTCCACGCCCAGTGCGGCAGCGGAACGGAAAATCGCGCCGATGTTCGTGTGGTCAACAATGTTTTCCAGGATCGCGATCCGGCGGGAGGCTGCCAGCACTTCAGCCAGCTCCAGTGGTGCCGGACGGTGCATCGCAGCCAGGGCTCCGCGGTGCAGGTGGAATCCGGTGATGGACTCGAGAATCGCGGGAGTGCCCACAAAGGCCGGAACGTCCGGGAACCGGTCAAGGATGTCCTGCAGGTCTTCCAGCCATTTCTCCACCAGGAAGAAGGACCGCGGGGTGTGGCCGGCGTCGATGGCACGGCGCAGGACCTTGGAGGATTCGGCGATGTACATTCCCTCTGCCGGCTCGCGGAGGCGGCGCAGCGCGGTGTCCGTCAGCCGGGTGTAATCGGAGACGCGGGGATCATCGGCGGATTCAAGCTGGATAACGCTCACTTAGAAAACCATAATCCACAGGGCCACGAGCCCGAGCAGGACAATTACGGTGCGCAGGGCACCCGGGTTGAGCCGGCGTCCCACTGCTGCTCCCACGAAGCCCCCGATCAGCGAACCCACTGCGATCAGCGCCACGACTGGCCACACAATCCGGTCGAAGGCGAAGAGCAGGTAGGAGCACGCCGCTACCACGTTCACTCCAAGCACCAGGATGTTCTTGACCGCGTTGGCGTTCTGCAGGGTGCCGTGAAGGAAGATGCCCAGGATGCCAACCAGCAGGATGCCCTGCGCCGCAACGAAATATCCGCCGTAGATGCCGGCCAGGAAGATCAGCACCGTCAGCTGCCAGGAGGGACGGGCAGGCCCCTCCATGACGTCTCCGGCCTGCTCATTCCGCGCCGCGCGTTCGCGCACCCAGGCCTGGAGTTTGGGCTGGAAAATGACGAACAGCAGCGCCACCACAATCAGGAACGGCGCCACGGCGCCGAACACATCTTCGGGCAGGTGCAGCAGCAGCCAGGCTCCGGCAATGCCGCCAAGGATGGAGGCCGGCAGCAGCCGCAGCAGGGTGCCGCCAAGTCCGGCAAGTTCCCTCCGGTAGCCCCAGGATCCGGCGATGTTGCCGGCCACCAGGCCCATGGCGTTGCTGATGGTCGCTGCCACGGGCGCATATCCCAGGGCCACGAGCACCGGGAAGGTCACCAGGGTGCCCGAACCCACAATGGCGTTGATGGTTCCGGCCCAGAGACCGGCGAACAGTACCAGGGCGTCATGGAGCCACCCTGCCGATGACAGGAACATTCAGGTGGGGTTCTCCGCTAGCGCCGTGCCGTGGCGGTGTACCGGCCGGCCTCGTCGCGGTGGACAGCCAGCGGCAGGTCGAAGGCGGTGCTCAGGTGCTCCTCGGTGAAGACTGCGTCAATGGCCCCGGCGGCAATGACGGTGCCTTCGCGCATCAGCAGCGCGTGGGTGAAGCCCGGCGGGACCTCTTCGAGGTGGTGGGTTACGAGGACGATTGCGGGGGCTTCCTCGTCCGCCGCCAGGCTGGACAGGCGCTGCACCAGGTCCTCCCGGCCGGCAAGGTCGAGTCCGGCAGCCGGCTCATCCAGCAGCAGCAGCTCCGGGTCCGTCATAAGGGCACGGGCAATCTGTACGCGCTTGCGTTCGCCCTCGCTCAACGACGCGAATTTGCGGTTGATGTAGGTGGACATGCCCCAGTCATGCAGCAGCCTGAAAGCGCGGCGCTCATCCAGCTTCTCGTACTTCTCCCGCCAGCGGCCGGTCATGCCGTAGGCAGCCGTGAGCACTACGTTGAGGACGGTCTCATGCTCAGGAATTTGGTTCGCCAGGGCTGCAGAGGCGAGCCCAATGCGCGGACGCAGTTCAAAGACGTCGACGGCGCCCAGTACTTCTTCCAGGATTCCGGCCATGCCGCGGGTCGGGTGCATCCGGCCGCCGGCGATCTGCAGCAGCGTGGTCTTGCCGGCGCCGTTGGGGCCCATGATGACCCAGCGTTCGCCCTCCCTCACCTGCCAGTTCACGCCGTCCAGCAGGGTTTTTCCGCCCCGGACGACACTTACTCCGGCAAATTCAAGAACATCACTCATAGCAGTAGACACTAGGCTAAAGAAAGGCGCGTTGGCGAAACGCGACGCCGCCGCATGTCCGCACGGCCGTGTCCAGACCGGCCGCCTCACCTGCACAGAGATCGGAACTCCCGCATGTCCCCTGAAACCTCCCCGGAATACAGCGTTGTCAGTTACGGACGCGAACTCGCCGACGCATACCTCGGGAAGGTGCAGCAGGCTGTTGCCGGCACGGGGGCCCGTATCGTTGAGCTGGAAAACGCTGAAGGTGACGGCTATGTGGTCTCGAAACTGTTCGTAACCTACGACGGCGGACTCCAAGCGCTGCGGACCGCCGTCGCCGCCGCTGCCGCCGCGGCGCTGGACGGCGGCGCTGCCCCCGCGCAGAGCGCCGTCGTGCCCGCCTCCCTGGTTGAGCCGGGACGGAAGCTGCTGGTTATGGATGTTGACTCCACCCTGATTAAGCAGGAAGTCATTGAGCTGCTGGCGGCGCACGCCGGGCGCGAGGAAGAGGTTGCGGCCGTGACCGAAGCCGCCATGCGCGGGGAGCTGGACTTCGCCCAGAGCCTGCATGCCCGGGTGAAGACACTCGCCGGCCTGCCGGAGTCGGTGATCGCGGAGGTTGGAACGCGGATTGAGCTCTCCGACGGCGCAGAGGCTTTAGTAAAAGCTTTCCTGACGGCCGGTCATGCGGTGGCAGTGGTGTCCGGCGGTTTCAACCAGGTGCTCGCTCCCCTGGCCGCCGGGCTGGAGCTGACGTACGCCCGGGCCAACCAGCTGGGGATCCAGGACGGCGTGCTGACCGGAACGGTGACCGGAGAAGTGGTTGACCGTGCGGTCAAGGCCAGCTCACTGCGCGAATGGGCGGCAGAACAGGGAATCCGCCTAGACCAGACGATTGCGGTTGGCGACGGCGCCAATGACCTGGACATGCTGGCGGCGGCCGCACTGGGCGTGGCCTTCAATGCCAAGCCGCCAGTGCAGGCCGCCGCGGATGCCGTGCTGAACCTGCCCAGCCTGGACGTGGTTCAGCATTTTGTGAAGCTGTAGGAACTACGCGCTGAGGTAGTCCGCCCCGCCGACGTACTCGGTGTGCCCGGTGGGCACATCCGCGAGGGCCATGCGGGCTACCTCGGCGGCGAACTCCTCTACGGAGTAGAGCCGCCCGGCTTCTTCACGGCGGGCCTCAATAGCACCCGGATTGGCGCGGTCCAGCAGGGTGGCCGTGACGGTTCCTTCAATCATGTCGCCGGAGACCACTACTAGGGTGATGCCCTTTTCCTCCAGCTCCGGGATGCGGGCGCGCAGGGCGTCTTCTCCGGCACGCTTGCTGCGTGCCACGGGCTCGTACTCCGGCATGGTGGGAACGGTGTTGATGAAGTGGGCCTGGTGACTGGTCACGAAGACCACCCGGGAGCCCGGCTTCATCTGAGCGGCGGCAGCGCTGAGCATGTTTACCTGCGCGTCGCGGTTCAGTTTGAGCGCGTAGTCCTCCTCCACACCCGTTTCCATTCCGCCGGAGGCGTTCAGTACCAGCACGTCCAGGCTGCCGAAGGAATCAAGGGCAGCGTCCACCAGCGCGGCAGGGCCTTCCGGGGACGTCAGGTCTGCGCCGACTGCAACCGCCCGGCCTCCGGCCGCCTCGATGCCGGCAACAACCTTATTGGCGCGGGGCGCCTTCTGGCGGTAGTTAACCACTACGCCCGCTCCCTCGCCGGCGAGCAGTTTTGCGACTTCAGCGCCGATGCCCCGGGATGACCCGGTGACGATTGCCGCTTTGTGCTCGAGCTGGCCCATGAGTACTCCTTTGTGGAAACTTTGTCGTAAATAGCTAAAGATGCGCTCTCAGCTTCCCATCCTGCCAGCAGCCGCCGGCGGGCGCTTTGGTGGAAACCTCCAAGGAATACCCCGCCGGCATGCGTGCGCGCTAGTGTCCCATTCCCAGTCCGCCATCCACGGGGATGACCGCACCGGAGATGTAGCCGGCTTCAGGACCCGCGATCCAGCGGACCACGGCTGCCACCTCTTCCGCAGCGGCGAACCGTCCGGCGGGGATGGAGGACAGATAGTTCTTCTGGGTATCCTCGGGCAGTGCGCGCGTCATGTCCGTGTCGATAAAGCCGGGCGCGACCACGTTGGCAGTGATGTTCCTCGACCCCAGTTCACGGGTCAGGGAGCGGGCGATGCCCACGAGGCCCGCCTTGGAAGCGGCGTAGTTGACCTGGCCCGGGGACCCGTAAAGCCCCACCACCGAGGAAATCAGGACCACGCGCCCCCGCCGCAGCTTCAGCATTCCCTTCGAGGCACGCTTGACCACCCGGAAGGCACCGGTGAGGTTGGTGTCCACTACGTCCGTGAAGTCGTCTTCGCTCATGCGAAGCAGCAGGGTGTCCCGGGTGATTCCTGCATTGGCAACCAGCACCTCCACCGGACCGTGAGCGGCCTCCACCTCGGTGAACGCAGCGTCAACCGAGGCCATGTCCGTAACATCGCCCTTCACGCCGAGCATGCCCTCGGGCACTTCGCCGCTGCGGTAGGTGATTGCCACCTTGTCCCCCGCTTCCACAAACGCCCTGGCGATGGCCAGGCCTATGCCGCGGTTGCCGCCGGTGACGAGGACACTGCGGCCGGCCTGGGTCTGGGAATCGTTCTGCACAAATAATCCTTACGTTCTGGGGCTGGGCGTGAGATTCCGATCCTATCGGCGCGGGAGGCAACTACAAGTTCACCGGCAGCAGTGAGACAATAGGGAATCTGTTTGGAGAGTGATGACCCAGTGACGATTCTGCGATGACCAAGGGATGATCAAGCTATCCCGCCGCGGCGGCCGTATTCCGCGGATTACGGACGCCCGTTCGGCGCACACCGATGAAATGCATGCGCGCATGGTCAAGTACACGGTTTCCATGAGCATTCGCATGGTGTGCCTGTTCATGCTGTTCTTTGTCCATGGCTGGATGCTGTGGGTGGTAGTGGCAGGCGCAGTTGTGCTGCCCTGGTTCGCGGTGGTGATTGCCAACGGAGGCAGTGACAGTTCCAACATTGGAGGCGACTCGCCCTACCAGGCCGCGGGTCCGCAGGAGCTTGAAGCGCGGGTATCCCCGGCAGAGGACAACCCCGGCACCACCGTGCTGAGCGGTGAAATCATCGACAATGACGGCCCGGCGGGCCGCGGAACACAGGCCCCAGACGCATGAACCTGCTTGACCAGTTATCCGGCGGCGCCGGCTCAGATGACCGTGCCCGCTGTTCCAGGAAGGGCTGCCGGGCAGACGCGGCCTGGCAGCTGCTGTGGAACAACCCCAAGATCCATACCCCGGAGCGCCGCAAGATCTGGCTGGCGTGCGGGGAACACCGCGGCTGGCTGGAGGAATACCTCCAGGTCCGCTCCCTCTGGAAGGAAACGCTGCCGCTGTCCGGCGCCGAAACCGAAAGCGACACCCCCTAGATGTACAAGTTCCTCCTCTCCAGCCGCTGGCTGGGCTGGTTCGCCCTGGTGTGTGCGCTGGCCGCCGTCTGCGCCTACCTGGGCACGTGGCAGCTTGAGCGCCGCGATGCCATTCGGGAGGACATCGGATGGGTGGAAACGAACTACTCCGCCGACCCGGTGCCCTTTGAGGAAGCGGCAGGATTCTTTGAGGAGTTCGATCCGTCTGCGGAATGGCTCCCCGTCGAAATGACCGGCACCTATGACACCGCGAACCAGCGGATTGTGCGCAACCGTCCGCTCAATGGCCGGCCGGGTTACGAGGTCCTGGTCCCTCTGCAGCTTGCGGACGGCACCGCCGTTGCGGTGAACCGCGGCTGGCTGCCGATCGGAGACAACGAGGCGGGATGGCCGGATGAGGTTCCGGCCGCTCCGGAAGGCGAGGTGACCGTGACGGCGCGTCTGAAACCTGCCGAGCCCACCCTGCTGCGCGGTGCGCCTGAGGGTCAGTTGGCCTCTATCGATCTGGGTGAGTACCAGGAACAGCTCGGGTACCCGCTGGAGCAGGCCGCCTACGGCCTGTTGGACACTGAGGACCCTGCGCCGGCGAGCCGGCCGGAGGCCGCTCCCAAACCCGCGCTCGATGAGGGTCCGCACCTCTCCTACGCCCTGCAGTGGTATGCGTTCGGACTGCTGTTCTTCGTCGGGTTTGGCTACGCTGCCCGCCAGGAGGCCTGGAACATCATCGAAGCCGGAGAGGAAGAGGAAGACGACTGGGAGGACGACGACGAGATCCACTCAGCTGCGCCAGCTCTCCGCCGGACGCGGCCCGTCCGCAGGCGCCGCGGTCCTACCGGTGAGGAAGAGGAAGACGCGATGCTCGACGCGCAGGGGTTCTAGCGGCTCCCTGGGCCGGCAACGGATAGACGCGCCAAAAGGCCGCCGTCCCCGGGAGGGACGGCGGCCTTTTTCGCTGTCTGTACCGCGTTACGCGAGGGTAACGAGCTCGAGGTAACCCTCGTTCCAGTGGTCCTCGTCGCCGTCGGGCAGCAGAACCACACGCTCGGGGTTCAGGGCCGCGACGGCGCCTTCATCGTGGCTGACCATGACGACGGCGCCGGAGTAGTTGCTGAGGGCGCCCAGGATCTCCTCGCGGGAGGCCGGGTCAAGGTTGTTGGTGGGCTCGTCGAGAAGCAGGACGTTCGCCGAGGAGGCCACGATCGTGGCCAGTGCCAGGCGGGTCTTCTCACCGCCGGAGAGCACTCCCGCGGGCTTGTCCACGTCGTCACCGCTGAACATGAAGGAACCGAGCACGCTGCGCACCTCGGCGTCGTCCATGTCCGGCGCGGCGGAGCGCATGTTCTGCAACACGGTGCGGTCGGTGTCCAGGGTTTCGTGTTCCTGGGCGTAGTAGCCGATCTTCAGCCCGTGGCCGGGGATGATGCGTCCGGTGTCCGGGGTGTCTACGCCGGCCAGCATCCGCAGCAGGGTGGTCTTGCCGGCACCGTTCAGGCCCAGGATGACAACTTTTGAACCCCGGTCAATCGCCAGGTCCACGTCGGTGAAGATTTCAAGCGAGCCGTAGCTCTTGCTCAGGCCCTCGGCCATCATGGGGGTCTTGCCGCACGGTGCCGGATCCGGGAAACGCAGCGCCGCCACGCGGTCCGTGGCGCGCACGGAGTCCAGCCCGCTCATCAGCCGGTCAACGCGCTTGAGCATGCTCTGGGCGGCGGAGGCACCGGAGGCGCGGGCCTTCATCTTGTTGGCCTGTGCCAGCAGTGCGCCGGCCTTCTTTTCGGTATTGGCGCGCTCCCGCTTGCGGGCACGCTCGTCCGTCTCGCGCTGGATCTTGTAGCGCTTCCAGTCCATGTTGTAGATGTCGATCGTGGCGCGGTTGGCATCCAGGCTGAAGACCTTGTTCACGGTGGCTTCGAGCAGACCGGTGTCGTGGCTGATGACAATCAGGCCGCCGGTGTGGTTCTTCAGGAACTCACGCAGCCAGGCGATTGAATCGGCGTCGAGGTGGTTGGTGGGCTCATCGAGGAGCATCGTTTCGGCATCCGAGTACAGGATCCGGGCGAGCTCCACGCGGCGGCGCTGGCCGCCGGACAGGGTTTTCAGCGGCTGGTTCAGCAGCCGGTCCGGCAGGGCCAGGTTCGCGCAGATCGTCGCTGCTTCGGACTCGGCTGCATAACCGCCCGCGGAGAGGAACTCCGCTTCGAGCCGGTCGTAGCGCTTCATGGCCTTCTCGGAAACCTCGGAGTCACCGCTGGCCATCTCGTCCTGGCACTTCTTCAGCTCCGTGAGGACCTTGTCCAGCCCGCGGGCGGAGAGGATGCGGTCACGGGCCAGCTGCTCCATGTCCGGGGTACGCGGATCCTGCGGCAGGTAGCCAATGTCCCCGCTGCGTTTGATATGCCCGGCGGCCGGGAGGGTTTCGCCGGCGAGGACCTTGGTCAGTGTCGTCTTGCCGGCGCCGTTACGGCCCACCAGCCCAATCTTGTCTCCCTTGTCCACACGGAATGAAACCGCTTCCATGAGCAGGCGTGCGCCGGCACGCAGCTCGAGTTCAGATACGGCAATCACTAAGGAGAGACCTTTCGAAGGGGGTGGATTGGATGCGCGTTGCAAGCGCATATACGCGGATTCTGCGAAGGCAGCCTTTCAAGTCTACCGGTTCCCGCGAATTTGTAGGAACCCAACAAAGGAAAACGGGCCGGTGCCGGTCTAGTCTCAGCAATACCGGGCAGAATCCCCGGTGCCCACATGACGCGAGTTGTAGAACCCCGACGAAATGAGCACAAATGGCCTCCGCCTCCGAACCCACGGTATCCCCGGCCGGTTCGCCAATCCCGGGCACTTCCCCTGCGGACCTGTCCTACATCGCCGTCTTCGCGGCACTCGTCGCGGCATTTTCGCTGCTGCCCGGCATTCCCCTGGCTGCGGGAGTTCCCATTACGCTGCAGACCCTCGCCGTAGTACTCACCGGTATGATCCTCGGTCCCGGACGCGGCGCCGCGGCAGTAGGCCTGTACCTCATCGCCGGCCTGGCAGGGCTGCCCGTCTTCAGCGGGTTCAGTTCCGGCCCGGGGGTCCTGGCCGGACCTTCGGCCGGCTATTTGCTGTCCTTCCCCCTGGCAGCGTTCGTGGCGGGGCTGCTGGTGCGCCTGCTTCTGCGCCGGATAAGCCGCGCCCGCTTTGCCCTGCTGTTCGCGTGCGGTCTGGGTACCAGCTTCCTGGTGATCCATCCGCTCGGCATCGCCGGCCTGATGCTTAATGCCAAGCTGTCCTTTCCCGCCGCGCTGGCCGCCGATGCGATGTTCTGGCCGGGAGATGTGCTCAAGAACCTGGCAGCAGCCGCCGTCGCGGTCAGCGTCTTTGCCGCGTTTCCGCGGCTGGCCCCGGGCATGCGCCGGAAGGGCGCGCCCCGCCCATGACTGTCCTGTTCCAGGCAGCCGGGGTCCGGGCGCCGGACTCTGACCCGGCAGATCCGCCCATCCTTCATCCGGTCTCGCTGGCGCTCACGGAAGCCCGCATCGCAGTGATCGGCGCCAACGGGTCCGGCAAGTCGACCCTCCTGCGGCTCATTAACGGCCTGCTGCTGCCAACAACAGGCACCGTGAGTGTGGAAGGGGCGGATACCGCCCGCCAGGGCTCCGCGGTGCGCCGCCGCGTGGGTTTTGTCTTCACGGACCCGCTCTCCCAGCTCGTCATGCCGACCGGCCGCGACGACGTCGAACTGTCCCTGCGCCGCAGCATCCGGAACGGCTCGGAGAGGCGGGCCGCGGCCGAACGCGTTCTCGAACGCTTCGGCCTCCTGCACCTGGCCGACCGCAGCATCTACGACCTCTCCGGCGGAGAGCGGCAGCTGATGGCGCTGGCGGCAGTGCTGGCAACAGAGCCGGCCGTGCTGGTGGCCGATGAACCGAGCACCCTGCTGGACCTGCGCAATACTGTCCGGCTCCGGGGCATTCTGGCCGGGCTCCCCCAGCAGGTCATCTTCACCACACACGACCTGGACTTCGCCGCCGACGCCGAGCGCGTCGTTGTAGTGGAGGGTGGCAGGATCGCTGCGGACGGGCCGCCTGCGGAGAGTATTGCGGCCTACCGGCAGCTGGCGGCCCAGCCGCCCGCCGGGCAGCGGACGGTGTGAGCCCGTGAAGAAGAACAGCAGGCACCTGGGCGCCTACCATCCCGGAACCAGTGCGGTACACCGGGCGCCGCTGTGGCTGAAGGCCGCCGTCATAGTTCTTGGTTCGGTGGCCACTCTGGCCGCCGCCCGCCCGGCGGCAACCGGAGCCGCTGCAGTGCTGACCGTGCTTGGCTACGCCGGTGCCGGACTCCTGCGTGAGTTCCTCCGCCCGCTGAGGCTGATGTGGCCGGTCCTGCTGGTTCTTGGCGCCTTCCAGCTCTGGTCTGCCGGCATCTGGGCCGCTGTCACGGTGACCGGGAACATCACGGTCTGTGCGCTGGCAGCCAGGCTCCTGGTGCTCACCGTTCCGGTACCGGAACTGCTCGACGGCACGGTGGCCCTGGTGCGGCCGCTGCGGGCGTTCGGGGCGGATCAGGAACGCTTTGGCCTGGCGCTGGCCCTGATGCTGCGCAGCGTCCCGTATCTGCTGGGATCGGCGGCCGACGTCCGCAGCTCAGCAAAGGCCAGGGGGCTGGAACGCAACCCGCGGGCGCTGGCTGTTCCGGTCGTGGTGCGGGCTGTGGCCTACGCCCAGCAGACCGGTGACGCCCTGGCGGCCCGCGGCATCGGAGAGCCGGTGCCGCCCGAGCAGCCGGTGCAGCCGGTGCAGCCGGAAGGCCGACGCCGCCGCGTCCTCGGGCGGCCGTAAACGGCAAATGGGCGGGCACCCCTCCCGGGGTGCCCGCCCATCAGCGTGCTGCAGCGTGCCTAGATGTTGAAACCCAGGGCCCGCATCTGGTCACGGCCGTCGTCGGTGATCTTTTCCGGACCCCACGGCGGCATCCACACCCAGTTCAGCCGGAACTCGTCGACGATCCCCTCGAGGGCCTTGCCGGTCTGCTCTTCGATGACATCGGTCAGCGGGCAGGCGGCAGTGGTCAGGGTCATGTCGATGAGCAGGGCTCCGTCGTCGGCGTACTTTAGCCCGTAGAGCAGGCCCAGGTCGACGACGTTCACCCCCAGCTCGGGGTCGATGACGTCTTTGAGGGCCTCTTCGACGTCCTCCAGGGATGTCTGGGCCAGATTGGCGTCGCTCATGTTCTGCTCCTCGTGTTCCGGCGTGCCTGGTGTGCTCAGGCGCTGACTGCGCCGGTCTTGGTGAACCGGTCGTAGCCTTCTTCTTCAAGGCGGTCGGCGAGCTCGGGGCCGCCCTGTTCGGCGATCCGGCCGTCAACGAACACGTGCACGAAGTCCGGCTTGATGTAGCGCAGGATCCGCGTGTAGTGCGTAATGAGCAGGGTACCCATGTTGCCGGCTTCGTGCTCGCGGTTGACGCCTTCGGAGACAACCTTCAGCGCGTCAACGTCCAGGCCGGAGTCGGTCTCGTCCAGGATGGCGAACTTCGGGTGGAAGAGTTCGAGCTGCAGGATCTCCACGCGCTTCTTCTCACCGCCGGAGAAGCCTTCGTTGACATTGCGCTGGGCGAAGTCCGCGTCGATGCGCAGCTGGGACATGGCGTTCTTGACGTCCTTGGTCCAGTGGCGCAGGGACGGTGCTTCGCCGTCGATCGCGGTCTTGGCAGTACGCAGGAAGTTCGTCATGGTGACACCCGGAACCTCTACCGGGTACTGCATGGCCAGGAAGAGGCCGGCGCGGGCACGTTCGTCAACGCTCATCTCCAGGACGTTTTCGCCGTCCAGGGTGATGGAGCCGCTGTCAACGGTGTACCGCGGGTGGCCTGCGATGGTGGAGGCCAGGGTGGACTTGCCGGAGCCGTTGGGGCCCATGATGGCGTGGGTCTCGCCCGTGTTGATGGTCAGGCTGACGCCCTTCAGGATCTGCTTCTTGACACCCTGTTCGGTCTCAATGCTGACGTGAAGGTCCTTGATTTCAAGAGTGGACATGCGTAGTTTCGCTTTCTCTTTGCACGCGTGCGGTGCGGTCTGCAGGTTGGGAGGACGAAAGGGCCTAGGCCTCGACGACGGCGAGCTCACGCTCGACGGCGGCGGTCAGGCGCTCTTCCAGTTCCGGAACCTTGATCTGCTGGATGATTTCGTTCAGGAAGCCGCGCACCACAAGGCGGCGTGCAATGTCCTCGGGAATGCCCCGGGCCATCAGGTAGAACAGGTGCTCGTCGTCGAAACGGCCGGTGGCGCTGGCGTGGCCGGCACCTTCGATGAGGCCGGTTTCGATTTCGAGGTTCGGCACGGAGTCGGCGCGTCCGCCGTCGGTCAGCAGCAGGTTACGGTTCACCTCGTAGGTGTCGGTTCCTTCTGCTTCCTTGCGGATCAGCACGTCGCCTACCCAGACGGTGTGCGCGTCCTTGCCCTGCAGGGCACCCTTGTACATCACGCGGGACTTGCAGTTGGCTACGGCGTGGTCAACGAAGAGCCGCTGCTCCAGGTGCTGGCCGGCGTCGGCGTAGTACAGGCCGTACATCTCGACGTCGCCGCCGGTGGCGGTGAACTTCGAGGACGGGGTGACGCGCACCAGGTCTCCGCCAAGGCTGACGGCGACGTGCTTGAAGCGGGCGTCGCGGCCAATCCGGGCGTACTGGGCGGAGGCGTGCACTGCGTCGTCGTCCCAGTCCTGGACGGTGATGACGGTGAGTTCAGCGCCGTCGCCAACCAGGA
Source organism: Arthrobacter sp. (assembly GCA_040273995.1). GTDB lineage: Bacteria > Actinomycetota > Actinomycetes > Actinomycetales > Micrococcaceae > Arthrobacter_B. The sequence goes on from JBELYP010000037.1 coordinate 25,885, forward strand.
TCTCAACGTTCTGGGACAGTGTGGCGGAGCCCTTGTGGTCCAGCACAACAACCGCCTTGGAGAAGGCGCCCGCCTCAATGACAATGTGCTGGGCTGCTGGCTCGGTGCCTGCACCGGTGATGGTCAGCGTCACCGTGCCTTCTGCCTGGGTGTCCTTCGGAATGCTGACCAGCGTGGCCTCGGTGAAGGCTTCCCAGGCAGCAGCGGCAACCAGGTCCTCCGGGACACCGGCGGTTCCGATGCGGGAGTCGCCGCGGGCAATGCCGGCTACCGTGATGCCCTCAGGAGCGACGACGGCGACCTCGGGGGCCGTGCCGGTCAGGTCCTGGGTGTGCAGGCCGCGCAGGCGCTTGAGCGGGGTGAACCGCCAGTCCTCTTCACGGCCGGTGAGCTTGCCGAAATCCGCCCGGTTGAAGGAGGTGAGGCGTCCGGCGCGCGAGCTGTCCGGTACGCCCGCCCCGGCGCCGTGGCTGTGGGACTTGCTGCTGTCGCCGCCCAGAATCGGTGAGGAATCATTCAGCGGGGAAAGGTTCTCGCCTTCCTCGGTGAAACCGTCAATGCGGACCCGGCGGTCCCCGGAGGGAGCTCCGATGCGTGCCTTGACGCCTTCCACGGCGTTGCTGACCTTTTCGGCTACGGTTTCAGCAACGTTCTCGGCTGCGTTTACTACGGCGTCGTTTAGCTTCGACATTAACCGACGGCTCCTTCCATCTGGAGTTCGATGAGGCGGTTGAGTTCGAGGGCGTATTCCATCGGCAGTTCACGGGCAATCGGCTCAATGAAGCCGCGCACGATCATGGCCATGGCCTCGTCCTCGGGAAGGCCGCGGGACATCAGGTAGAACAGCTGCTCCTCGCTGACCCGCGAGACGGTTGCTTCGTGGCCCATGGTCACGTCATCCTCGCGGATGTCCACATAGGGGTACGTGTCCGAGCGGGAAATGGTGTCTACCAGCAGAGCGTCGCAGCGGACGGTGTTGGCGGAGTTCTTGGCACCTTCGCGCACCTGGACCAGGCCGCGGTACGCAGCACGGCCGCCGCCGCGGGCAACGGACTTGGAGATGATTGAGCTCTTGGTGTTCGGAGCGATGTGCACCATCTTCGAACCGGTGTCCTGGTGCTGGCCTTCGCCGGCGAAGGCGATGGACAGGGTTTCACCCTTGGCGTGCTCGCCAACCAGGTAAACGGCCGGGTACTTCATGGTCACCTTGGAGCCGATGTTGCCGTCAATCCATTCCATGGTGGCGCCTTCGTGTGCAATGGCGCGCTTGGTCACCAGGTTGTACACGTTGTTGGACCAGTTCTGGATGGTCGTGTAGCGAACGCGGGCGTTCTTCTTCACGATGATTTCGACGACGGCGGAGTGCAGCGAGTCCGAGGTGTAGATCGGAGCGGTGCAGCCTTCGATGTAGTGGACGTAGGAGTCCTCGTCGGCGATGATCAGCGTGCGTTCGAACTGGCCCATGTTTTCCGTGTTGATGCGGAAGTAGGCCTGCAGCGGGATCTCCACGTGGACGCCCTTGGGGACGTACACGAAGGAGCCGCCGGACCACACGGCAGTGTTGAGCGAGCCGAACTTGTTGTCGCCAACCGGGATAACCGTGCCGAAGTACTCCTGGAAAATCTCCGGGTGTTCCTTCAGCGCGGTGTCGGTGTCCAGGAAGATAACTCCTTGGCGTTCCAGGTCCTCACGGAGCTGGTGGTACACAACTTCGGATTCGTACTGGGCAGCAACACCGG
>JBELYP010000038.1:0-27326 GCA_040273995.1 Arthrobacter sp.
CTCAGCTGAGCATCCGGTCCTGCCGCCGAAAAAGGGCACCTGCCCGCTTCCCGGAGCGGGCAGGCGCCCATCGCTGCGTGGCAGAATCAGCCGACGACGGCGAGGGCGTCGGTGATCTGCCGTGCGGCGTCGGCAATGCGTGCCTGGATCCGGGCCCGGTCTGCGTCCTGAAGGCGGTAGACGGGACCTGCGGTGCCCAGGGCAAGTACTTCGCCGCCGGGCGCGTGCACGGCCGCTGCACAGCCCCAGATCTGCGGATCGATCTCTTCGAAACTCTCGGTCTGTCCGGTGCGCGCCAGTTCGTCCAGGGCCTCGGGGGTGAGCAGGGCGCGGTGTGCGTCGGAGGCAACCTGGGCCTGGACGGAGGCCACGTAGCGCTCCCGTTCGCCGCGCGGCATGTAGGCCAGCAGGGTCCGGGGGATCGAGCCGGAGTGCAGGGACATGGCCTGGCCCCGGCGGAACTGCAGCCGTACGGCCTGCTGGGACTCCACCCGCTCCACGCAGTATGCGTAGTCCCCGGCGCGGCGGGCAATCAGTACGGTCTCGCCCACCTCGTCCCGCAGCCGTGTCATGACCGGCACCGCGATGTCCACAATGTCTGTCCGGCTCGCGGTGTGGGCTGCAGCGAGGTCAAGGACGCGGGCGGTGACCCGGTAGGCGCTGTCCGTGGCGGATTCCAGGAACCCTTCCTCGCGCAGCAGGCCCACATACCGGTAGGCGGTCGACGTCGTCAGCCCCAGCTCCTGTGCCAGCTCGGCGACGGTCCAGGTGGGGCGGGAACCGGTGAAGAGGCCAAGCACGCTGAGGGTCTTTCGGCCGGTTTCGGCCCCGCTGGTTCCTTTGGCACGGGTAGTTGGGGTCATCCCTGATCCTTGTGGGTTGGTGTGGAGTGAACGGATGCAGTGCGTTTTGCGGCCACTGGTGTGCCATCCTATGGGAATTTCGGTCCCAGCAAATGTTAAATGCTTGTTTCGCCTCGCGTTATGCGTTGACGCGGCACCTTTCAACTCACTAGCGTTATTCCCAGTTAATAGGAATCTATTCCCAGAATATGACAATCATAGGCTTGGGTATAGCTGAGGAAAGGAAGCCCGTGGCGACAGTTCGCTTTGGCACCGCCCAGTTCTTCTCGGGTCCGGACACCGCAGCCAACCTGCAGATGTGCATCGGCTGGATGCGGCGCGCAGCCGAGGCCGGCGTGCAGCTGCTGGTGCTTCCCGAAAACTCCAACCGCGTCCGGGACTTCACCACCCGCGAAGGTGCCTGGGAACATTCGGAAGACCTCGCCGGCGACTTTGTCACGGGCCTGCGCGCAGCCTGCGCGGAATTGGGCATCTGGGTAGCCGCAGGCATTGACCTGCGCGGCGAAGACGCCCCGGACGTCTACATCGGCCAGATCCTGATCGACGCAGACGGAGCAATTGCCAAGGTGCACCGCAAGCACATTTTCTGGGACTACGAATACACGCTCTTTGTTCCCGGAACCGAGCCGGTCACCGCCGTCGACACCGAACTGGGCCGGCTGGGGCTGCTGATGTGCGCTGACGGGATTGTCCCGGAAGTGCCCCGCCTGCTGGCCCTGGACGGTGCGCAGGTGCTGCTGAACTCGCTGAACAGCCGCGGCCCGGACGAACACCGCCTGCACGTACCGCAGCGGGCAATGGAAAACCGCGTCTGGCACGTCTCCTCCAACACGGTGGGCGGGCCGCCCGATGCCTACCCCTGGATGGGCGGATCGCAGATAGTCTCACCCGGGGGCGCGGTGCTGGCTTCAGCAGGCGAAGCCGCCGAAGGACTCGTCTGGGCGGACCTTGACCCGGCGGCGGCGGATGACAAGACAGACCCGCAGCGCGGGGACATCTTTGCTGCGCGCCGTCCCGAACTGTACGAAGACCTGGTCCTGCCGGTGGAGGACGTCCCGGCGGCGGCAATGTACGGTCCGGCCGGAGACATGCCCTCCAAGCTGATCACCGTTGCTCCGCTGCAGGTCTCCTGGTTCCACAACCGGGACTGGACCCTCACCCGCGCCCTGGGCCAGATTGCCTATGCAGGCACCCGCGCCGTAACGCTGGGCGTGCTGCCGGAACTGTTCTGCTTCCGGCCCGGCGAGGTGGCAGCCGATCCGCACGCCGCCGCCCAGTTCAGCGCCCGGGCCCTGGAGCAGCTCCGCGCTGCTGCCGAGCACGCCCGCCTCTACGTGGCGGTGAACCTGGTGGAAGAAGAAGACGGTGCGTTCTACAACACCACCTGGCTCATCGATTCCTCCGGCAATGTGTGCGCGCGCTACCGGAAGACCCATCTGGAGGCTTCGGAGGGCTGGGCGGCGCCGGGACAGGAACTGTGCGTTGCGCACACCGGAATCGGCCGCATCGGTTTTATGACAGGCGCGGAGGTCTGGTACCCCGAGGTAGCCCGCGTCCTCACCCTGCGCGGCGCGGAACTCATTGTCCACCCCACCGGTTGGGACCGGCCCGAGGCGGCGACGGTCGCGGCAGTACAGCGCACCGAAGAAAACCGTGTCCACCTCGTGTCCGCTGCCCGGCTCGATTCCGCCGGGGAACTGGGCAGCCAGGTGGTTGAATCCGACGAGTTCGTTCCCGGCCAGCCGATCGCCCTGATGCGCTACCCAACCGCCTGGACCTGCCGCGGCGGGTTCGAGGAGCAGATGAAAGTAGAACTCGACCTGCGCGGCTCACACTCCAAGGTCCAGGGGTTCCACCTGGACCCGGTAGCCACCCGGCAGCCCTTTATCTACCAGCCCTTCACCCGGACCACGGAGGTGGCAGCTCGATGACAAACACATTCAGCCCGGACGGCCAGGCAGGCACCCACGTGCAGGTCCTCGTGGCCGGCATGGGACCTACCGGCATGGTGGCCGCCCTGGCCCTGGCGCAGCGCGGCATCCCGGTGACGGTCCTGGAAGCGGGCGCAGAGCTGGCCGAGGAATCCCGGGCCTCCACATTCCACCCGCCCAGCCTGGAGATGCTGGACGACCTGGGCATCCTGGCCGAGGTTGAGGCACTGGGCCTGCCGGCCCCGCGGTTCCAGTACCGGGACAAGTCCGGTGCCATCCTGGCGGACTTGAAACTGGAAGCACTCTCCGATGACACCCGGTTTCCCTACCGGCTCCAGTGTGAGCAGAACCGGCTGACCGAAGTCATCCTTGCCAGGCTGGCCGACTATCCGCACGTCACGCTTCGCTTCAGCGCCCCGGTCCAGCGCGTTGAAATCGGCACCGGCAACGCACGGGTCTTCCTGGACGGGGACGGACGCCAGCCCAGCTACACGGCAGACTGGCTGATCGCTGCCGACGGCGCACGCTCGAACATCCGCAAGTCGCTGGGCATCGCGTTCGAAGGACTCACCCTTCCCGAACGGTTCCTGGTCGCTTCCACTACGCACGAGCTGGCGCAGGAATTCGATGACCTGGCACTGGTGGCCTACCTTTCCGATCCCGCCGACTGGGGGGTGCTGCTGCGTACCCCGCGGCACTGGCGTGTCCTCATGCCCATCGGTGAGGGAACGTCCGACGCCGAGGCGCTGGACCCCGCAGCGATTGAACGCCGCCTGCAGAACGTGGCGCCTAAGGAAGGCGCCTACCCGCTGGACCATGCCAACATCTACGTGGTGCAGCAGCGCGTTGCCGCAACCATGGCAGCCGGGCGGGTCCTGCTGGCCGGCGACAGCGCACACGTGAACAACCCGCTGGGTGGCATGGGCATGAACAGCGGCATCCACGACGCCGTTGCCGCCGCCAGGACGGTTGCTGCCGCACTGGCAGGCGCTGACGCCGCCCTGGCCGCCCAAGCCTACGACGACGCCCGGCGCAGCACCGCGGTGAACTACCTGCAGAAGAACACCATCCAGAACTACAAGGACCTGCAGGAAACGGACACCTCAGCCAGGCACCAACGGACGGTCAAGCTGGGACGCATCGCGGCCGACCGCGAACTTGCCCGCAGCTACCTGCTGAACTCCTCCATGCTTTCGGCCGTCGCGCGTTCCAACGACCTCCTCGACGGCGGGCTGCGGGCAGCCCGCAGCGCCGCAGTGCCGGCCGGGCGCCGGCTCTGGGCTGCCCTCTCCGCCGGCACAGTGGTGGCCCCCGGCGCTTACGACGCCGTCAGCGCGGCCCTGGTGCGCGACGCCGGGTTCGGTGCCTGCTTCGTATCCGGAGCGGCAGCGGCGGCCGCCGGCCTTGGCTGCCGGGACCAGGGATTCGTGGGCCGCACGGACATGCTTGCCCAGCTGGGACCGGTGGCGGCCGCCTCCGGGCTGCCCGTCATCGCGGACGGCGACGGGGGCTACGGTGACGCCCGCCAGGCAGCACACACCACCGCGGTGTACGAACGCTCCGGTGTCGCGGCCATCACCATCGAGGACCAGGTCCAGCCGAAGGCGCTGTCCGGCGCGCCTGAAATGCTGCCCGCGGACGAAGCTGCGGCGAAAATCTCTGCAGCCGCTGCTGCCCGGCGGGAACTGCTGGTCATCGCCCGCACCGACGCGTACGCAGCCGAAGGGTTCCCCGGCGTCCTGCAGCGCGCCCGGGCCTATGCCGCGGCCGGTGCGGACCTGATTTTCCCGGAGGGAAAGCTTTCCCTGGAGGAACTCACCATCCTGCACCGGGCCACCGGCAAGCGGCTGGTCCTGAACCGGTCCGAATCCAGGGACCCCCAACCCGGGACCCTGGATGACCTGACTGCAGCCGGAGTGGCACTCATCATCTACCCGGTGACCGGACTCCTGGCTGCTGGAAGCGCCCTGAAGTCAGCCTACGAATCGCTCGCAGCCCAGGCCTGGCCGGTTCCAACCGCGCAGCTCGGCTGGACCTCCCTGAACGCCCTGCTTGCTGTCCCCTCGCCCCAGACCTCCTAAGGAAGACAATGCCCTCCTACCTTTCCGAACGCGCCGTCCTGGGCGTGATTGTGCCCTCCACCAACACCGTGGTGGAAGCCGAATACAACCTCATGCGCCCGCCTGGGGTCAGCTTCGCAGCCAGCCGGATCTTTATCAGCCAGCCTGAACTCAGCGACGACGCGTCCTTTGTGGAATTCCTCGAGGACCTGCGCACCCAGACCGGATACGCCGTGAGGGACGTGCTGACCGCCGAGCCGGCCCCATTTGGTCTGGGCTTTCCTGCTGAAACCTTCGGGGGCGGCGCCGCCGGCCCCGCTGCCTTTGAAGACGGCATCCGCCGGCAGGCCGGGGGACTGGAACTGTCCACGGGTGCGGCCGCCTGTGACGCGGCCTTGAAGAAGTTCGGCGCCCGCCGGATCAGCTTCATTACGCCCTACCAGCCAATTGGCGACGAGCAGGTCCGTGCCTACTTCACCGACATGGGCTACGAAGTCCACCAGGTGCACGGCTTCGCCTGCACCTCCGCCACCAACATCTCCGAGGTAACCCGGGAACAGATCCGGGAAGCGTTCCTGGCCGTCGACGGCCCGGAAGTGGATGCCCTGGTGCAGGCCGGCACCAACCTGTGCGCCGTTGAAGTGGCCGCGGAACTTGAAAAGGAACTGGGCAAACCGGTGATCGCCATCAACGCTGCCACGATCTGGCACGCGCTGCGCGCCCAGGGCATCGAAGACAAACTGACCGGATTCGGGCGTCTGCTCGAGGAATTCTAGGAGGAGCCCCCATGGCTTTCCGACACATTGGCCTGCTGACACTTCGCCCGGACACGGGGCCGGACTCAGCTGATGCGATCCTTTCCGGGCTGGCGGCACTTGCGCACCTGGTGCCCGGCGTGGAATCCGTCCAGGCTGCGCGGGATGCAGGACTGAAGGACGGCAACGCGGACATCCACTTTGAAGTGGCGTTCACGGATGAAGCCGCCTGGCGTGCCTACCAGGTGCACCCCGCGCACTTGGCACTGGTGCAGCAGCACATTGCCCCGGCCATCACAGCCAAGGCCTTCGCCCAGGTCCGCGGATGACGCCGGTGCCGCGCACCGCAGCGGACTTTGCGTCCGACTTCAGTGCCGCCGGGCTGGACGGCAGCCTGGGGCCGGGAGCGCGGCCGGCTCTGCTGCTGGTGGACCCGGCCACCGCCTACACAGATCCGGCCTCGCCGCTGTACGCCGGCGTGGAAGCTGCCGTACAGGGAATGCGCCGCCTGCTGGCCGCTGCCCGCTGTAGGGGGATCCCCGTCTACGTCACCCGGGTGCTGTTCACCGGCCCCGGTGACGGCGGCCTCTTTGCCCGGAAGGTGCCGGCCACCCGGGTCTGGCAGGAGGCAAGCCCCTGGGCACGCTTCATTGAGGGGCTCGCCCCCGATGCGGGCGAAACCCTTATTACCAAGCAGTACCCCAGCGCGTTCTTCGGCACGCCGCTGGCCTCGCTGCTGTCCGCGGCGCGGATCGACACAGTCCTGATCGCCGGACTCACCACCAGCGGCTGCATCCGGGCCACAGCCCTGGATGCTCTCCAGCACGGATTCATCCCGGTTGTAGCCGAAGACGCGGTGGGGGACCGGCACCCGGACATCCATAACGCGAATCTGATGGATATCCAGGCCAAGATCGCCGACGTACACACCGTGGCCGGCATCGAAGACTACCTGGCGGCCCTTCCCGTCCCGCCGGCGCACTAAACCCCACAGAACAGGACATCCCATGAGCACCCAAAGCCCCGACTGGAACCAGGAAATGGCAAGAATCCGGCAGCTGCGCGCCGAGCGCCCCCGGGTGGGCCCCGGGCAGCGGCCGGCCGTCGTCGTCGTCGATTTTCAAAAGGCCTTTGTGGAACACGAAGGCTGCGGCCCTTCGGCCGCCGCCGCGCTTGAGGCGACGGCGGAACTGCTGGCCGCTGCCCGCACGGCCGGGGTGCCCGTCATCTACATCAAAATGATCCTCGATGACCTCCAAGACCGCATGCTTGCCCAGCGGGTACGCTCCTCGCTCACCGAGCGATGCCTGCGCGGCAACCCCTGGACCGAAATCTCCGCCGTCGTGGCTCCGGAGCCCGGTGACCACGTCGTTGAGAAGACTGTAGCCACTGCGTTCTATAAAACCCGGCTGGATGACCTGCTGGCGGAACTGGGCACGGACGAACTGATTGTTGCCGGTACCTCCACCAGCGGCTGCGTCCGTGCCACCGTCATGGACGCCGCGTACCGCTCCTACCGGGTGTCCGTCGTGGAAGAGTGCGTTGATGACTTCCGCACCCTGTCCGGCGAAGTCAGCCTCTGGGACATGCAGGACCGCTTCGGGGACGTAGTGGGCCTGGCCGAAACCCTGGACCGCCTGGCGTCCCTCGCTGCCGGCCGGGCCGGAGACGGAACGGTCCGGGCATGAACGGATCCGTGATCCGCCACGACGAGCGCCTGGTCTACGCGCCCCTGCCGGACCGGCCCCGGGTGACCTGGCCCGGCGGAAAGACGGTGGCTGTGTGGCACGCCCCCAACGTGGAGCACTATGACTACGTGCCGCCCGGCGGCGGAGGAGTGCAGGGACGGGTGTCCACACCGGACCTGCAGCACTACACGCACCGGGACTACGGCAACCGGGTGGGATTCTGGCGGCTGCTGCGTGCCGTGGATGAGTTTCAGATCCCCTCCACGGTTTCCCTGAGCCTGCAGGTGCTGGAGGAACTTCCCGAAGTGCGTGACGCAATGCTGGAGCGGAACTGGGAAGTCATGAGCCACGGCATCAACAACCTGCGCCCGCTCTACGGCATGGCGCCTGCACAGGAGGCGGAGTTCTACGAACTGAACCAGGCCCTGGCACTGGCCTACACCGGAAAGCCGATCAAGGGGATGCTCGGGCCGAAGGTCTCCGGCACGGAGAACACCTGCGAACTGATGGCCGCCCACGGCATGACCTACCACGCCGACTGGATCCATGATGAACAGCCCCGGCCGCTGCGCACAGCCGGCGGAGCGCGCCTGGTCTCCATCCCGTACTCGTTTATGCTCAACGACGTTCCGCTGCTGCACGCCAAGCACTTCTCCGGCGGCTCCTTTGCCCGCCTGGCCACGGCCCAGGTCAGCCGGCTGCTGCGTGACGCCGCCGCCGACGGCCAGGGCCGGGTAGCCTGCGTGGCCACCCATCCCTTTGTGGCAGGCCAGCCCCACCTCTACCGGCATATCCGGGACATCTTCGCGTTCCTGCGCAGCCAGGAAAACGTCTGGCTGGCCACCGCCGGGGAAATCACCGACTACTACCTGGAACACCACTACGATGCCCAGCTTGCGTACGCCCAGGAACTGGCTGATGCGGCCGGGCAGCCCGTCCTGGCTAGGAGCTGAAACAGTGCCCATCATCCACCACCCGGCCGATGCCGTGACGTACGCCCCTGACATTCCCCGCAGCTACGAACCCTTTCGGCCGGCCTGGCAGGGTGGGGCGCCGCTGACCGTTTCCCTGCTGCTGCATGCACCCCGCTATGCCGACCCGGTGCCGCCGGGCTGCTACAAGCCACTGGCGATGCAGGGCGGGGTGGGCAGGGAGACCGGTGAGCCGCGTCCGGGCCAGGTGGCGCGCCTGTCCCAGTGGGACTTCGGCCTCACCACGGGAATCTTCCGGCTGCTGGACATTGCCGCCCGGCACGGGGTGCCGGCCGCCGTGGCACTAGATGCCCATGCCGCGGCGCTGCCCGGCCTGGGCCGCGCGCTGGGGGAGCGGGCCGGGGAAATTGTGGCCCGCGGAGCCGCGGCGAACGTCGTACTGGACCCCGCCATGGACGCGGCCGCCGAGCGCGCCTACATCGCCGCATCCCTCGAAACGGTGCAGGCCGCTACGGGGAGGCAGGTGCGGGGGTGGTTCTCACCCGAACGGACGTCCACTGCGCGCACCACGTCGCTCCTCGCTGCGGAAGGCATCACCTGGTTTGGTGACTGGACCCTGGATGAGGTCCCTGTGACCCTGCCTGGCGCAGCTGCCGGACTCACGGCCCTGCCGTTCAGCCTGGAGACGGAGGACATGTTTGCCCTCTATACGCGGGGGCTGCCCTTCGAGGACTACGAGCAGCTGCTCGACGACACCGTGGACCAGCTTATTCAGGACGCGCGCAGCGGCGGGCACCGGTTCCTGGGGCTGAGCTGGTTCGGATGGGTCCTGGGTCAGGCGTGCTTCGCGGACGTAGCCGATGCGGTCCTCCGCCGGCTCGCAGCCCGTCCGGACGTTGCGTTTGCGCTGCCATCCGAGGCGCTCCTCCCGTCGGCAGCCGCGTCCGGCGCCACCCGCCCGTGACTCGCGCGCCGGCTGCCGAGGTGCGCCCCGAGCTGCCCCGCCGGCTCGGCTGGGCACTGGGATCGGGCACCATCCTGCAGGGCTTCAACTCCTCCATCATTGCCGTGGCGATGGTCTCCATCGGTGTGTTCTACGGCGACGAGTCGGCCCTGCCCTGGCTGGTGTCCGGCATGTACATTGCCTGTGCCGTCGCTTCACCCACCGCCGGCGGGCTTGTTGATCTCTTCGGCGCCCGCCGGCTCTATCTCACCGGGCTGGGCATTGTGCTGGCCGGGTCCGTGCTGGGGCCGTTCGCTCCCGGCATCGGAGAGCTGATTGCGGTGCGGGTGCTCATGGGTATCGGCGCATCCATCCACTTTCCGGCCGCCATGGCGGTCATCCGGCGCAGCGCCGAAGACCGGAACGCCTCCAGCCGCCGCGCCATTGGCACCGTTGCCCTCTGCGGGCAGACCATGGCTGCGGTCGGCCCGTCCATCGGAGGGTTCCTGGTAGTGGCCGGAGGCTGGCAGGCAATTTTCTGGGCCAACATCCCGCTGGTAGCGGCGTCAGCCCTGCTGGTCTTCCGGACCGTGGCTCCGGATCCCAGGCCTCAGGCGCGCAGCGTCCGGAGCGTCCTGAAACTCCTCGACGTGCCCGGCCTGCTGCTGTTCGTCCTGGCGCTGGTAGCCCTGATGGCGGGCCTGCTGGAACTGGATGGAACGTTCTTCAGGGCCGCGGCACTGCTGGCAGCGGCAGCTGCGATCGGTGCACTGTTCGCCTGGCGGGAACTGAACACCCAACAGCCCTTCGTCGACGTCCGGCTGCTGCTGGGCGAACGGGCCGTACTGCGTACCTGCGGGCGGGCGGTCCTGACCTTCACCGCGTTTTACTGTGTGTTTTACGGCCTGCCGCTCTGGTTTGAAGGTACCCGGGGGCTGAGTCCGGCCGAATCCGGGGCGCTGATGATTCCCGTTTTCGGCGTTGGGGTGCTCTCCACCATGGCCGCAACCGCTGCCGGCAGGAAGCTTGGTCCCCGCTGGCTGCTGCTCATCGGCGGCACCGCGTTCCTGGTGGCTGGAACAGTCCTGGCTCTGACCTGGACCGCCGATGCGCCACTGTGGCTGCTGGCCGCCGTCGGCGCCCTGCTGGGCATACCGAACGGCTTCAACAACGTGGGAAACCAGTCCCTGCTCCAGGCTGTGTCTCCGGCGGGGGAGATCGGTGTAGCCAGCGGACTTTACCGCACGGCGCAGTACATCGGGGCGGCACTGTCCGTGGTGGCGGTGGACGCAGTCCTGGCCGTGCCCGGCGGCGGTGCCCCCGCACTCGGCACCGCGATTGCTGCCGCCGGCCTGATGCTGGGCGCAGTCAATGCCGTCGGGGCCATCCGGCGGACCTGAGGTTCAGTACCGGCCGGGACTGGGCCTGCGCTACCGGGCGGGCGCAGCTCACCGGTAGGTTGAAAGGAACCCGCACTACCGCCAAGGAGCCAAGCCAATGACTACTTTCCCCATGGGACCTGCCCTGCTGTTCTGCCCGGCGGACCGGCCCGAACGCTTCGAGAAGGCTGCCCAGCGTGCCGACGCCGTGATCCTGGACCTGGAAGACGCCGTCGCCTTTGAAGACAAGGAGCAGGCCCGGGAGAACCTCGCGGCCTCCTCGCTGGATCCGGAAAAGACAATTGTGCGGGTCAACCCGGTGAGCAGCAGCTCCTTCCGCGCGGACATGGAAGCGCTCGCAGCCACCGGCTACCACTGGGTGATGGCGGCCAAAGCCGAGGACCCGGGGGAGATCAGCCACGCCCTGCGGCATGTGAGCGTTGTTGCCCTGGTTGAAACCGCGCTCGGTGTGCTGCGTGCCCCGGACCTGGCGCGGGAGAAGAACGTTGCCGCCCTGATGTGGGGTGCTGAGGATCTGCTGGCCTCCCTCGGCGGCGAATCCAGCCGCCGCCCCGACGGCACCTACCGCCCCGTGGCGGTCCAGGCACGGTCAACGGTTCTGCTGGCCGCCGGAGCATACGGCAAGGGTGCCATCGACTCCATCTACGGAAACATCGCCGATACCGCTGGGCTGGAAGAAGAAGCGCGCGACGGCGCCGCGTCCGGTTTTGCGGCCAAGGCCTGTATCCATCCGGGCCAGGTCGCTGCCGTCCGTGCAGCATATGCGCCCTCCGAGGAGGAGAAGGACTACGCGCGCCAGCTGCTGGAAGCTGCCCGGAATCAGGGCGGCGTGTTCAGCTTCCGCGGCGAAATGATCGACGGACCGCTGCTGCGCCAGGCCGAACAGACCCTGCGCCGGGCAGGCCTTCCGGGCTGACCCGCAGGCAAATGCGCTCCCGCAGGAGAGAGTTTGTGCGCGCCGGGACCGTTGCGGGCCGCTACCGCTGATACTGGGGCTATGCGCATAGTCATAGCTGGAGCCCACGGGCAGATTGCACGCGCAGCCGGCCGTCTGCTGGTTGCCGCGGACCACGATGTCGCCGGCCTGATCCGGAACCCCGACCAGGCCGGTGACCTCGAAGCAGACCATGTGGCGCCGGTGGTCCTGGACCTGGAAAACTCAACGCTCGAGGACCTCACCCAGGTGCTCACCGGAGCAGACCTTGCCCTGTTCGCCGCCGGTGCGGGGCCGGGCAGCAGCGTTGAGCGGAAGGACAGCGTGGACCGCGCCGGGGCCATCCTGCTGGCTGAGGCAGCGGAACAGGCCGGCGTGGGACGCCTGATCCAGATATCCTCCGCTGGAACCGAAGCCGTTCGCGGCGGGCAGCGTCCGGAAGGGCTGCAGGACGCGATGTACGCCTATCTGGTAGCCAAGCGCGCCGCGGAGGAAGACCTGATGGCGCGCAAGGACCTGGACTGGACCATCATCCGGCCGGGCACCCTGACCGACGGCCCGCCGGTGGGACTGGTGGAACTCGCCCCCGAGGTTCCATCCGGTACGATTCCGCGGCAGGACGTCGCGGCGGTGCTGGCCGAGCTGGCCAAGACCGGACGCGGCAGCGGGCAGGTCCTGGGGCTGGTGACGGGAACAGAGCCCATTCCCGACGCCGTCGGCGCCCTCCCGGTTGCGCTTTGAGCACTGCCCCGGCGGCGGCCGCGGCTAACCTGGCCGCGGGGCTAAAGCTGGAAACGGAAACGGGCACGGTGCGGGATACTGGAGAGCATGACGCAGCCTTTTGAACCCGTAACCACGGCAGCCACCGCACAGCCGGAACAGCCCGGCGGTGACCGGGTTCCCCGCAGGGTCGTCCTGCTGGGGTCCACCGGTTCAATCGGCACCCAGGCCATCGACGTCGCCGACGCCGCACCGGACCGGTTCCGGATCGTCGCCCTGGCAGCGGGCGGAAACAACCTGGATCTGCTCGCCCGGCAGGCCGTGCATACCCGTGCCGCCGCCGTCGGCTGCGCTGCGGTGGACCTGGCCACGCTGAAGGATGCCCTGAGCCGGGCCTGCGCTGAAGTATCCGTGACCGGTTACGACCCCGAGCTCTTCGTCGGCCCCGGTGCCGCCACCGCGGTCGCATCCTGGCCCGAGGCCGAAGTGGTACTCAACGGCATGACCGGGTCCATCGGCCTTGAACCGACCCTCGCGGCCCTGGCCGCCGGACACATGCTGGCGCTGGCGAACAAGGAATCACTGATCGTTGGCGGTGCCCTGGTTAAGCAGGCGGCCCGGCCCGGCCAGCTGGTGCCGGTCGATTCGGAACACTCAGCACTGGCGCAGGCACTGCGTTCGGGCAGCCCCGAGGAGGTGGAGCGGCTGGTGGTCACCGCTTCCGGCGGGCCGTTCCGCGCCCGCCGGCGCGAAGAGCTTGCCGGTGTCACTCCTGAACAGGCGCTGGCGCATCCCACCTGGAAGATGGGCCGGATGGTTACCACCAACTCCGCCACCATGGTGAACAAGGCCCTGGAGGTCATCGAAGCGCACCTGCTCTTCGACGTGCCGCTGGAGCGGATCGACGTCGTGGTCCATCCGCAGTCCATAGTGCATTCCATGGTGCAGTTCACTGACGGTTCCACCATTGCCCAGGCCTCGCCGCCGGACATGAGGCTGCCCATCGCCCTGGGCATGGGCTGGCCGGAGCGCGTGCCCGGCGCCGCAGCGCCCTGCGACTGGACCAAGGCCACCGAATGGACCTTCGAGCCGCTGGACGAAGAGGCCTTCCCGGCCGTTCGCCTGGCCAAGGAAGCTGCGGCCTCCGGCGGAACCGGCATGGCCGTCTACAACGCGGCCAACGAGGAAGCCGTGGACGCCTTCCACGACGGTCTCATCGGATTCACAGCCATAGTTGATACGATCGCCGCCGTGCTGGCTGAGCACACGGAGACCGGCGAACTGACGCTGGAATCAGTGCTGGCGGCTGAAAAGTGGGCCCGGGCTGCTGCCCGGACCCGAATCGGCGGAGGCCGGAAGAACTAAGGAAGTTCGTTGACCGTTCTACTTTTTATCCTGGGCGTACTGTTTGTGGCCGTCGGCATCGCCGTGTCCATCGCACTGCACGAGGTGGGCCACCTGCTTCCGGCCAAGGCCTTCAAGGTCCGCGTGACGCAGTACATGATCGGCTTCGGCCCCACCGTGTTCTCCCGCAGGCGCGGTGAAACCGAATACGGCGTCAAGGCGCTGCCGCTGGGCGGCTACGTCTCGATGATCGGCATGTTCCCGCCGAACAAGGAAACCCACGACGGCGATGTGCGCCGCTCCAGCACCGGCATGTTCCAGCAGCTGGCCGTGGATGCCCGCCAGGCGGAGACCGACCGCCTGGAACCGGGGGATGAGAACCGGGTGTTCTATAAGCTGCCCGTCTGGAAACGGATCATCATCATGCTCGGCGGTCCGTTCATGAACCTGCTCATCGGCGTCGTGCTTTTTGCGGTGCTGCTGATGGGCTTCGGCAGCGCGCAGGCCACCACCACCCTCGCATCCGTGAACGAATGCGTGATCAGCGGCAGCCAGGCGGCTGCCGGCCAGACCGAATGCGCCGAGACGGACCCGGCGGCTCCGGCGCACGAGGCCGGCCTGCTCCCCGGAGACACCATCACCCGGTTCGACGGCCAGCCGGTGCAGGAATGGACACAGCTCTCCGAACTGATCCGCGAGGCTGCCGGGCGCTCGGTCACCGTGACCTACGAGCGCGACGGCGTCGAGGCCGAAGCCGCCATCACCCCGCTGCTGACCGAACGGCCCGTCACGGAGGAGGACGGCACCCCGGTCCTGGACGACTCAGGCAACCCGGTGACCGAGGAAGTCGGGTTTATCGGCGTCGGTTCCCAGACCGCACTGGTCCGCCAGCCCGCCACCGAGGTTCTTCCCATGGTGGGGGAGAACCTGCAGGGGATTGCCGGCGTCGTCATCAACCTGCCGCAGCGGATTGCCGATGTTGCGCAGGCGGCCTTCTCCACCGAAGAACGCGATCCCAACGGCCCCATGTCCGTAGTAGGCGTTGGCAGGATTGCCGGTGAGATCTCCTCGATGGAAGAAGCTCCGGTGCAGAACCGGGTGGCCACGCTGATCGGCCTGGTAGGCAGCGTGAACCTGGCATTGTTCGTCTTCAACCTGATCCCGCTGCTGCCGCTGGACGGCGGGCACGTGGCAGGGGCGCTGTGGGAATCGCTGCGCCGCGGTGTGGCGAAGCTGTTCCGCCGGCCGGATCCGGGGCCGTTCGACATGGCCAAACTGCTGCCCGTCACCTACGCCGTCGCCGTGCTGCTCATGGGGATGGGCGCGCTGCTGATCTACGCGGACATTGTCAAACCCGTCACCCTTTTCTAGTTTCAATCCAAATTGAAACCGATTTTGCTTGTAAGTAGCTTTGCAATCTAATACGGTTTCAGCATGTTCGTACTGACGATTGACCAGAAGGACAGCCGCAACAGCTCCGACCGCGTTCCCGGGCTGCTGGAGCTGCTGGGGAACGAGGACCTCGAACTGCCGTTTGAGCGGACGGTGGGGGATGAGGTGCAGGCCGTGGCTTCCTCCGCTGATGCCGTCGTGAACGCCGCACTTCTGGCCCTGCGCGAGGGCTGCTGGTCCGTGGGAATCGGCGTCGGCACTGTGGGGCTGCCGCTGCCCGCATCCTCCCGCGAAGCCGGGGGGGAGGCATTCATTGCCGCGCGCGCCGCCGTCGAACGCGCCAAGAAAACCGGAGACCGTCCGCCCATTGCGGTGGCTGCTGCCCCCGGGGGCGGACCGGAAGCGGCGGAGGCCGCAGCCCACGCCGAAGCCGTGCTGGTGCTCATCGCCGCCCTGGTCTGCGGCAGGAGCGAGGCCGAGTGGCGGATCCTGGAACACGTGGACCCGCATAAATGGGGAGCCCAGAGCGCGGCAGCCCGTATGCTCGGGATCAGTTCCCAGGCAGTGAGCAGCGCCGTCCAGCGGTCCGGGTGGCAGGAAGAATGGGCCGCCCGTCCGGCGGCGGCCGCGCTCCTGGAACGGGCGAACCGGGCAGCCGGTTCTCCCCCGAAATAGCAGAAACTGCCCGTTACAGCGCCGAGACGTGCAGTTTCTGCCATCTCGATGAAGACAAGGAGTCCCATGGACCTGCTCTGGATAGCATTGGGCCTGCTGGCCGCCGCCGTGGGCGGCTGGCCGGTCACCAGCGGGGTGCTGAAGCTGGCCCGCGCAGTGGAAGCGGGCCGTCCCGGACCGGATCCTGCCCTTGACCCGGCCGCGGACCAGGTGCACGACACGGGAGCCCGCCCTGCGCTGCCCCCGCTGCCGAACCGGCCCCCGCAGCCCGCCGGGCCCGTGATCCTGCGCGGGGGCCTGGTTATCGGTTTCCTGGAGCGCCTCGCCGTGGCCACCGCCATCCTGGCCGACGAGCCCGTGGCGATCGCCTACGTCGTCGCCATCAAGGGACTGGGCCGTTACGCGGAGCTGAAGGAGACGCCGGCAGCCGCGGAACGGTTCATCATAGGCACGCTGGCATCCATGCTCTGGGCCGTAGGCACCGCGGTGGCGGTCCGGGTGGCGCTGCTGCAGGGCTGACATCCCTTAGGGTGGGGATCATGAGTATTTATGCAGTTGAGTACGTGTACGACGCCGAATCCGCAGCCCTGCGCGACCAGCACCGTCCCGCCCACCGCGAATGGCTTGCCGCCCTGGTTGAAGAGGGCAAGGTCCTGGCCAGCGGCCCGTTCACGGACGGTGCCGGCGCGCTGCTCATTTTCACTGCCGCAGACGAAGACGAGCTGAACAGCCTGCTCAAGCAGGACCCCCTCGCAGTAGGCGGCGGCATCTCCGGGCTCAAGACCACGCAGTGGAAGCCCGTTACCGGTGCGTTCGCGCACCTGGCGGGCTAAGCCCTGAGTGATATTCCACCTGCCCGCGGCACACGGTGCTGCAGGCAGGTGGATAATAGGACAGGCGCGCTTATCCCCGCCGCCACGGACCAATACCTGCCCCTGCGGGGCACATGGAGGATGTTTTGACCTCGGTCAACCTTGGAATGCCAGCAGCACCGCCGCCCGTCCTTGCCCCGAGGCGCAAAACCCGCCAGATCAAGGTGGGCTCCGTCGGCGTAGGCTCCGACTTCCCGATCAGTGTGCAGTCAATGACCACCACACCGACCACGGACATCAACGCCACGCTGCAGCAGATCGCCGAACTGACGGCCTCCGGCTGTGACATTGTGCGAGTTGCCTGCCCCAGTGCCGATGACGCGGCCGCGCTGCCCATCATCGCGAAGAAGTCCCAGATCCCGGTCATCGCGGACATCCACTTCCAGCCGAAGTACGTCTACGCCGCGATCGAAGCCGGCTGCGCCGCAGTCCGCGTGAACCCGGGCAACATCCGCAAGTTCGACGACCAGGTCAAGCAGATCGCCCAGGAAGCCAAGGACGCCGGAGTGTCCATCCGCATCGGCGTCAACGCCGGCTCCCTGGACCCGCGCCTGCTGGCCAAGTACGGCAAGGCCACCCCCGAAGCCCTGGTTGAATCCGCTGTCTGGGAAGCGTCCCTGTTCGAGGAACACGACTTCCATGACTTCAAGCTCTCCGTAAAGCACAATGACCCCGTGGTTATGGTCCGTGCCTACGAACTGCTCGCCGAGCGCGGCGACTGGCCCCTGCACCTGGGCGTGACCGAAGCCGGCCCCGCATTCCAGGGCACGATCAAGTCCGCCACCGCCTTTGGTGCACTGCTTTCCAAAGGAATCGGCGACACCATCCGGGTGTCTCTCTCCGCTCCTCCGGTGGAGGAGATCAAGGTGGGCAACCAGATCCTGCAGTCGCTGAACCTGCGGCCCCGCAAGCTTGAAATCGTTTCCTGTCCCTCCTGCGGCCGTGCCCAGGTGGATGTCTACACCCTCGCGGAGCAGGTCACCGCCGGGCTGGAAGGCATGGAAGTGCCCCTGCGCGTCGCCGTGATGGGCTGCGTCGTAAACGGCCCGGGTGAAGCGCGTGAAGCCGATCTGGGTGTAGCCTCCGGTAACGGAAAGGGACAGATCTTCGTCAAGGGCGAAGTCATCAAGACCGTTCCGGAAGACCAGATTGTTGAGACCCTGATCGAAGAAGCGATGAGGATCGCCGAGGATATGGGGGAAGCCGATGGCGAGGATGCTGGCTCGGGTGGCCCCATGGTTACCGTCGGCTAGGACGGCCGGGATGCGCAGCGGACACATGACGGGAACGCTGCGCGTCCTTGGTGCCGCGGACACCGCGGCCCTCACCGAGCTCGCGGCCGCGGACCCGGTGGCCAACACGTTCCTGCTTTCGCACCTGGAAACCACCGGTACCGCCGCCCCGACGTCCTCCGGCGGCCAGGTGCTGGGAATGTTCGACGGCGGTAGGCTTACGGCTGCCTGCTGGGCCGGTGTGAACGTGGTGCCCACCGGCGTCACTGCTGAAACCGGACCGGAGTTCGGCGCCTACCTGGCCGGCACGGGGCGGCGCTTTTCCTCCCTGTTTGGCCCAGCCGAGGCGGTGCTGTCCCTTTGGTCCCAGCTGCAGCACACCTCCCCGCGCCCCTTTGACATCCGCAGTGACCAGCCGCTGCTGGAAATCACCGGCCCGTCGCCGGTGCCGCCCGCGCCGGGACTGCGCCGCGCCCGTCCCGCGGACCTGGACCGGCTGCTGCCGGCCTGTACGGCAATGTTCGAGGAGGAAGTCGGCTACTCTCCGGTGGCCGGAGGAAGCCGGCACTACCGGCAGCGGGTGCTGTCGCTGATCCAGCACGGCCACTCACTGGTGGAGTTCGATTCCACCGGGCAGGTCATCTTCAAGGCCGAGCTGGGCACCGTGTCCAGCAGTGCCGTGCAGATCCAGGGCGTCTGGATGAACCCCGCCTACCGGGGCCGCGGCCTGAGCGCCGGCTATATGTCAGCTGTTGTCCAGTTCGCCCAGGAGCTGGCACCGGTCACGAGTCTTTACGTGAACTCCTACAACGCCCCGGCACGGGCCACCTATGAATCGGTGGGTTTCCGCCAGGTTGGCACGTTCGCCACCGTCCTTTTCTGAGATGCGAGTTCTAGGCGCGGGTCCTTTTCCAGGCGCGAGTCCTTCTTTGCTCCGGCGGCCGGTCCCGGCAGTGCACTAGGCGGATCCCATCAGGGCACCCCGCCGGGCCGGGGAACGGCCTTACCCTCCCGGCCCGCGGCCCCTAGGCTGGGACCACCATGAGAAGACCACGCCGCATTTCCTGCCTGCTGGCCGCAGCTGTGCTGCTTAGCGCCTGTTCCGGCACGCCCGGAGCAGGTCCTTCGGCTCCGTCCGTGACGGTGCCGGCCATGCCGGACGTTACGGCGGCAACGAAAACGCCAACGCCGGCGGGCCCGGAAACCGTTGCCGGTGGTGAACCGGAACCCCAACGCGTGCCGGGGACGGAAACGGACAGTCTGCCCGGCCGTTCCCCGTCCCCGGGAGCCGTTTCCGAAAGCGTGCAGCCGGGCTTCACTGCGGCGCGGCTGGAGGCAGCGGTCACGGCGGCAGACCGTTCCCTTGCCCTGGGCGGGGAGGTGCTCAGCGAGCAGGCGCTCCGGAACATCCTTCCGGAGGCCGGTTCACTGGGCCCGGACGTTACCTTTGAGCCCGCGGCCTGCGCGCAGATCGCGGCGGCAGATTCCGTGGCGGCTGTCCAGGACGCTTCCCTGGCCGGTCTGGCCTATGGTCCGGAGGCGGAAGCAGCCAGCGTTCTCAACGTGGCGGCCTACAGTGGCGGGGCGGTGCTGGACACGCTGGACTTCATTGATGAGGCAGTCCTGGCCGACTGTGCGGAGGTCCAGATGTCCCGGGACGGATCCACAGTGACCGTGACCAATACCCGGCTGGATATTTCCACGGCCGCTGAACAGACCCTGGCTCTGGATACCGTGGTTGCCTCGGCGTCCGGCCAGACACGGCTGGTAGTGGTCAGTGCCCGGGCCGGGAACATCCGCCTGGTTGTCTCGGTTCCCGCGCCGCAGGATCCCCGGCAGGCCGCCGGAGAAGCCGGACTCCTCATCGACGCTGTGCTGGCCGAACTGGACTCAGCTGCGTCCTGACCCCGGCCCCCTGCGCCACACTGCTGCCGTGTCCGGCGCATGCCCGGCCAGGGGCTAGATTAGTAGGGAGAACTTCTTACTTAGCGTGCAGCCTGCGGCTGCAGAAACGGATTCGACGCGTGGTCCTTCGACTTTCCACCCTTTTCCTGCGCACCCTGCGTGAAGACCCGGCAGACGCCGACGTCGCCAGCCACCGGCTGCTGGTGCGGGCCGGCTACATCCGCCGCGCTGCTCCCGGCATCTACTCGTGGCTGCCGCTGGGCCTGCGCGTGCTGGGCAAGGTGGAGACCATCATCCGCGAGGAAATGGCTGCCATCGGCGCCCAGGAAGTCCACTTCCCGGCCCTGCTGCCGCGCGAACCCTACGAAGCGTCCAACCGCTGGACCGAATACGGCGAAAACCTGTTCCGCCTCCAGGACCGCAAGGGCGCGGATTACCTGCTGGCGCCTACGCACGAGGAAATGTTCACCCTCCTGGTCAAGGACCTCTACAGCTCCTACAAGGATCTTCCGGTCTCGCTGTTCCAGATCCAGAACAAGTACCGCGATGAAGCCCGCCCGCGGGCCGGCCTCCTGCGCGGCCGCGAGTTCATCATGAAGGACTCCTACTCCTTCGACATCGACGACGAAGGCCTCGAAGCCAGCTACCAGGCGCACCGGGGTGCGTACCTGCGTATCTTCGAGCGCCTGGGGCTCGACGTCGTTGTGGTCTCCGCGGTTTCCGGGGCCATGGGCGGGTCCAAGAGTGAAGAATTCCTGCACCCGACGCCGGTCGGCGAGGACACCTACGTCCGTTCCGCCGGCGGCTACGCTGCCAACGTTGAAGCCGTCACCACCGTGGTCCCGGAACCGGTCGATTACTCGGGTGCCCCCGCGGCGCAGGTCGTGGACACCCCGGACACCCCCACCATCGAGACCCTGGTGGCGGACGTCAACGCCCGCTTCCCGAAGGACGGCGGCGAATGGACTGCCGCGGACACGCTCAAGAACGTAGTCCTCGCCGTGACGCTGCCCACCGGCGAGCGGCAGATCGTCGTGGTGGGCGTTCCCGGCGACCGCGCCGTGGACCTCAAGCGCATCGAAGCCAACATCGGCTCGCAGCTTGAAATGTCCGGTGAGCTCGGCGTCGAAGCAGCTACGGACGAGGACCTCAAGAAGCACCCCGGTCTGGTCAAGGGCTACATCGGCCCGGGCCTGAACCCCGGGGAAGCCGTGCTGGGCACCGAATCTGCCACCGGACTGCTGTACCTGGTGGACCCCCGCGTGGTTGCCGGCACCGCCTGGATCACCGGAGCCAATGAGCCCGGCAAGCACGTTCTTGGCCTGGTTGCGGAGCGCGACTTCGGCTGGGACGGCGTGATCGAGGCCGTTGAGGTCCGCGAAGGTGATGAGGCGCCGGACGGATCCGGCCCCCTCGAAGCAGCCCGCGGCATCGAAATGGGCCACATCTTCCAGCTTGGCCGCAAGTACGCCGAGGCCCTGGGACTGAAGGTCCTGGACAAGAACGGCAAGCTGGCCACGGTCACCATGGGTTCCTACGGCGTGGGCGTCACCCGCGCGGTTGCCGCGCTGGCCGAGTCCAACCGGGACGAGAAGGGCATCATCTGGCCGCGCGCCGTCGCACCGGCGGACGTGCACGTGGTGGCAACCGGCCGCGGCGAGGAAGTCTTCGAAGCTGCTGCACAGCTCTCCGAAGCCCTCGAAGCAGCCGGCCTGGAGGTCATTTACGATGACCGCCCCAAGGTCTCCCCGGGCGTGAAGTTCGGCGACGCCGAACTGATCGGCGTGCCCACCATCCTGGTGGTAGGCCGCGGACTGGCTGACGGCGTCGTCGAAATCAAGGACCGCGCCACCGGCGTTGCCGAAAACGTTCCGGTTGCCGAGGCAGTGGAGTACGTGCTCCGCGCTGCCCGCGCCTGAGTCCCCCGGTGGTCTCGGGGCTGGAGGACATTACGCTCGCCACCATCGCCCTTGTGGTGGTGGCGGGCCTCGCCGCAGGATGGATCGACGCCGTTGTGGGCGGGGGCGGTCTGCTGCAGCTGCCGGCCCTTCTCCTGGTTCCCGGCATCACGCCGGTGGAAGCGCTGGCGACCAACAAGATGGGGTCCGTTTTCGGGACCACCACGAGCGCTGTTACCTACTACCGGCGGGCCCACCCCGACCTGAAAACGGCGCTGCCGATGGCCGGAGTGGCACTTGCCGGCAGTTTCGGGGGAGCGGTGCTTGCGGCGTCGCTCCCGTCGTCGGTCTTTAAGCCCATCATTGTCGCGGCGCTGATCGCCGTCGCCATTTTCACCGCCACCAGGCCGACGGTGGGGGAGCTGACCAAGCTCCGGCACACCGGTAACCGGCACTATGTCACCGCCGGAGCGATCGGCGCGGTCATCGGGTTCTATGACGGGCTGATTGGCCCTGGCACCGGGTCCTTCCTGATCATCGCCATGGTTACGCTGCTGGGCTACAACTTCCTGGCCGCCAGCGCCAAGGCCAAGATTGTGAATATGGCCACCAACATCGGTGCCCTGGCGTTCTTCCTGCCGCACGGTTCGCTGCTGTGGGGCCTGGGCCTGATCCTGGGAATGGCTAACATGACCGGCGGCTACATTGGCGCGCGCATGGCCGTGAAGCAGGGCAGCAAGTTCATCCGGATCGTGTTCCTGGTGGTGGTTGGTGCGCTGATCATCAAGCTGGGCACCGACGTCTGGATGGAGAACTTCCAGGGCTAGGCGGGCGCGGCAGGCGCCTGCGGCACTAGGCGGCGGGCAGTTCGCCCGCCGGCGGCAGTCCGGGGTGCGCCCGGCCCGCGAGCGCTGAAGCCACCCATACGGAGCGCTGTGCGTCGCCGGGAAGTCCGTCACGCAGATAGTCCACGGCGTTGGCAACCTCCCGCAGGATGCTCCACTCCCGGGCGGCTTCCGGATCGAGGCCGCCGGCAGCACACAGGACTTCCAGCCGCTGGACCAGTGCGCGTTCCGGGGCCGCGGGA
Source organism: Arthrobacter sp. (assembly GCA_040273995.1). Lineage (GTDB taxonomy): Bacteria > Actinomycetota > Actinomycetes > Actinomycetales > Micrococcaceae > Arthrobacter_B. The sequence goes on from JBELYP010000038.1 coordinate 22,632, forward strand.
TCAAGGTCCGGCAGCCGGTTCCAGAGCATGGGCGCCACAGCGTACTCCGCGTCCCCGGAAACAGCCTGCGGATCGATTGCTGCGTACTCGCCGTCCGGCCTGGCAAGCACGTTCCCGTAATGCAGATCTGCGTGCACCAGCACGTCACGGCTGCTGCGCCTGCCCACCACACCCCGGGTCTGGCAGACAGCCAGCGCTTCTTCCAGCAGCCAGCGTTCAAACGGCTGGCCCAGCAGCTCCCATTCGGCGGGCAGCTCGTCGGAGAGCTGTTCGGCGCGTTCAGCAGCGGAGGGTATGCCTGCCCATTCCGGGTCCTCAGATGCCGGAATGCCCAGCTGCCGCACCAGCCCGCCCCAAACCTCGACAGCTTCGCCCATCGGCACTTCCAAGAGGCTCCTCTCCGGATCCAGCCGTTCGAGCAGCAGTGCGCTTCCAGCCGGGTCCCTGTCCAGGAGCCGGACAGCGCCGCGGCCGGCCCAGAGCTGCAGTGCCGGAGCCTCGGTCACAGCTTCCGGGTGCGGGAACGGGAGCTTGAGCACTGCGGGGATGCTGGCCCGGGTGACCACTGGAAGCACCAGCGCCCCGTGGCCGTGCCAGCTGCCTGCAACTGAGGCGTCCGCCTGCAGTCCAAAGGAACCGAAAGCCTGATCGACAAGGTCAGGGAGGCTCTCAACCCAGTCCCGGCCCTGGCGCGAGCGGCGGTAACGCTCGCGCAGCGCCTCGGGTACGACGACGGCGGATGCCATAAGGGTGCCTCCTGGGGGCTGGGGTTGGGGTGTGGGCAGCTGCGGCACTGCAATACCCGCGTGGGGCTCTGTGCCATCGAGCGTTCCGGTGCGAGACCGTGCTGGCCTGAGACTTTTGCGGCCCGGGTCTGTTGCGGTTACCAGCCCAGCGTAGGGTGCCGACACTGCCGCAGGCCAGTGCGGCAGGGGGCAGGGCGCGTGGTCGGGGTGGCACTGGGTCCCTGCGTGCGGCCCGGAACTACCGTGCTGCCCTGGACTACCGGCAGGAACTACCCGGTAGTCCAGGGCAGCGCTGCCGGTTCAGCTTCCAGGCCCGGCGAGACCGGAATCTGGGCGGCACCGGAATACAGCAGCACCGAACTGGCTACAAGCCGGTCAATCGCCCACGAGCGTACGGCGCCGTCACTGCTTCCAGCCAGGTTGGCGTAGAGCGTGGGCATCCCGTCCTCGAGCAGCTGGAGGGAGTCCAGCGGGTCAGACAGGAATTCGGGAGCCAGGAAATAGGCAGGGACGGGAGTGAGTTCCGGCAGGCACAGGGCAGGCAGCAGGTCCGTGCCTTCACCGCCTGCCTCAAGATGGGCTTCCCGCCGTGCGGAAGGTGCCTGGCCCAGCACCGTGAACCCGGAACCGAACTGCGCCTGCGCCACTTCATAGGCGTAGGCGGCACCAAACTCAGCGTCGAGCACGGCCTGCAGCGATTCAGCCGCCCCCGGCCCTTCTGCAGGCCCGGACCCGGAAGACCCGCTGCACTTGTCCGTGGCGGCGCCGTCGAGCACCGGTGTCCAGCCGGACTCCGGAACCTCCACGGGATCTTCACCCAGGGCCTGTGCAGTCCGCAGCGAGAGCAGCAGCTGGCTCGTGCCGGTAGAAGCCAGCAGGCGTGCCGTGCCGTGGTCAGCCCGGCCTGCGGCTGCAAGGTTTGTCCGGGCGGAAGCCGCCAGGGCTTGGGGCAGGGACTCACCGCCAAGGCCATCAGCGTCCTGCAGGGCAGCAGCCCCTCCCGGGCTGGTCAGCAGGAGGGACTGGCTGGTCAGGGTGTCAGCGGCCTGCTGCACGGCAGCGGCCGCGGGGTCCGCGAGGGAAGCCGCGAGGGACTCGGCTTCGGCGGCCAGGACGCGGGACGTGGCGAACGCCTCATTCAGCGCCTGCTCGGAAAAGCTCCGGGGCCGCTCGGGTTCGGCCTGGGTGCCCGCCGTCAGGCCGAGGGAAGCGATGACGCAGGCCAGAAGCCCCAAGGCGAGCGTACGCCGAAGGGCGCCGGCAGCCGCGGCAGCCTGGGAAGGGCGTGCAGCAGGCGGCTGCGGGGCGTTCAGGGGCTTCTCCACAACACTCGATCATGCCACGAACGGGCCCCCACCTGCGGCGGTGACCCGGGAACCCGGGAAAAGTCGGTAGGCTAGGAGCTACAACAACATCTAGTGGGAGGCAGTAATGGCGGGTCGCCCCAGCCCTAAAAAAGACACGTCGTCTAACTACCGCAAGAACGCGCAGCGCGCCGAGGTGGCAGCGGAGACGCAGCGGCTCAAGGACTACCTGGCTCCCACAGTTGCCGGTGAGAACCTCTTCCTCGAAGATATTGAGATCAAGATGGCCGGCGCCCACCGGACTGTGCATGTGATCGTCGACCTTCCGGAGACGGAAAGCGGCGGGGTCAGCCTGGACCGGATCGCGGACGTTTCCCGCGTCCTTTCCGATGCGATGGACCAGGACCCGCAGGATGACGGACGTCCCTACAGCCTGGAAGTCTCCTCGCCCGGTGTCTCCCGTCCGCTGACGGAGCCCCGGCACTGGCGCCGGAACACCGGCCGGATGGTGAACGTCACTCCGGTCCGCGGGGATGCCGTAACCGGCCGTCTGCTGGCGGTCGACGAAACAGGTATCACCCTCATACCCGAACTCGCGGTCAAAAAGGGGATGAAACCCAAGCAGGGCGAAAAGACGCACCTGGCCTTTGATCAGATTGCCAAGGGGCGGGTTGAGATCGAATTCGCCCACCTTGACGACGAACCGGCAGGCGAGGACGCCGACGGAATTAACAGCACAGCCGAGGAGGCCTAAATGGATATTGATATGAGTGCGCTGAGGCTGCTGGAAGCGGAACGTGAGATTCCGCTGGACAAGCTGATCCCAACGATTGAGCAGGCGCTGCTTGTTGCCTACCACAAGACAACCGGCTCGCAGGAAAAAGCCCGCGCAGAACTGGACCGCAAGAGCGGCCACGTCACCATCTGGGCAACAGAGCTCGACGACGACGGCGAGGCCGTGGGCGAATTCGACGACACCCCAGCAGGATTCGGACGCATTGCCGCCAGCACGGCCCGGCAGATCATCCTGCAGCGTCTGCGGGACGTGGAAGACGACAACATCCTTGGCGAGTTCAAGGGCCGTGAAGGCGAACTCGTGTCCGGCCAGATCCAGCAGGGCAACAACCCGAACATGGTCCAGGTCAACCTGGGTTCGGTGGAGGCACTGCTGCCGCCCACCGAGCAGGTGCCGGGGGAGAAGTACCTGCACGGTTCACGCGTGCGCGCCTTCGTGGTGGACGTCCGCCGCGGGTTCAAGGGTCCGTCCATCACCCTTTCCCGCTCCCACCCCGGCCTGGTGCGCAAGCTCTTCGAGCTGGAAGTCCCCGAAATCGCTGACGGCTCGGTGGAAATCGTGGCACTGGCCCGCGAGGCCGGCCACCGGACCAAGATCGCCGTGAAGGCCAACGTTCCGGGCATCAACGCCAAGGGCGCCTGCATCGGTGAAATGGGCTCGCGCGTGCGGGCCGTCATGACCGAGCTGCATGACGAAAAGATCGACATTGTGGACTTCAGCGAAGACCCCGCAACGTTTATCGCCAACGCGCTTTCGCCGTCTCGGGTAAACTCGGTCACCATCACCGACGCGGACACACGTTCCGCCCGGGTAGTGGTGCCGGATTACCAGCTGTCCCTGGCGATCGGCAAGGAAGGCCAGAATGCCCGCCTCGCCGCAAAGCTCACGGGCTGGCGGATCGACATCGTTTCCGACGCAAAGTCCGCCTAACATCTCCGCACGGCGGGCAGGATGAAGGCAAGAGAATAGAAACGCGGTAGAATGTACATGGCCGGGTCACCGTCCGCCTTCCAGCAACCGCAGGAGCCCGAGGAATCGGTGCGGCCTGCGGCAGGGACAGTGCATGTTCCGCAACGGACATGCATTGGCTGCAGGAAGAAGGATGACCAGGCTGCACTGATGCGGCTGGCACTGGATTCAGCGAACGGCGGGAACGCCGTGCTTGTTGATCAGAGCCGCCGTATGTCTGGCCGGGGCGCCTGGTTGCACCCCGACACAGCATGCCTCGCAACAGCTGTGAAACGCCGGGCTTTTGGCCGCGCCTTCCGGGCGCAGGCCGATCCCTCGGCAGTAGAGCAGTGGTTCGAAGCTCAAGAGGCGGGTCCCACCCGGAACCCCCTCGAAACCGTCCAACCTGAAAGCGGGTCAGAAATCTGATGGAAACCCGATGAGTACCCAGCGATGAGTACTTTGTTGTGCTCTGTGATGGGCCCTGCTGCACCCGCAGCGGAAGCCCGCAGCAAATAGACGGTTCGTGCCTGGCTCGGTGCGGACCGAGACAGGAGAAATGTGGCCAAGGTCCGCGTACACGAGCTCGCCAAAGAGCTCGGCATTACCTCGAAGGACGCAGTCGCAAAACTGCAGGAACTGGGCGAATTCGTCCGGTCGGCGTCTTCAACCATTGAAGCGCCCGTAGTCAAGAAGCTCCGCGGGGCATTCCCCGACGCAGCGTCCAAGCCGGCGGCTAAGCCGGCAGCCTCTTCCCCGCGGCCGGCAGCTCCGGCTCCGGCAGCACCCGCAGCCCCGGCTGCAGCAGAAGCTCCGGCTCCCGCTGCGCAGAAGCCCGCGGCTCCGGCCGCGCCGACGCCGTCGGCTCCCGCGCCTGCAGCTCCCGCGGCGCCTGCCCCGG
>JBELYP010000039.1:0-26306 GCA_040273995.1 Arthrobacter sp.
GTTACGGCTCGTTTCAGCGCTCGAAAGAGCCGTAACTGGCCTCTCGTGGGTGGGGGCGCTCCCCTAGTAGCTGGCGGGAGCGGCGCCGGAGGGCTCGGAATCCTGCGGCAGGAACTTCGCCGCGAGTGCCTCCGAGGCCCGGGCCAGCATCGCCACGTCCGCACCGACGGCAATGAAGTCCGCGCCGGCGTCGAGGTAGCGGCGGGCCGTGGACTCCACGAAGGCGTTGACACCTACCGGCACACCGAGTTCGTTGGCAGCCCGGATGCAGTGCTCGACAGCGGCGGCCACCTCCGGGTGGTCCTGCTGGCCCAGGTGCCCCATGGACGCGGCAAGATCCGAGGGTCCGATGAAGATGCCGCTGATGCCCTCGGTTCCGGCAATCTCCGCCACGTTGGCTACAGCTTCAGCGGTTTCCACCTGCACCAGCAGGGTGATGGTTTCCTCGGCCCGCCCCAGGTAGCCTTCAATCCGGTTCCAGCGCGACCCGCGTGCCAGGGCGCTGCCCACGCCGCGGACACCGTGCGGCGGGTACCGCACGGCAGCAACCGCCTGCCGGGCCTGATCGGCGTTGTCCACCATGGGCACAATCAGGTTCTGCACCCCCAGGTCCAGGTACTGCTTGATCATCACGGCGTCGTTGGCCGGAACCCGGACCACCGGATGGATCGGGTAGGCGGCAACCACCTGCAGCTGGGTGCTGATGGACTCCAGCGAGTTGATGCTGTGCTCACCGTCAATCAGCAGCCAGTCAAAGCCGGATCCGGCGCAGATCTCGGCCAGGAGCGGGTTCCCGGTGCAGGCCCACATGCCCACCTGCGCACGGCGGCCGTTGCCCAGGACGGATTTGAAGTCGGCGGCGGGTTCTACTCGAAACGGCATGTCACCGACCCCAGCTGTCCGTAGTCGGCGTGGACGGTGTCTCCCTTGTGCACCCACATGGGGCGTGTGAAGGAACCGGCCAGGATGATTTCTCCGGCCCCGAGGCTGGCACCGTGTGCTGCAATCTTGTTCGCCAGCCAGTAAACGCCGGCGGCCGGATGGTTCAGCACACCGGCGGCCACCCCGGTTTCCTCGATGGTCTGGTTCTTGTAGAGCAGGGCGGAGATCCAGCGGAGATCGACGTCGTCCACCTTGACCGGGCGCCCGCCCACCACCATGGCACCCATCGCCGCGTTGTCCGCGATGGTGTCCACGATGGTGCGGCCCTGCATCTCGATGCGGGAATCCAGGATTTCCAGGGCAGGAACCACGTACTCCGTGGCATCCAGGACGTCGAAGATCGAACAGTTCGGGCCGGAAAGCGGTTTGCCCAGGACGAAGGCCAGTTCCACCTCGATGCGCGGATGCGTGTAGGCATCCCACTGAACGGTGCAGCCGTTTTCCAGGATCATGTTGTCGAAGATGACGCCGTAATCGGGTTCGGTGATCCCGGTGGCATCCTGCATCGCCTTGGATGTGAGCCCGATCTTGCGGCCCGCGAGCTTCCGCCCCTGCTCCTGCATCCGGCTGCTCCACAGCGCCTGCACGGCGTAGGAGTCTTCCACGGTCATGTCCGGATACCGCCCGGTCAGCAGGGGCACGGGGGTGCGGTTGGCACCCGCGGCCACCAGCTCATCGGCGATCGTTTCTATGGTCTGTTTATCGAGCACGCTTACTGCACCACTTTCGGGGGAACATCGGTCCGATCCTTACGGCTGAAATGGATTGTATATGATCCATGACACATTCCAGCGGAAAAGTACCCGCCTTACAACGCTCCATTACGCTGATGGTGTGTCCGCCTTCCGTGCCCTCAGATCCCGCGCCGTTCTGACGACGGCGGCGGCCGCCGTGGCCGCAGGCGCTGTCCTCAGGAGCACCCCCTGGCCGGCTGCCCTGCTGATCCGGGGCGTGTTCTACCGCGGTGCACAGCAGCTGGCCCAGCAGATGCGCCCCTATGCGCCCGCAGTGAGTCAGCATTGCGGGATTGATTACCAGCCCGCAGGACGCTCCCGGCAGCTGGACATCTTCCTCCCGCCCGGACACACGGCCGCCGGAGCCCAGACGGTTCCCGTGATCCTCTGGGTACACGGCGGTGCCTGGATTTCCGGGTCCCGCCGGGATGTGGCGCCGTACCTGCGCATGCTCGCCGCCCGCGGCTATGCCGCCGTCGGCCTGGACTACTCTGTGGCCCCCGGCAGCCGCTATCCCCAGGCCCTGCACGAGCTGAACGAGGCGGTGTCCTTCCTGCAGCGCAGCACCGCCGGCTACGGGCTGGACATGAAGCGAGTGGTCCTGGCCGGGGATTCCGCCGGCGCGCAGCTTGCCGCCCAGTTCAGCGCCGCCGTGACGTCCCCCGGGTACGCCGCTGCACTCGGAATGGTTCCGGCGCTTCCGGCCGCCCATCTGCGGGCGGCAGTCCTGCACTGCGGTGTCTATGACCTGGAAGCGATGGGCCGGCTCAGCGGGATCCTGGGCTGGGGTTTCCGGACAGCGCTCTGGGCATACACCGGCCGCCGCCGGTTTGCCGGCAGTGCCGCCGCACAGCAGATGTCCGTCCTCTCCCACGCCACCGGCGCTTTTCCGCCGACGTTCATCAGCGGAGGCAACGGTGACGGGCTGACCCTGCAGCAGTCGGTTCCGTTCGCGCGCCGGCTCGGCGAGCTGGGCGTTCCGGTGACCTCCCGGTTCTGGCCGGCAGATCTCTCCCCCGCCCTGCCGCACGAAGCGCAGTTCCACTTCTCCCGGCCGGAAGCCCGTGCCGTGCTCGACGAGACGGCCGCGTTCCTGGACGCCGCATTGCCCCAGGGCATCCCCGGCCCTCCGCATCGGCCTGAACCAGCAATGCCCGCACCGGAACAGAGCACCGCTGTCTCCGCCCACCAGCGCACCGACCAGCCACCCGCCTAGCCGAGCACGAGGAAACGTACATGCGCAGAGTCCTGCTGATCGTCCTGGCCGCCCTCCTCACCTTCGCTGTCCCAGCGGCGCCGGCCTCCGCCGTCGAACCGGTGGACATCGTCGTGGAGGACACAGCCGGAGTTCTCGACCAGAACACGCTGGTCCCGGCGCTGGAAGACATCCAGTTCCGCGACCCCACCACCGTGGCCGTCTACACCTACCGCGGAGATCCCGACGCCGAGTATGCGGATGGCGACACCGTCATGAATGCGGAGGTGCTCCGATTCGCCCGCGAAGAACATCCGGAATGGATCAGCGAGGACGGACAGAAGTGGGCGGACGGACTGTTCATCTTCGCGCTGGACCCGGAAGGGCGCTGGGTGGGCAGTTACTTCGGCGAGGACCGGCAAGTGGAGGGAAGTGACGCTGCGCAGATCCAGGAAGCACCCAAGGACCTGTTCCGGGACGCGCAGTGGACAGACGGCACGATTGCCGGGGTGAAGGAAGCCGCCAAACTGATCAACCGGCCCTGGTACCAGGACCCGTTCGTCTGGTTCCTGGGCGTGGCCGTGCTCCTGCTGGCCGGTGGGATCTGGGTAGCGGTGGTCCTGGTGCGCCGCAGCCGGCTGAAGACCAACCGCGGGCTCATTGCCGCGGGGGAGAAGTCCTATGCCAGTGTCAGCATGGACCTTGAGGCGACCGAGCTGAACGCCCACACCATTCCCGGCTCATCCCGTTACGGCGCCAAGGTCCTGGAGGAGCACCGCACCTTCCGCACGCGCTACAACATGGCCACGGAGCTCGGGAACACAGTGCGGTCCTTCACGGACAAGGATCTCAAGCGCGCCAAAGCACGCAAGCCTGTGGAGGAATTCGCCGAGCTCGCCGCCGCACTGGACGGCATTGACGATGTCATCGCGGACACCAACACGCTGCTGAATATGGCACCGGGCTGGCAGGCTGCCTGGGACCGGCAGGCCGGGCCGCTGCTGGAGGAACTGGACAAGCTTGAAGACCTGTTTGAAAAGGACAAGACCGCCGGTTCGGCTACAGCGGCTGCGCTGCTGGCCTTCCGCACGGAGTGCCGGCGCAGGCTGCAGGCCACTGCCGCCGGGCTGTCCGACGGAACCGTAACTCCGGATGCAGCGCTGGACGTTATCCGGGACTGCGGCCAGGAGCTCGCCGGGCTGCTGAAGAACCACTCGGAGACCGTCATCGAGAAGGCCGCGAAGGACAGTTCCGAGAAGAAGCTGATGCGGCAGGCGCTGGAGGAGGAGCGTACCCGGACCCGCCGCTACCGGAGCGGCTACCGGCCGGGCATCCTGGACACCGCCTACCCGAATTACTTCTGGAGCGTGGCTGCCTTCAACGCCGGGGTGCAGAGCGGCACCGGCAAGATCGAGTCCGCGCGCAGCTCAGCATCCTCGGGTTCCTCCACCGGCTACGGAGCCAGCGGCGGCAGCTTCAGCGGTTCGGGCAGCTCGTCCCGGTTCTAGGGGCGGGCCGGTCTGTGCGCCGGCGGCGCCGTCCCGGGCCACCGCGCCGGGCCGGGCGGAGAAACCAGACCGTGGACACCGAACGCCCCGCTGGCTAGGGTGTTCGGCATGAACCCCGTGGACCCCGCATCTTCGCTGCTGGATGATTTCTCGCTGGAAATGACCGGAAAGGACGTCCCCGCCCTCACCGAAGCGCAGGATGTCCTGCCCGCAGGCACCCGCATCAATGTGACGTTCCTGGGCAACGAGGACCTGCCCATGCGCCTGGCCGCCGCATCGGCCGTCAAGGCCGGCGGGCATGTCCCGGTGCCGCACATTTCCGCACGGCGGCTGGGCTCTGCGGCTGAGCTGGAGAAGTTCCTCGGCGCACTGTCGGAGGCCGGGGTCGTGGAGAACGTCTTTGTGGTGGCAGGAGATCCCGCGGAGCCTATGGGACCCTACGAGGATTCGCTCGCTGTCATCGCGTCCGGGATGCCGGCGGCGCACGGCGCCAGGCACATCAGCATCTCCGGTTACCCCGAAGGCCACCCGGACATTGATGACCAGACCCTGTGGTCTTCACTGGAGCAAAAGCTCGCAGCCGTCCGGGACCAGGGACTGGAAGCATCGATCATCACCCAGTTCGGCTTCGACACAAACCCCGTGCTGGCGTGGCTGCAGGAACTGCGAGCCCGGGGCATCGACGCCCCGGTACGGATCGGCGTCCCGGGGCCTGCCGGCGTCAAACGGCTGCTGGGCTATGCCCGCCGCTTCGGCGTGGGGACCTCCGCCTCCATTGCGCACAAGTACGGTTTCTCCCTGACGAACCTGCTCGGCACCGCGGGCCCGGACCGGTTCCTGGGCCAGCTCGCCGATGAACATGATCCGGCGCGGCACGGCGTGGTGAAGCTGCACTTCTACACCTTCGGCGGCCTCCGCCCCACCGCCGAATGGGTGCGCAGCTTCCGCGGCTACTAGAAAAAACGCTCCGCTTTGTGCGGTTCGCTCCGCCGCGCGGCGGAGCATAAGGCACAAAGCGGAGCGTTTCTGCTGGAAGCCGTCCGGGGCTGCCGGCCGGCACTAGTCCTGCGGCAGCAGCTCATCCATGTTGGGCAGTTCCTCCACCAGGCCGCGGTCCTGGGAAATCCGGGCAACCTCTTCGATCGATGCCCGGTTCACCTCGGTGGCGTACCGCGGCAGGGTCAGCTGCTCAATGACCTCAGGCTGCAGCGAGGTGTACGTCGGCAGCACGGCCCGCAGCTTGTCCGGATTCTGTTCGGCGAATTCCTGCGAAGCAATCATGGCCCGGGTGAACTTCTCTACGGTCTCCGGGTTCTGCTCCACATACTCATCCGAGGTGAAGTACACGGCCACGGTCAGGTCATCCACCGGCTCGGCATAGTTGGAGAACACCGGCACGGCACCGTCCGCACCGGCAATGGTGACAAAGGGTTCGACGGCGGCAATAGCGTCTACGGTTCCGGCCGCCAGCTGCCCGGACAGTTCAGGGAACGGGATCTCCACGAACTCGATGCTCTCGTAGTCGCCGCCGGCCTGCTTCACCGCCTCCGAGATGGTGGAGTCGGAGATGTTGTTCAGCGTGTTCACGCCAACCTTCTTGCCGGCCAGGTCCGTGACTGTCTCAATGCCCGAATCCGGCAGGGTCATCACGGATGCAAAGTCCGCGTCCGTGTCCCCCGTGGAGCTGCCGCCCGGGGCAACCATCTTCACCGGCAGGCCCTTGGACCGGCCCACAATCATGGACGTGATGTTCGAAAAACCGAAGTCCATCTGCCCGGCTGTCACGGCCGGAACAATAGCGGCTCCGCCCTGGGCCAGGGTGAGCGTGACGTCCAGGCCTTCCTCTTCGAAGAGCCCTTCCTGCACCCCGAGGTAGATGGGCGCTACGTCCACGATGGGGATGACGCCCACCTCAATGGGGATAAGTCCCTCGGCCCCGCCGGACGCCGAGGCCGACTCTTCCCCCGAAGTCAGCGATCCCGATCCGCAGGCCGTCAGGCCGAGCAGCGCCGCCGTTGCCGCTGCCGCCAGCAGTTTCCTCATGATGTGCCTCCTCGTTCGGGCACGGACCAGCCGCACCGCAGGTGTGATGCAGCACACAATATCTATCCTGATAGACATTGGCTAGGCATTTCGTTCAGTGCCGCGAGAACCCTCGACTTACCTATGCCCATAGATATAGAGTCGGCGGCAGCCGGCTTTCGGCCGGATCCCCGTCCGACAGAAACAGAGGTTCACCGTGGCACCAAAGAATCTGCAGGAAGTCCTGGATGCATCCGAAGGGGTTGTTGACCTGCTCCGGAACTCCCAGATCGGCGCATACATCTACCCCGTCGTCGCGCCCGAATTCACCAACTGGCGCAGCGAGCAGCGGGCCTGGCGCGAAACCGCCGTCCTCTTTGACCAGTCCCACCACATGGACAATGTGTTCATCAAGGGCCCCGATGCCCTGAAACTCATCTCCGACACAGCCATCAACTCAGTGGCCAGCTTTCCCGTGAACAAGGCCAAGCAGTACGTGCCGACGACGCCGTCCGGCCACGTGATCGGCGACGGCATCCTCTTCCACCAGGACGAGGACGAGTACGTGTACGTGGGCCGCGCCCCGGCGGCCAACTGGCTGCTGTTCAACGCCGAAACCGGCGGCTACAACCTGGAGATCGAGGTGGACCGCCGGTCCCCGTCTCGCCCCATGGGCAAGCCCGTGAGCCGCCGCTACTGGAGGTTCCAGATCCAGGGACCAAGCGCGTGGGACATCATCGAGAAGGTGAACGGCGGCTCGCTGGAGCAGTTGAAGTTCTTCAACATGGACACCATGAACATTGCCGGTGAGCAGGTCCGTACCCTGCGCCACGGCATGGCGGGCGCACCGGGCCTGGAAATCTGGGGCGACTACGCGTCCTATGACAAGGTCCGTGACACGCTGATGGAAGCCGGCGCCGAGTTCGGCATGGCTGCGGTGGGAGCCCGGGCCTACCCGTCCAACACCCTTGAATCCGGCTGGATCCCATCCCCGCTTCCGGCCATCTACACCGACGAGCGGCTGCGGCCTTACCGCGAGTGGCTGGGCGCAGACAGCTACGAAGCGACCAACGCCGTCGCCGGCAGTTTCGTCTCCGACAACATCGAAGACTACTACCTCACCCCCTGGGAGCTCGGTTACGGCTCCTTCGTGAAGTTCGACCATGACTTCATTGGCCGCGAGGCACTCGAGGCCATGGACCCCGCAGCGCAGCGCCGCAAGGTGACCCTTGCATGGAACCCGGAGGACCTGGGCCGGATCTTCACCTCGCAGCTGGACACGGAGCAGACACCTTACAAGTACTTCGACCTGCCGCTGGCCAACTACGGCTCCTCGAACTACGACTCGGTGATCGACGCCGACGGGAACGTAGTGGGCGTGTCCATGTTCACCGGTTATTCGGCGAATGAGCGCCGCGGCCTGTCCCTGGCGACGGTGAACCCGGATGTGCCCGAGGGCAGCGAGCTCCGCGTGGTCTGGGGCGAGCCCGACGGCGGCACCGCCAAGACGACAGTTGAACCGCACCGTCAGCTGGAGGTCCGCGCTGTGGTCAGCCCGGTCCCGTACTCGGAGACCGTGCGCAAGGACTACAAGGGCGGCTGGCGCACCGGATACACCGGCGCCTAGAAACACAGAAGGAGGCCGGCCCCCCAACAGTCCGGCCTCCTTCTGTTTAGCTGTGCCGGCTTAGTGTGAACCTGCACTGCTGCGAACGATGATGACGTCCAGGGTGCGAGGACCGTGAACACCTTCGACTCGTTCAAGCTCAATATCGCTGGTGGCGCTTGGCCCGCTGATCCAGGTCAGCGGCCGGGTTCCATCCAGGCGCCGCAGTGCCTCCGGCAGGATCATGGTGATGTCCGACGCACGCACCACGCACACGTGGTGGTCCGGAATCAGCGAGATGGCACGCCGGCCCATGCCTTCGCTGCCGTCCAGGATGATAGTTCCGGTCTCGGCTACGGCCACGGCACTGCCGGTGACGACGGCGGCTGTGCGGTCCAGGTCGGTAACGCTCAGCGGTTCCGTCCGTGAGTCGTTGCGCCGCCGGCCGGCACCGGCTGCCTCGGCGTCAGCGAGCCAGGCTTCCTCAATGCCGGCGGGCACCACGTAGCTGGCGGCGCCGTCGAGCAGTTCCGCGATGCGGGGCCCGACGCCGGACTCCTCCACCACGGTGACGCCGGCCTTGTAGTCCTCCAGCCGGTCCACCAGCACACGAATGCGCTCCGCTTCGGGGGCGTCGACGGCGGTGCGGTAGGTGCGGGGCACCTCGGGGACAGCCGGTGCGTCCTTCAGGGCACCGCGGAGGCGTTCCAGGATCTCTTCGCGTGCGCTCATGCCGTCTCCTCCCCCTGGCTCGGCGCTCCGGCGGCCGGCCCGTCCTCGTGTTCCTTGGCCCACCAGTCCCGGAAGGACTGGGCAGGCGGGGCCGGAATGTCCCGGCTCTGGGTCCAGCCGGCCGCAATGCCGGGCAGCTTGGTGATCTTGCGTTTCCGTCCTGCGGCCAGCTTGCCCAGCGGCAGACCCTTCTCCAGCAGGCCCAGGTTCCGGCCGCGGGAGAACGCCCAGGAGGCGCCCTTCATCAGCACGTCCATCTGCGTGGGAACCTTCTTGCCGCGCTTGCTTTCAACGTCCACCGAACGCAGGTGCACCAGGATTTCCGGGATGTTGATCTTTACCGGGCAGGCGTCATAACAGGCACCGCAGAGCGATGAGGCGTAGGGCAGCGAACTGTTTTCCTCGCTCTTTATGCCGGTCATCATCGGGGACAGGATGGCGCCGATCGGTCCCGGGTAGGTAGAACCGTAGGCGTGGCCGCCGGTGCGCTCGTACACCGGGCACACGTTCATGCAGGCGCTGCAGCGGATGCAGTGCAGGGCCGAGCGGCCCATTTCATCCGCCAGCGCGGCGCTGCGGCCGTTGTCCACCAGTACCAGGTGCACGTTCTGCGGGCCGTCTCCCTCAGTGGCGCCGGTCCAGAGCGAGGTGTACGGGTTCATCCGCTCACCGGTGGAGGACCGGGGCAGCAGCTGCATAAAGACTTCCAGGTCGCTCCAAGCCGGCAGCAGCTTTTCTACGCCCATGACCGTGATGAGGGTTTCCGGAAGCGTGAGGCACATGCGGCCGTTGCCCTCGGATTCCACGACGGCCAGGGTGCCTGACTCGGCGATGGCGAAGTTGGCTCCGGAAATGGCCACCTTGGCGGAAAGGAACTTGCGCCGCAGGTGCGAGCGGGCTGCTTCGGCCAGTTTGGCCGGCTCGTTGGTGAGTTCCGGATCCACCCCGGGCATTTCACGCAGGAAGATCTCCCGCACCTGGGAACGGTTCTTGTGGATTGCCGGCACCAGGATGTGGCTGGGCTTGTCATGGTCCAGCTGGACAATCAGTTCTGCGAGGTCCGTCTCGAAGGCTGCGATGCCCTGCTCTTCGAGGTATTCGTTCAGGCCGATTTCCTGGGTGGCCATGGACTTGACCTTGACTACCTCGTCCACGTTCTCGGCACGGATCAGGTCCCGGACAATCGTATTCGCCTCGTCCGCGTCCCGGGCCCAGTGGATGATGCCGCCGCGGGCGGTGAAGTTCTTCTCGAACTCCTCCAGCAGCTCCGGCAGCCGCGCCATGACGGATTCCTTGACCGCGCTGCCGGCGCTGCGCAGGTCTTCCCAGTCCGGCAGCTCGCCGACCACGCGCAGCCGCTTGTCCCGGATGGTGCGGGTGGCGTGCTCCAGGTTGGCGCGCAGCTGGGCGTTGCCCAGTTCCCGGCGTGCCGCCGCCGGGAAGGAGTCGACGGCGTTGAGGTTGCCCTTGCCGTAGACCGGCAGGGTGGGCATTCCCAGGTAGGTGCTCATCGGACGGCCTTTCCGCTGACCAGGACGTCCCCGGTGATGGACACCGGGTTCTCCCGGGTGCTGGCAAGGATCTCGGCGAAGTGCAGGGTGGTCACATCACTGCCTTCGCGGGAGAGTCCGCCGCCAATGTGCAGCAGGCAGGAAGCGTCGCCGCCGGAGCACAGCGAAGCGCCGGTGGCCTTGATGTTGGCGGCCTTGTCTTCCAGCATCGCGGAGGACACGTCTGCGTTCTTCATGGAGAAGGTTCCGCCGAAGCCGCAGCACTGGTCAGCCTGCGGCAGGTCGGCAACTTCAATGCCGCCCACGCTTCGCAGCAGGTTAAGCTGCCGGTCGCCCAGGCGCAGCAGGCGCATGCCGTGGCAGCTGGGGTGGTAGGTGATCTTGTGCGGGAACCAGGAGCCCAGCTGCTCTGCGGCATTGGTGACACCCAGGACGTCGGTCAGCAGTTCGGAGAGTTCGTAGGTGCGCGCACCCACGGCTTCGGCCCGGGCTTCCAAATCCTTGTCCCCGGCGGAGCGGGCAACCATGGGGTGCTGGTGCTTCACCGAACCGACGCAGGAGCCCGAAGGCGCCACGGCGACGTCGTAATCCGCGGCCGTGAAGGCCTCAACGTGGTTGCGGACCACAGGCACTGCTTCAGGCAGGTAACCGGAGTTGACGTGCATCTGGCCGCAGCAGGCCTGCCCGGACGGGAACACGACTTCGTGTCCCAGCCGTTCCAGGATTTCAACGGTGGCGCGGGCCGTCCGCGGGTACATCGCATCCACGATGCAGGTGGCGAATAGTGCAATTCTCATGGGTGCCTCTCAGCGGGGATGCCCCGAAGCTCGTGTGGTCAGACCATACTAGGCACGTTACATGCAACACACCAACAAACCCCGGGGCGGGTGGCCATGATCACATGCGGCACGGAAGTGCGCTAGAGTTCCATGGTCTGACCATTGTGGTCTGACCATCTTCCCGTCAGTTCATACCCCCGGAGGTCCCCCGTGGATCACTTCACCGCCACCACTGATCCGGTGTTCGGCAGCGTTGCCGCATCCGCCATCGTGGCGCTCATTCCCCTGCTCACGTTCTTCGTCCTGCTGGCCTTCGTGAAGGTCAAAGCCCACGTCGCGGGCGGGTTATCGCTGCTGGTGGCGATCGCCGTCGCCATCTGGGCGTTTAAGATGCCCGCCGGGCTGGCGCTGCTCTCCGCGTCGCAGGGTGCGGTGTTCGGCGCCTTCCCGGTGGTGTGGATTGTGATCATGGCGATCTGGCTCTACCAGATCACCGTGGTGAGCGGACGCTTTGAGGATCTGCGCCGGGTCTTTGACGTAATCGGCGGCGGCGACGTACGTATCCAGGCCATCCTGGTGGCGTTCTGCTTCGGCGGACTTCTCGAGGCCCTGGCCGGCTTCGGCGCGCCGGTGGCGATCACCGCCACCATGCTCGTGGCCCTGGGCCTGAAGCCCATGAAGGCGGCAGCCGCTGTACTGGTGGCCAACACCGCTCCGGTTGCCTTTGGCGCCATGGCCATCCCGATCACCACGGCCGCCAACCTCACCGGCCTTGATGCGGACCACATCGGTGCCGTCGTAGGCCGCCAGGCGCCGCTGCTCGCCGTCGTTGTTCCGCTGATCCTGGTCTTCATCCTGGACGGTTTCCGGGGCATCAGGGAAACCTGGCCCGCCGCCGTCGTTACCGGCGTCGCCTTCTCCGCTGCCCAGGTGCTGTGCTCCACCTATTTCTCCTACGAGCTCACCGATATCGTTGCCGCACTGGCCGGACTGGGTGCCGCCGTCGTCTTCCTCCGCTTCTGGCAGCCGCGCGGCATTGAGGGTGCGCGGGTGCGCATGGGCCTGTCCGAAATGGCCATGTCCGGGGCCGGGAAGTCCGGTTCCGCCGGCAGCCCGGCCGCTGTGCGCGACGAGAACTCGCTGACCGCCTCCCGCACCTGGCTGGCCCTGTTCCCGTACTTCCTGGTGATTGTCATCTTCGGCATCGCCAAGCTGTGGAAGCTCGGCGTGGACATCCCCGCCTTCCTGGCCTCCACGGACATCAAGGTTCCGTGGCCGGTGCTGCACGAGCGTCTGGTGGATGCTGCCGGCGAACCCGTGTCCTCCACGATCTACACGTTCAACTGGCTCTCCACGCCCGGCACGCTGCTGTTGATCACGGGCCTGATCGTTTCCTTTGTCTACGCCAGGTTCGACGACGGCGGCCGGTACAAAATGTCCGTCGGCGCCGGTGTGGGCGAAATCGGCCGCACCGTGTGGAACATGCGCTGGGCGGGCCTGACCATCCTCTCCGTGCTCTCCCTGGCCTACGTCATGAACTTCTCCGGCCAGACCGTTTCGATTGGCACCTGGCTGGCCGGCACCGGCGCGTTCTTCGCCTTCCTCTCCCCCGTGCTGGGCTGGGTGGGCACCGCGGTAACCGGTTCCGACACCTCCGCCAATGCCCTGTTCGCCCGCCTCCAGCAGACCGCGGGCCTGGAGGCCGGGATCGATCCGAACCTGCTGGTGGCCGCCAACACCACCGGCGGCGTGGTGGGCAAGCTGATCAGCCCGCAGAACCTGGCGATTGCCGTCACTGCTGTGAAGCTGGACGGCCAGGAGTCGGTCCTGCTGCGCAAGGTTGTGGGCTGGAGCGTTGCCCTGCTGCTGGTCCTCTGCACTGTTGTGTTCCTGCAGTCCACCCCCGTACTGGGCTGGATGCTGCCGTAGCGAAATGAGGGCGGCCCGGGAGATCCTTTTTACTGGTCTGCCGGGCCGCCTTTTTGTTCCTGTGTGAACACCCAGACCGTTCCGTCCGCCCTGCCCGTGCAAGGATTATGCAGTGACTTCTCCCGCCTCCCTCCCGCCCCGCCGCAGCTATGACCTGCTGCTGGAGAACATCGAAGCCGACCTCCGCTCCGGCGCCATCAAGCTGGGAGACCAGCTGCCCGGCGAGCGGACGCTGGCGGAAACCTACGGCATCTCCCGCGCCTCCGTCCGGGAAGGCATCCGGATTCTGGATGCAATGGGCGTGCTCCGCTCATCCTCAGGTTCCGGCCCCAAGTCCGGAGCAATCATCGTCTCCGAGCCCTCGGCCGGTCTGTCCTCCGCCCTGCGCCTGCATATGGCCAGCAGCCGGCTCTCCGTCGAGGACATTGTTCAGACGCGCGTGCTGCTCGAAACCTGGGCGGCCCAGGCAGCCGCCGGCGCTCCTGACAGCCCCGAAAAGCAGGCATCCCTGGACCGCGCACGCGACCTGCTCGAAGCCATGGACCGCCCGGACCTCGACCGGGACACCTTCCATACCCTCGACGCCCGCTTCCACGTGGAGCTCAGCTCCCTGGCCGGGAACTCCGTCATCGAGACCATGATGGACTCACTCAGCGGCGCCATCCGCGGCTACGTCAAGGAAGCCATGGACAACTTCGACGACTGGCCCCGCATCCTCACCTCACTGCGCGAACAGCACCACGGGATTTACGACGCCGTTGCTGCCCGCGACGGCGCGCTGGCTGCGGACCGTCTGCGCGAGCACATCACCTGGTTCTACGCCCAAATTCCCGCCGCGGAGAAGTAGGGGTTCGGGCTGGGCCGACCGGCCGGCCAACCCGGCGTTTCCCTCCCGTTTGGGACCACCCTGCCGTTTGGGGCCAGCCAGCCCCGCGGATTCCCTCCCGTCTAGGACCACCCTGCCGTTTGGGGCCAGCCAGCCCCGCCGTTTCCCTCCGGTTTGGGACCACCCTGCCACTTTGGGACTTTCCTGCGCGGCGCCATGGCAGGGAGGTCCCAAAACGGCAGGGATGTCCCTAACTGCAGGAAAACGACTGGATGCAAGTGTGCGCGAACCCCCCTGGCCCCGCTGTCGGACCACGCCCCTCCCCTGGCCGCGCCGTCGGCCCTCGCCGCTCCCCGGAGTCCGCCGTCGCAGCCGCTGTACCGCAGGACGCGCAGGCACCACAGCAGCATCTGGCGCGCGTTCAGCAACACCGCCGGCTGGGCTCGCTGACCCCGCGCGAACGCGATGTCCTGGACCTCATGGCCCAGGGACGGACAAATGCAGGTATTTGTGCTGAACTGTTCCTCTCCGCCGGCGCGGTGGAGAAGCACGTCACTTCGATTTTCAGCAAGCTGGACCTAGCACCGGCGGCCGGGGACCACCGACGGGTCCTGGCCGTCCTGCAGCACCTCCAGGCCGCCTCGCCGGGTGTGGCCTGACCATTTCTTGGAAACTGTGTTCCGGGCCTAGATTTGATTCGGGAGACAAGTCCCCGTCTTTGTTATGGATCAGGATCGTATGTCAGTCACAGCGCAGAAAACCGCCACCGCAATTTCCGAACTTGGGAGCGGGGGAATCAGCACCCGGGAAATCGACCGCCGGAAAATGGCGCACGATGCTTCCCATTACCTGCTCATTCCGCAGGCCGTAGCCACGCCGGCGAACGCCGCTGAAGTGGCGGACCTAATGCGCCGCAGCCGCGAGCTGGGGATCCCTGCAACCTTCCGCTCCGGCGGCACTTCACTCTCCGGCCAGGCCCTCAGCGACAGCCTCCTGATCGACACCCGCCATCATTTCCGGGACATTGAAGTGCTCGACGGCGGTGCCCGCGTGCGGGTGGCTCCCGGCGCCACCGTGCGCTCGGTCAATTCCCGGCTCGCAGCCTTCGGCCGGAAGCTGGGCCCGGACCCCGCCAGCGAAATCGCCTGCACCATTGGCGGCGTCGTCGCCAACAATTCCTCCGGCATGGCCTGCGGCACCGAATTCAACACCTACCGGACCCTCGAATCCATGGTCCTGGTCCTGGCCAGCGGCACCGTGCTGGATACCGGCGCGCCGGACGCCGAAGAGAAGCTGCGCACCCTGGAACCTGAACTCTTCGAGGGGCTGCTGCGCCTGCGCGGACGGATCGTGGCGAACCCGGACTCCGTGGCCACCATCACCCGCCTGTTCTCCATGAAGAACACCATGGGCTACGGCCTGAACTCCTTCCTGGACTTCGAGAACCCGGCGGAGATCCTGGCTCACCTGATGATCGGCAGCGAAGGCACCCTGGGCTTCGTCGCGGAAGCAACGTTCCGCACCGTCCCGGCGCTGCCCAAGGTCGCCACCGGCCTAATGTTCTTTGACACGCTCGACGCCGCTGCCACGGCACTTCCCGACCTCACCGCGTCCGGCCTGGCCACCGTGGAACTGATGGATGCTACCTCGCTGCGTGTTGCCCGGCAGGCGGCCGATGCACCGCTGGAACTGCGGAACCTGGAAGTCCAGTCCCACGCCGCGCTGCTGGTGGAGCACCAGGCAGCCACGGCCGAAGAACTTGACGCCAGGCGGGAGGCTTCCCAGCCCCTGTTCGAATCCCTGCGGCTGGCCGCACCCTTCGCAATGACCACCAACGCGAAGGACCGAGCCGGAATGTGGCACATGCGCAAGGGCCTCTACACCACGGTGGCCGGAGCACGCCCGTCCGGCACCAACGCCCTGCTCGAAGACATTGTGGTTCCGGTTCCATCGCTCGCCCGGACCTGCGCTGAGCTGGCCACCCTGTTCACCGCGCACCACTACCGCGACTCGGTGATCTTTGGGCATGCCAAGGACGGCAACATACACTTCATGCTCAATGAGAACTTCAACGATCCGGCAGAGCTGGCCCGTTACGAGGCCTTCACCGAGGAAATGGTGGACCTGGTCCTGGGCGAGGGCGGTTCGCTCAAGGCCGAGCATGGCACCGGCCGGATCATGGCGCCCTACGTCCGCCGCCAGTACGGCGACGAGCTGTACGAAATCATGGTGGAGGTCAAGCGCCTGATCGACCCCGGGAACCTGCTCAACCCGGGCGTGCTGATCAATGATGACCCGCGCTCCTACGTGGAGAACCTCAAGGTGGCCCCCACGGTGGAGAAGGAAGTGGACCGCTGTGTGGAGTGCGGCTACTGCGAGCCGGTATGCCCCAGCAAGGACCTCACCACCACCCCGCGCCAGCGCATTGTGCTTCGCCGCGAAATCGCCGACGCCGAAGCCCGCGGAGACGAAGTTCTGGCCGCCACGCTGCGCGCGGACTACGACTACGACGGAGTGCAGACCTGCGCGGTTGACGGAATGTGCGGCACGGCCTGCCCGGTGCTCATCAACACCGGCGACCTGGTCCGCCGGCTCCGCGCGGAGAATACCAACAAGGCGGCCGACGCCGGTTGGAAGGCCGCTGCCGGGCGCTGGGGCACCGTGACCTCGGTGGGAGGCATGGCCCTCAGCCTGGCCAAAGCCGTGCCGTCGCCGCTCCCCCGCCTGGCCACCGCCGTCGGGCGTGCCGTCCTCGGCGCGGACAACGTCCAGTCCTACGACTCGGTGCTGCCCGGCGGCGGAACCCGCCGCGCCCCGCATGATGATGCGGATCCGGTTGCCGTGTTCTTCCCTGCCTGCATTGGCACCATGTTTGGTCCTGCAGGCGGCGGCGAAGGCTCCGCTCCCGCGTTCATGGAACTGTGCGACCGGGCCGGCGTTGGAGTCCGGATTCCCAAGGGCATTGAAAACCTGTGCTGCGGCACGCCCTGGAAGTCCAAGGGCTTTACCTCCGGTTACGAGGACATGACCGAGAAGGTGCTCGCCAACCTGTGGGTAGCCACCAACGGGGGCGAACTGCCGGTGGTCTGTGATGCCGCGTCCTGCACCGAAGGACTGGACACCATGAAGCGGCTGGCCGGGGAAAGTCCCGTCTACCCCGGCCTGCGGTTTGTCGATTCCGTGGACTTTGTCCGTGACTTCGTCCTTCCCCGGCTGGAAGTGACCCGGAAACTGGGATCGCTTGCGCTGCACCCCACCTGCTCGTCCACCCAGCTGGGCGCCAACGATGCCCTCACCGAGATCGCAGCAGCGGTCAGCGCTGAGGTCTTTGTGCCCCCGAGCTGGGGCTGCTGCGCCTTTGCCGGGGACCGTGGCCTGCTCCACCCCGAGCTGACGGCCTCCGCAACCGCGAAGCAGGCCGGGGAAATCAATGAGCGGGTCTTCGACGGCTATGCCTCGGTGAACCGCACCTGTGAAATCGGCATGACCAAGGCAACTGGACACAGCTACCGGCACATCCTGGAGTATCTGGCCGAAGCCACTCGCTGACGCACCACCCGGCCGCCTGTCCGGCGTCCCCGCGAAAGGGGTGTCCGGACGGGCCGCCGGTCCGGCCCGGGGCCCTCGATTTGCCCGCGGGGACGCCGATCCGCCCCGCGGCCCTGCCCCGCCTGCGGGCCCGCCCGGCCTGCCCGCTGAGCACGCCCCGGGCCTCCCCGTAGCCTGCCATCCACGCCCCGCCGGAGACTCAGCCGTGCTTCCGTCCGGGACCCTCCGCCACGCTTCCCCGTTCAATCCGGCCTAGTCACGGGCCTTGCAATCTTACTTTCTTCACCGTATAAAGTAAGAATGTCGTCCACCTCACATGCACCAACTGGACGCCGGGAACTCCGGCGGATCCGGGTGGATTCCGTCGTCGGTGCCCTCCTCTCGCAGGGCCCCATCTCCCGCACAGACCTCGCCGCTGTTACGGGGTACAGCCCGTCCACGGTGACCGGAATCGTGCATGAACTGCAGGAACTCGGCTACCTCCATGAGGTGGGACAGCGTGAATCCACCGGCGGGCGGCGTCGCACCCTCATGGAGATCGACCGCTCGGCCGTGGTCCTGGTGGTCGCAGAAATCTGCCGCGGAAGCGTCCGCGCCAGCCTCGTGGACCTCGACGCGAATGTCCTGGAAACCCGCGAATCAGTCTTCGACACCGAAGATCCGGTGGCTTCCACCGCGCAGGCCGTCTCCGAACTCACTGCCGCAGCACCCCGCAGGCCGGCCCGGCTGGTCCTGGCGCTGCCCGGCGTCGTGGGAAATGACGGAACCGTGAGCCTTGCACCGGACTTCGCTGCCGCCAACGGCGCCGAACTCGCCGGGGAGCTGCAGCGCCGCACGGGCCTGCAGGTCACCCTCGAAAACGACGTAAACCTGGTTGCCCTCGGCGAGCGCAGCGCCGGCGCTGCAGCCGGCGTCGATGACCTGGTGCTCATCCACGTGGCCGAAGGCATCGGTGCCACCATCCTCAGCGGGGGCCGCCTGCTCCACGGCGCCAACCGGTCCGCCGGCGAGGTGGGCTTCCTGCCCGTTTCACCACGCCCGCTCCCCCACGGCAACCGCGGACCCTTCGAGGCCGCCTGGAGCACGCCGGCCATCGCTGCTGCCGCCTCCTCGGCAGGGCTCGACGCCGACGGCCCGGTGATTGCCCGCATGTGCAGCGACGAGCGCGCCCGTACCCTGCGCGATGACGTCCTGGACGCCTGGGCCTGGGCCGCCGTCGTCTGCGCCTGTGTCCTGAACCCGGCGCTGGTGGTGTTCTCCGGAGACGCCGTCGGGCTGGATGACCCGGCACGCACCGCGCTGGCCGACCGGATCCGTGCCGCCGCGCCGTCCGCACCGGACGTAGCCTTCGCCTCCCTGGGCCCAGCCGGCATCCTGCACGGCGCCGTGGCCCGGGTCCTGGAAGACCCCTCAGCCCTGATCTCCCCCGCCGAATAGTCCACAAACCACCCGCTCCACCCAAACCCTAGGAGAAGTACATGAAACGCACTTTCCGCAAACCGCTCGGCGCAGTTGCCGGCGGCCTCGCGCTGATGCTGGCTCTCTCGTCCTGCGGCCTGGATGACTCGTCCTCCAACGCTGAAGGATCCGACGGCGGCACCCTGACCATCTACACCGCCCGGGACAAGGGACTCGCCGAAGCCGTCGTGGCCGACTTCGAGGCCGCCAACCCGGACTACGCCGGCAAGGTGGAAATCCTCACCCTCGGCGCCCAGGAAGCACTTGAGCGCATCCGTGCCGAAAAGGCCAACCCGCAGGGCGACATCTGGTGGGGCGGCACCGGCCAGCAGATGAAGCAGGCAGCCGGCGACGACGTCCTCGCCCCCGCACCCGAAGCCGTGATTGACGCCGTTCCGGAAAACCTGCGTGACCCCGAAGGACTGTGGGTCGGCGAAATGCAGCTGGCCGAGGTCATCTTCTACAACCACGACATGCTCAGCGAAGAAGAAGCACCCAAGGACTGGGATGACCTGATTGCTCCGGAAATGGCTGACAAGCTGGCCATCCGCGACGTCGAGGCCTCCGGCACCATGCGCAGCATCTACTCCGCCATGATCGACCGCCAGTACGACGCCGCCGGCTCACCCGAAGCCGGCTATGACTGGCTGCGCAAGCTCGATGCCAACACCAAGGTCTACGCAGCGAACCCCACGGACCTGTACCTGCGCGTAACCCGCCAGGAAGCCGCCGCCAGCGCCTGGAACCTGCAGGACGTGATGCTGCAGATCGAGAGCCAGAATGCCCCTTACACTCCGGTTATCCCCGAGTCCGGTGCCCCGATGCTGGTGGACGGTGTAGCCAAGATCAAGAACGGCCCGTCTTCCGACGCCGCTGACGCCTTCCTGGAATTCCTCCTCAGCGAGGAGACCCAGAAGGACCTTTCCGAGACCTACTACCAGATCCCCTCCATCGAAATGAGCGAAACCCCGGCCTGGCTCGCAGAGCTGGACCTGGTGGAGATGGACGTTGACTGGGACCGCATCGGCCAGAACGAATCCGAATGGATCGGCTACTGGGCCGAAAACATCAAGGGCAAGGGCTAACCAGCCCCGGACAGGCAGCCGGTGCCCCGGTGCCGGCTGCCTCCCCATCTTCCAACCCCCTACCCCTGCGGAGAGCAGCCATGACACGAGTCCTCCTCGAATCGATTGAAAAACGGTACCCGGGTGCCGCGCCTTCAGTGGCAGACCTCAACCTCACCATCGAAGACGGAGAGTTCTTCACCCTTCTGGGTCCGTCCGGATGCGGCAAGTCCACCACCCTGCGCATGGTTGCAGGCTTCATCCAGCCCTCCCGCGGGCGGATCCTCTTCAACGACCGCGACGTCACCAACACTGCGCCCAACCGGCGCGACACCGGCATGGTCTTCCAGAACTACGCCCTGTTCCCGCACATGACCGTGCGGGCCAACGTGGGGTACGGCCTCAGCGTCCGCCGCACGGCACGCGCAGAAAAGAACAAGCGCGTGGACCGTGCCCTGCAGCAGGTTGGCCTCGACGGCTACGCCGACCGCCGCATCGACATGCTCTCCGGCGGGCAGCAGCAGCGCGTGGCGCTGGCGCGGGCCCTGGTCATCCAGCCCTCGGTCCTGCTGCTCGACGAGCCGCTGTCCAACCTGGACGCCAAGCTGCGCGAGGAAACCCGCGCAGAGATCCGCGGCACCCAGAAGGCTGCCGGCATCACCAGCATCTACGTCACCCACGACCAGGCAGAAGCCATGGCCATGAGCGACCGCGTCGCCATTCTGGAGTCCGGCCGCCTGCACCAGGTGGCTCCCCCGCGCGAGGTCTACCACCGCCCGGCCACCTCCTTCGTCGCCCGGTTCATCGGCCGCTCCAACGTCCTGGAATGCACCGTGCTGGAAGCCGGCACCGACTCCGTGCACCTGAAACTGGCCGACGGTTCGGTGCTGCGTGCGCCGCGGGTGGCTGGAACCGCCTCCGGCAACGCTGCCCCCGGTGACACCGCCGCCGTCAGCCTGCGCCCCGAATCCTTCACCATGCACACGGACGCCGGCGGCGAGAGCCGCCCGGGCACCCTCCGCGGCACGGTCAAGACGGCTGAGTTCACCGGAGCCGTCAACGTTTACGAAGTGGACTGGAACGGCCAGGACCTGGTGGTCTCCGTCCCCGATTCCGAGGACCGGGCACAGCCCGGGGACCGGGTCACCCTGTTCCCGCATCCGGACCGGGTCTGGCTGGTGGCCCCGTGACCGGGCTCGCC
The DNA here is from genome assembly GCA_040273995.1 of Arthrobacter sp. Lineage (GTDB taxonomy): Bacteria > Actinomycetota > Actinomycetes > Actinomycetales > Micrococcaceae > Arthrobacter_B. Next base: position 21,057 of record JBELYP010000039.1, read on the forward strand.
GCAAGACTGCGGACCCGCAGCGGAACCACGTCCTCGGACCGGTTCATCTACTGGCTGGCCATTCCGCTGGTCCTGATCCTCCTGCTGTACATCGTCATTCCCATGTTCGCCACGGCACGCACCAGCGTTGACGGCGGAATGGGTAACTACAGCGGCTTCTTCGGCGGGAACTCCGGCCGGGCCCTGGGCCTTTCCGTGGGCATCTCCGTGGTCTCCGTGATCACCACCGGCGTGATCGGCACGGCCCTGGCCGTCCTGCTGACCCGCTTCGACTTCCCGGGCCGGAATGTCCTGCGCCTGTTCGCGATGCTGCCCATGGCGCTGCCGCCGCTGATCGGCGCCGTCTCCTTCTACTTCCTCTACGCCGAAAGCGGGATCCTGCCCCGCTTCCTGGCCCAGTACTTTGGGGCCGATCCCGGAGCAGTGTCCGCCAACGGCGTCCTGGGCGTGCTCCTGGTCCACACCATGACCATGTACCCCTACTTCTACCTGGCGGTCTCCTCCGGCCTTGCCGGTTCCGATGCCTCCATGGAAGAAGCCGCCCTGAACCTCGGCGCCAGCCGCTTCACCATGTGGCGCACCGTGCTGCTGCCCATGCTGACCCCGGCACTGGTATCCGGTGCCCTGCTGACCTTCATGGTCTCCATGGCATCCTTCACCGCACCGCAGTTCTACAACGTGCAGACCCTGACCATGCAGATTGTGGCCTCCCGGACCTCCGGGGCCTACGAACTTGCCGCGGCCCAGTCCACGGTCCTGTCCGTCGTCTCCATCCTGTTCCTGCTCGCGATGCGCTGGTACCAGAACCGGCGCGTGCACCGCAGTGCCTCCAAGGGCACCCCGCAGGCTGTGAAGGTCATCCACGGCACACTCCCCCGGCTCGGTGCCGGCCTGGGCTCCACGCTCCTGGTGCTGATCCTGATGGCACCGGCCGCCGTCATTGTGCTGCTGGCCTTCACGGTGGACGGCTCCTGGACCGTGCAGATCCTGCCCAGCCAGTACACGCTGGGGAACTTCTCCCGGATCTTCACCGATCCGGCCACCCTGCGCCCCATCCTGGTGAGCAGCCAGATGGCCTTCATCGCCATGATCGCGTGCACCGTCGTCGGCGTTATTGCCTCCTGGGTTGTGACCCGCTGGAAGGGTCCGGGCAAGGGACTGCTGGACGTGATGGTCATGATTCCGTGGGCGCTGCCCGGCACCGTCGTCGGCGTCAACCTGGTCACCGCCTTCGCCAGCCCCTCCCCCTTCAACCTGGGACAGGTTCTCATCGGCTCACTGTGGATCCTGCCGGTTGCCTACTTTGTCCGCTTCCTTCCGCTGGTCTTCCGGTCCGCCAACGCGGCGCTGGCCCAGATCGATCCCTCCGTGGAAGAAGCGGCCCGCAACCTCGGTGCCGGCCACTGGCGGGTCCTGCGCACCGTGACGGTTCCCCTGATGTACCGCGGCATCCTGGCCGGCGCCCTGATGGCGTTCATCCAGGGCTTCGGCGAGTACGTGGCTTCCGTGGTGATCTACCCGGCGCGCTTTGCACCGCTGTCCGTGGAGATCTACAACCGGATCTACTCCAACGAGTTCGGCACCGCCGCAGCATACGGCACCCTGCAGATGGGCCTGATCCTGATTGTCCTGATCATCTCGCAGCGGCTTGAAAACCCGGGCAGCGGCGGCATCGCCAAGATGCTGAAGCGCCGCCGCCGTCCCACCGTGGAGACTCCGCTGGTTGGCCCGATGCCGCCCACAGCCACCCCGCTGCCGATTCCCTCTTCCACCGCCCCCGACCTGAAGCCGGTGAAATAAGCATGACTACCCCCTCCCGTCCGCTCCTGACCGACCGCCCGGACCTGTCCGTCTACTGGGACAACCACCTGCGCGACGCCTTCGAGGAGGCCGCAGCCAACATCTACCCGCCCATGGTGGAAGCTTCCCTGGCGCACGTCTGGATGCTCGACGACGAAGGAATCCTTCCCCGCGAACGTTCCGCACGGCTGGAAAAGGGCCTGCTGGAACTGTGGGACCGGATCACCGACGGCCGGCAGGAATACGCCTTCGACGGCTCCGTGGAAGACCCCTACTACTTCATGGAACAGCAGCTCGCCGCAGCCTGCGGCATCTCCACCTCGGAGCTGGATGTTCAGCTGGCCCGCAGCCGCAATGACCTCGACGCCGGTGCCTTCCGGATGGTGCTCCGGCGCCAGATCCTCGACCAGGCGGACCTGGTGCTCCAGGCCGCCGCCGACGCCGCTGAACTGGCCCGCCGGCACGCCGACGCGCTGATCATCGGCTTCACGCACCGCCGTCCCGCCCAGCCCACCACCATCGGCCATGTTATGGGGGGCCTGGCCGAAGCCCTGCTGAGCCAGGGGCGGGAGCTGCTGGACATTTACGCGGAGATGAACGTGTCCCCGCTGGGTTCCGCGGCGTTCACCGGATCCGACGTACCAATCAACCCGCAGACGGTCGCGGATCTGCTGGGCTTCGATTCCACGTTCACGTCCAGCTACGAGGCGGTGGCCGGAGCGGAGCACTTCATGCGCCTGGCCGCCGCCCAGGCACGGATCTGCGCCACGGGTGCGCGGTTCTCCCGCGTGCTGCTGGAATGGATGACGTTCGGCTGGGTGGCCACCCCGGATGCGTACACCCAGGGATCCTCGATCATGCCGCAGAAGAAGAACCCCGTGGTACTGGAGCACATGGTCTCCATGGCCGGCGCCGCCGCCGCGGACATGTCCGCCACCTACGCGAATATCAATTCCGGCTGGTACGAGGACTCCAACAACGCCACCACCGATGTGCAGAAGCACCTGTGGCGCGCCTCGGACCGGGTGATCCGCTTCGTGCGGATGCTGGACGGGCTGCTGGGCGAATTCACCGTGCTGCGGCTTCCGGACAAGGCGGAAATTGTCCGCTCCGGCGCCACCACCACGTCAGTGGCGGAAGCGCTGGCAGTGGCCGGGGTGCCCTGGCGGGGAGCGCACGACGTCGTCGGCCGGCTGTTCAAGTCCGCTGACCCCACATCGTGGTCACGGGAACAGGTGACCGAGGCCCTCGCCGCCGGGAACATCAGCGCGGGCCTGGCTGACCTGGTGCTCGCCGCCGGAACCGACCCGGGACGCATCCTGGACCGGCCGCAGCCCGGAAGCCCGGGTATCAAGGCCGTCACCGCCACCGCGGACCTCGCCACGGAAACCGCCCGTGCCCTCGCCGTACGTGCCGCGGAACTCCGTGCCGGCATCGACGCTGCGCGCGCCGCCCTGCTGGAACGCGCCCAGGCACTGGCGGCCGCGGCATGAGCGGTGCGCAGGCCGGCATCACCGTTGTAGGGAACACCAACCTGGACATCATGGTGTCCGGAGCAGCCGAACTCCCGGAGCCCGGAACCGAAGCGATCGTGCCGGGCATCGACATCCGGCTGGGCGGATCCGCGGGGAACCTCGCCGTCCGCTGCGCAGGGCTGGGACAGGAAACCGTCCTGGTCAGCAAGGTAGGAGACGACGCTTCCACCCGCCTGGTGGAACAGGAGCTGGCCCTGCCCGGACTCTCGGCAGAGCTGGTGCGTGACGCCGGGCTGCCCAGCGGCATCACCGTCGCCGTGGAGGCACCCGGGCGGGACCGGGCGTTCATTTCCTCCCTCGGAGCCATGGCGGAGCTGACCCCGCAGGACGTTCCTGCCTCCGCCCTGGGTGCCGGGACCGTGGTGCTGGCCGGCTATTTCCTGCTGCCCAAACTGCGCGGGAACGCCGCCGTTGAGCTCTTCGCCGCAGCACACGTCAACGGGGCCCTCACGGTGCTGGACACCGGCTGGCCTGCCGAAGGCTGGACCGGGGACGTCCGCGCGGAGGTCCACAGCGTGCTCGGCTCCGTTGACCTGTTCCTGCCGAACAGCGACGAGCTGGCCGGCCTGACCGGAAACCCGGATCCGCAGGACGCCGCCCTGCTGCTGGCACAGCAGACGTCCACGCTGGTGGCCGCGAAACTCGGAGCCGACGGCGCCGGGCTGGCACTTCCGGACGGAACCTGGCTTCACTCCGCGGCCCGGCCAGTGACCCCGGTGGACAGCACCGGAGCCGGAGACGGATTCAACGCCGCGTTCCTGGCCTGCCTCGCCCGCCGGGACACGCCTGCCCAGGCCCTGGCCGCCGCGGTCAGCTACGCCACCGAGCTGGTGGCTACCGCTCCCGAACGCCGCAGCGCCGTCGTACTCCCCGAACCCCAGCCGCTGTCCCTGTAGGAGGAACCGTGCACGTCTCCCGGATCGGGAACCGCCCTGTGGTGCAGGGCCTGTCAATCATCGACTTCCATCTGCATTTCCGGATGCCGTTCGATCCGCTGACCCGGCAGCTCTCCGGCGGCCAGTTCGCGTGCGAGGAATCCAGCCCCGCCGCCGCGGAGCGGGCCGCCAAGGTGGCCGGTATGTCAGCGCAGTGGCGGCGCAGCTGGGACTTCGCCGACCCGGAAAGCACCGCGCAGGACGCCGGGTGGGAAGCCGAAGCCGACCGTTGGACCGCCGAACTGGACCAGCACCACATTGAACACGCGGCATTTGTCACCGCCGGCGGGAACAGGGAAATGGCTGCCCTGGTGGAACGTGGTGCCGGGCGTTTCCTGGGTCTGGCCGCCATGGCGGATCCCTTCGCGCCGGGTGCGGTGGAGGAATTCCGGCGGGCGGTCCGCGACGACGGCCTGCGCGGCCTGAAGCTCTTCGCCCCACTGATGTCCTCCCGGATCGACGATCCCGCTGCGGACCCGCTCTGGCGGGTTGCGGCGGAGTACCAGGTGCCCGTGCTGATCCACTTTGGGCACTGCGGCTCCGCCGGCGGCATTGCGCACAACGCGATGATTGAACCCGCGTGGCTGGAGGCTGTGGCCAAACGGCATCCGGACGTGACGTTCGTTGTGCCGCACTTCGGCATCCAGCACGTGCAGCAGGTGCTGTTCCTGATGTGGGCCTGCCCCAACGTCCTGGTGGACACCTCCGGCTCCAACCAGTGGGTCCGGTTCATGGCGCAGAAGCTCACCCTCGAGGACCTCTTCCGCCGGTTCTACGAGACCCACGGGCCGGAACGGATTGTCTTCGGCACCGACTCCTCCTGGTTCCCCCGAGGCTATGCCCGGCGCTACCTGGCGGACCAGCTGCGGATCTGCTGGGAAATGGGCATGCCCGCAGCTGACGTGCAGAAGATCTTCGGGGCCAACGCCGCCGGCCTGCTCGGCCTGGCGGACTGGACGCCGGCTGACCCGGAGCTGGCT
>JBELYP010000040.1:0-26267 GCA_040273995.1 Arthrobacter sp.
CTCGAAGCCTTCGACAAAGTCGGCGCGCCCACCACCTGGGTGCTCTCCAACCACGACGTAGTCCGCCACGTCTCCCGCTTCGGGCAGGCTTCCGGGCATGCCCGTCCCGGTGACGGCCTGGGCCCGGAGGATTTCCAGCCGGACCACGAGCTGGGGCTGCGCCGTGCCCGTGCCGCAACCCTGCTGATGCTGGCACTCCCCGGCGGCGTGTATCTCTACCAGGGCGAGGAACTGGGCCTGCCGGACCACACCATGCTTGAACACGTCCACCGCCAGGACCCCACCTACCACCGCACCAGCGGCGAGCGCCTGGGCCGGGACGGGTCCCGGGTGCCGCTGCCCTGGCGGGCGGACGCGCCGTCGTACGGGTTCAGCTCCACCGGCAAGTCCTGGCTGCCCCAGCCGGAGCAGTGGCGGGCTCTTTCCCGGGACCTGCAGCAGCAGGATCCGGATTCGACGCTGAACCTGTACCGGGACGCACTCGCCCTGCGGCGCGAGCTGAACCTGGGCCACGGTTCCCTGGCCTGGTGGCCGGAACACGACGCCGAAGGCGTGGTGTCCCTGGTCAACGGCAATGTCCTGGCCGTCCTGAACATGGGCACCTCGCCCGTGGACCTGCCTCCGGGCGAGGTCCTGGTGCGCAGCACTCCCGACGCCGGCAACGGCGGCGTGCTGGGCCCGGATGCCGCAGTGTGGATTCGGCTAGCCTAAACACCGTGGAACGCAGCGCCCGAGGGGCAGGAATTCGTGAAGTGGCAGTCCGGGCAGGAGTTTCGGCTGCGACGGTCTCCCGGGCGCTGAGCGGCAACGGCAGGGTATCGGAGAGCACCCGGCAGAAAGTGCAGGCCGCAGCGGAGGAACTTGGCTTCGTCATTTCCTATAACGCCTCCTCACTCGCGTCGGGCCGGAGCCGGAACATCGGGATTGTGATTCCCACAGTGGGCCGGTGGTACTTCTCCCAGGTACTGGAGGGCGCGGCCTCTGCCCTGATCGAAGCGGGGTACGACCTCACCCTCTACAACACGTCCGACGGCCCGGGCCACCGGGAAAGTGTGCTCAAGGAGATGCTGCAGCGCAAAAGGCTAGACGCCGTCATCACCGTGGCGCTGCGCCTCACGGAGGAGGAGCTGGAACAGCTGCGCGAGGTCGGCAAGCCGATTGTTGCGATTGGCGGGCCGCTGCCGGACACACCCACCGTCCGGGTGGATGAGTTCAGCATCTCTGCGCTGGCCACGCGGCACCTGATCTCCCTGGGACACACCCGGATTGCCCACATTGGCGGGGGCGAAGAGCTCGAACGCGACTTCCGGATGGGAAGCACCCGCCAGGACGGATACCGCTCGGCCCTTGCCGAGGCCGGAATCAGTCCCGAACCGTCGTGGCTGCGCAGCTCCGAGTTCAGCGTTGCCGGCGGCTTCGCTGCTGCCAGGGCCCTTCTGGCTGACCCGTCCGCCGGAGTTACCGGGTTCTTCTGCGCCGCGGATGAGATTGCCGTAGGCGCCATCCTGGCTGCGCGGGAACTGGGTTTGAGGGTGCCCCAGGACCTCTCCGTGATCGGCATCGACGGCCACGAGCTCTCGGCTGTCTTCGGACTCACCACCATCGCCCAGGACCCGGCAGGGCAGGGTGCGGCCGCCGTCGGCGCCGTGCTCTCTCTGCTCCGGGGGCAGCCCGTTGGAGGCGAGCTGCTGACCGGCTACTACCCCACGGAATTCGTGGTCCGTTCCAGCACCGCTGTGCCGCCCGGTTTCCAGGGACGGAGCGCACCTTAGCTGTGCCGCGGCCGCGCGGCTGGATAGGATGGCACTGCCGGATTTCCCGGCCGGAACGGGGGGATTGAGGATCATCCATGCTGGTGTTTCTGTGGGTAGCGGAGATCGTGCTGGCCCTGCTGTACTTCGGCCTCGGGGCGATGCGTCTGGTCCAGCCCTATGCCAAGCTGGTGCGGGTGCTGCGCTGGCCCGCTGATTTCCCCGCGTGGACCGTCAAACTCATAGGCGTGGCAGAAATCCTCGGTGCCCTCGGCCTCATTCTGCCCGCCGCTACGGATGTAGCCCCTGTCCTCACACCGATCGCGGCTTCGGCCCTGGCCGCCATGATGGCGTGTGCCGTCGCCGTCCACCTGAAGCGGAGGGAACGCCAGCGGGTAGCCCTGCCGGCCATCCTGCTCGCCGTAAACGTATTTGTGGCCATTGGCCGGTTTGGCCCCTACCCGGCATGACGCCCTCTCCGCGGAAAAAAACCGTCGCGCGGGTTTACAACGCCACCGGGCTCTACGGCCTGCTTCCGGGCGAGTTCACCGCAGCCCGCAATGCCGAAGCCGCGGCTGCTGCCCGTGCCGGGGAACCGGAACTCGGCAAACGGTTCAAGGCCCTGCCCAAACCGTCCTCGGCCGCGTGGCTCGCCAATATGCTCATCCGTGAAGAAGGCCCTTCCATTGCCGGTGTCCTGGCCCTTGGCGCCTCGTTGCGGGAGGCGCAGGCGGACCTGGACCGGGATGAACTGCGGCGGCTGAATGCGGAACGGCACCGGACCCTTCGCACCCTGGCCCGGGAGGCGCGCGAACTGGCCGACAGGCTGGGGAATCCGGTCAGCGCGGCGGTGGCCGCTGAGGTTGAGCAGACGCTGTGGGCTGCGATGACCGATCCGGATGCAGCGGCGGCCCTGGCCTCCGGCCGCCTGGTCCGCGGGCTCGAAGCCAACGGCTGGGAACCGGTAGAGCTCGACGGCGCCGTGGCGGATCCGGATTCCGCGGCACCGCTGGTTTCCGCCGGCGCCCGGAACGGGGCGGCGCCCGGCAGCGCAGCCGGAAAGGCCCCTGAAAAGAAGGGAACGTCCCGCCAGCAGCAAGCGGCCCGGGCCAAAGCCCGGAAAGAGGCCGGCCAGGCACTCGGCGAGGCACGCGAGGCCGCCGCCCAGGCCGAACACCGGCTGGCGGAAGTACAGTCCGAAGTGGAAAGCCAGGCCTCGTTCCGCGACGGACTCACGGACGAAATTGATGACCTGCGGGAAAGGATCCGCGAACTGGAACGTGAGGTCAGCGAACTGGACCGGCGGCGCGGAACACTGGAGCGTTCCCGGGACAAGGCACGGCGCGAGGCCCGCGCCGCCCGCCGGGCAGTGGAACGGGCCGAGGCCAAACTGGATTCCCTGAACTAGGCAGGGTGCTGCCGGGGAAGCTCAGCGAGCATCCCGAACCGGCTGCTGATCCGGGCCAGGTCAATGGGGTGGGCGGCACCCGGGAAAGTACCCGCGTAGTCGCTGAAGCCCAGCACATCCAGACGGCAGCCGGCGTCGTACAGCACGTCCACCAGATTGCCGAACCGCTGCCAGGCATTCGGATCTTCGCAGGCAGTGCCGGGGACGCCGGAAACCACCCAGTGCCGGTATTCGCTGGCCAGTGCCAGATAGTCCGACGACGATGAGCGGGCGCCGCACAGGTCCGCAAAGCTGAACCAGACCTGCCCGCCCGCCGCCCGCGCCGCTTTCAGCCCCACCGTGCCGGGGGTGAGCAGGCCACTCTCATCCGGCTCAGGCCAGCGCAGTCCGGCCGCTTCCAGCGCCGCTGCATCCGGCTGACGGAGGTGATGGCCGGTGAACCCGGAGGTGCCGCGGACGCCGGCTGACCGGTAGTCCCTGGCCCCGTCCAGCGACGCAACCTGCAGGTGGGAAGTGATCAGCTCGATCCCTGGCTCAAAAAGGTGATGGAACATGGGGTCCGGAAGCAGCTCGTGCGGGGCGTAGTTCGACGTCGCCACCAGCACGATTCCGCGTTCGACCACCTGGCGGAGCAGCCGGGTCACAAACGCCGCATCCGCGGGACCGTTGACGTGGAACTCATCGAAGCACAGCAGGCGGGCATCCCCCAGCAGGGCGTCCAGCCCCGCCGCAAAGGCCGACTGCTGCGCGTACCCCTTCCGGCCGTATCCCTCGAAGGTCCTCGCATGCAGCTCGCGGAAGAAGTCGTGGAAGTGCAGCCGGCGTTTTTCGGCAACCGGAACCAAGTCGTAGAAGGCGTCCAGCAGCCAGGTCTTCCCCCGGCCGGGCGGACCCCAGAGATACACTCCGGAGGCTGTTCCTCCGGAGAGAGCAGCAGCACCTGAACGGGCCAGCAGCGGAAGCACCGCCAGCTGGGCGCCGTCAAGCTCCAGCCCCTCCGCAGCGGCGGACCGCCGTACCGCCTCAGAAATTGAGTCAAGGTGCACGGAGGTCATACTCCGGTTATACAGAAGCGTTCAAAGGCCTACAAATGCGCGGTTGTGGCAAGATTTCAGCGACGGCGCGGACCGCGGCGTTTGAAAAGAAGACGGCGGCAAGGGGCACAGTGCAGCAATTATGGGCAGGCCTGGATTTCTGGACGGTCAGCCAGGTTACTGCCCTGGTGTCAGCGGTTTTTGGCGTTTTCATCGTGGGCCGGGCGTGCTGGGACAACACCGTCCTGCCTGCCCTCACCGACCGCTACCTTGAGCTCGTGGGAGCGCGGGCCGCGCAGCTGCGCGAGCCGGGAAACGAACCTGACCGCTCGGCCTCTGCCCTGGGCCGGCGCGTGGTCCGGACGCTGACCGACCCGCGGCTGATGCTGCCCTCCACGGATGAGGACAGCTGGGCCAGGAAACAGGAACAGCGCAGGCACTCACGTCCCTCCCCGGCGCAGCGCCGCCAAAGCGCCGTCGCACTCGCGGGCCTGCTGCGCCGGCCCCGGATGGTAGCCGAACAGGAATCAATACTGGCCGGAACCATGCAGCAGCTGGCCCCGGCAGTACACTCCGCCGGAACATGGAGCGAACTCCGCAGCACCTCGCGCCTGCACGCGCAGGCCTCGGCGTCGCTGTTCCGGACCGTCTCCTTCCGCCGCTTTTTCGCCGTCTTCCTGCCGGCCATGGGACGCTACCTGGACTTCGTGGGACGCGGCAGCGCTCTGGGCCTGGCCGTGGGTGTCCTTGCCTCCGGCGGGTTGAGCGGGGACAGCACGCTGGTGGGAATGCTCACCACTATCTGCGGCATCGGCGGCGCCATTGTCTTCACCGCAACCGTGATCCGCTGCGATGCCCGTTCCTGGCCTGCGCCGGGCCGCCGGATGCCGCCGTGGCTGCACCGGATCTACCCGGAAGCCTCATTCCTCCTCCGGCTCCTGCTGACCGTTGCCACTGTCCTGGTAGCTGTCTCGATCCTGCGCCAGTAAGGCCGCCGAACCCCCGGGGACGGGCGAATTAGGGCCAAGAAATTCGTGCTAATTATTCCGCCGGGACGGTGGTACGTTCAGAACTCGGGCACGATCCACTCCGGCACCAAGCACGGGAGGAACCATGACTGACCATGTAGCACCCGTATCCGACTGTTCGGTCCACAACTGCGATTTCAACCATGACGGCTGCACGGCCTACGCCATCACCGTGGGAGGATCCCAGGACCACGCAAGCTGCGCCACCTTCATCGACACCTCCGCAACGGGCGGGCTGCCCAAGGTCCTCGCCACCGTCGGGGCGTGCCAGCGCGAGGAATGCCGCCACAACAACCATCTGATGTGCGACGCACACGATGTCCGGGTGGGACCGGGGGCGGAACTCGCCGACTGCCTCACCTATCAGCCCCGTTGACGGTGCATCTTCCGGCCGCCGGATGAGCGGGGCACTGCTCGGCTGGGATCCGGTCCGGCCGGAGGCCTGGCAGCCGGACTATTCCGCCGCTGCCGCCGCGGCTGCTGAAAACGGCTTCTTCCGGGCTGTCTGGGACATCTCACCAGCGGCCGGCGGGCTGGAGCCGGGTTCCGAGGTCTGGTTCGCTGTCTCCGGCGCGTTCCCCGGGGTGGCAGGTCACGGCGTGGTGGTCTCTGCGGCCTACACCGAAGCCGCCCCGGGTGATCCGCAGGACCGGCCGCTGCTGGTGGATGTGGACATTGACATCCTGCTCCCGCTGGGCGAGCCAGTTCCGCTTGACGGGCTTCCCCGGGAAGCCGCCGTCCGTTTCCCTGAACCAGGCGGCGTTGCCCTGCTGGGGCGGAGCACCGCAGAGGATCTTCGGCGCGCCTGGTCCCGCAGCGCCGGCGGGACCGGGTCTGGGGGCCCGCTGCCGGGGTCGCTGCCGCAGCAGGCGCTGCGCTGGTCCCTGGCCAGCCGCTTTGAGCACGATCCGGACGCGGCGCGCATCTGTCTGGTTCATCACGGCACCGCGTGTTCGGTCTGCGGTCTTGATCCCGAGGCAGTGTTCGGCCCGGAAGGCGCAGGAGTGCTGCAGGTGCACCATGTTGTGCCGCCGGGGATCCTCACTGCCGAATACGAACTGGATCCGGTGACAGACCTGGTGCCGCTGTGCCCCACCTGCCACGCCATGGCCCACAACCGCTTCCCCGACCCCTATACTCCGGCTGAGCTCAGGCGCCTGCTGGAAAGCCGGGCAGTACCCCGGCACGACGCCGCTGTCCAGGGCACGCTGGTCTCCGCAGAGCGGCTGCGGGCCGAGGCAGAGGCCCGCAGTCTTCTGGGTCTTCGGCTCCGGGACACCGACGCTGCGGACTAGACTCGGGAATCACCATGAGCATTCCGAACGCGACCGCCCGTACCGTGCGCATTGACGCATGGCTCTGGGCCATCCGTGCCTACAAGACCCGCTCTGCCGCCACCGCTGCCTGCCGGGCAGGACACGTGAAACTGAACGGTAATCCCGCAAAGGCGGCCGCCGCAGTCCAACCGGGCGACACTATCCGGGTCAGACAGCCCGGGTTCGAACGGATCCTGGAAGTGCGCGGGCTGATCGCCAAACGGGTGGGAGCCGAGGCAGCATCGCATTTCTTCGCGGACCGCACGCCCGAACGCCCGCCTGCCCCTGCCCTGGGCATTCCGCAGCGCGACCGCGGCACCGGACGGCCCACTAAGAAGGACCGCCGTGAGCTGGAACGGCTCCGGGGTCTGCGGTAGCCGCTGACGAAAGCCGCTCCCGGCACTTCCTGCGGCTCAGGAGCGGCTGGCTTCCTCCGCGCAGGACCGGCAAAGTCGGCGGGATCCTGCTTCATCCCGGGAACAGACCTGCAGCGCGGGGCGGTTGAATTCCCAGGTCCGCTGGACCACCTGGCACCAGTCAGAGTGGTACACGGTTCCCCTTCGGGTGACGTACACCTGCCCTGGTTTCAGCGGCGGCCTGGGCGGCGCGCCCTGGGCACGGCCGGAGTGCACCCAGCGGATACCGACTGTCTCTTTGGAAGACGGCGTGAGCACGTCTTCGGATGGTGTCCTGCCCGAAATCCCGTTGTGAGTCCCCATGCACAGACTTTAGGAACCTCTTGCGCAAGGTTTCCCAAAGAAAGCCGCAGTTCTTGCTCAACTTCCTGCAGCCTTGGCCCACCCCCGCGCCGCTGGACCTAGGGTCCGCGTCTGCTTCGGCGTTCCCTGCCGGAATCCAGCTTCACCGGCTATCCTGACGGCATGCTGAAGAGAATAGCCCGCAGGCTTGCTGCGGCTGCACTGGTTCTTTTCGCCTTGGGCTCAGGAGTGGTGGTACTGGGCGTATTTGCCCTCCTCTCCTTCGCTTCGTGGGCACTCTGGGGAGCGGTGCCGCCGGCCTATACGTTTGTGCTGGCATTCATCATTCCGCCGCTGGGTATCGGAGCCCTTGCCGCCCTGGGCCTGGCAGCAAACAGATCTGCCAAGCTGCTCCGGGCACGGCGCAGAAGGCTCTCACGGGCAGCCGCGGACTCGGCGTCCTGGGATTCAGCCCGTACGCGGCGGGACGCTGCCCTGGTGTCCTGGTCCAGGTATGAGACAGACGTTTCCCTGCTCATTGAGTATCCGGTCATGACCGACTACTCCGATCCGGTCATCAGGGAAGTCATCGTGGCCATGCAGGGCATCCGCGAAGCCGAACGCGGTACCGATCCGGCCCGGCTGCACCTCGCCGTCGACCGTTTTGAAGTGGCCCTGCGGACGGCAGAAAACTATGCCCGCCGCTGCGGGCAGTCCAAGCTGTCCGACGCCGAACGCGGCAAGCTGGCAACTGCCCGGTCAGCACTGAACCTGCTGCTCGACGGCGGTGCCTCGCCAACCGAAGTGGAAGGCGCCTACCGCAGTCTGCGGCGTTCGCTGCGCGGCATCATTGACCTTCCGGCCCAGGCCGCAGCAGACCTCGACGCCCGTGCGCGTGACGCCCGCCGGCTTGGGTCGCTTCCGGTGGCCTCCTAGTCGCCGGAGAGGTCCAGGTCACGCGCTGCCACAAACGCCGTGGCTGAGCCGGGGTCAATTTCGGTGAGGCCGGCGTCGACAATGAGCGGCCCTGCTTCCGGGGCAGCAGCCAGCTCACGGAAGCGTTCGCCCGGAACTTCAATGACCGCGGCGCCGGAATCAGCCGCGTAAGCGCCGGCCGGCCCGGTCCCCAGTGCCAGGTACCAGGCCAGAAGGGCATGGGCCGCCTGGGCCGCTGCCTTTCCGGTGGACATGTCCAGGTCCTGGTTCAGCACAATCAGCGGTTTTCCCGGGCCGGCGGGCACAGGTTTACCGGCGGGCAGCTGCGTTCCGGAGACCTGCAGCGAGCGCAGTGCCCGGGGCATGTCTTCATAGCGCTGAGGTTCGAAGGCCGCCGCTTCAGCCAGACCAACCACTACTTTCCCCGAGGGCGCCCCGGCGCTGAGCTTCGCGAAGGCCTTGGGGCTGGCCCGCCGCACCGTCTTGGTGAACCGCCCCTGCACCCATTCGTCCCAGGCGTCCCCGGTTTTGCGCCGGGCATAGGCCAGTACGCAGGCGAGCGCGGCTGCCGCCACGGCGTCCCGGTGGGCGGCGGGGTCCTCCTTGTCCACGCGGAGCAGGATAGGCTGGACGGTATCGCTGGGGTGCACGTCCCCAGTTTCCCACGGCGCGGCGGGCACCCTGATCGGCGGGGCGGGGCGGCCGGCACTTACGATGCCCGTCGACGGGATTGAAGTGACCGTGCCGGGTGAACGGCTGGCCGCTGCCTGGGCCAAGGGCCTGGGCACCAATCTGCTCAACCCCAAGGTGGGTGTCTTCTACATCGCCATGATTCCGCAGTTCATGCCCGCCGGTGTCTCTCCTCTGCTAATGGGCCTGGCCCTCGCCGGGATCCACGTGCTGCTCAGCGTTGTCTGGTTCGGGCTGATCATTTCCGCTGCTCATCTGGCCCGCAGGGCGCTGCAGGCACCGCGCTCAGTGAAGATCACTGACCGGCTCACCGGGCTTGCGCTGCTGGGATTCGGTACCTCGCTCGCCCTCAAACACTGATGCCGCGCAGTCGGTAACAAATCGGCATCACACCCCCTACATACCTCTGGCTAGGGCAGACGCATCCCCAAGGCTCCTGTTAGGTCTGGGAGGAGGAGCAAAGACGCTCCGCCCCCCCACGAGAGAAGGAGCAATATGAAGTACCGCCTGCTGCCCGTTTTTGCCGCAGCCGCACTCCTGGCCACCGGATGCACTGCCTCCGCGGACGAGGCCCCGGCTGCCGCGGAAGAGTCCGGGCACGAGTCCCGGCTCGCGGCGATCACCGAACGCGGTTCCCTGAAGGTGTGCACCACCGGCGACTACCGCCCTTTCACCTACAAGGATCCGGACACCGGCGAGTGGAGCGGAATCGACATTGCCATGGCCCAGGACCTCGCGGCCAGGCTGGATGTGGACGCCGAGTTTGTGCAGACCACCTGGAAGGACCTGATGCCGGACTTCCTGGCCGGCTGTGACATCGGCGTGGGCGGCGTTTCGATTTCGCTGGCGCGTGCCGAGCAGGCTTTTTATACCGATCCCGTCCTGGATGACGGCAAGACCCCGATCACGCTCTGCGGCAAGGAAGAGCTTTACGACACCGTGGAGGAAATCAACTCCCCCGGTGTCCGCTCCATCACCCCGATCGGCGGCACGAACGAAATCTTCGCGGACACGAACTACCCCGACGGCGAGATCATCCGTTTCGAGGACAACAACACGATCTTCGATGAGATCGTCGCCGGCAGGGCGGACGTGATGACCACCGACGCCGCGGAGGTGAAGTGGGTAGCCAACGAATACCCCGAGCTCTGCGCCGTGGATCCGGACAACCCGTTCAACTTCTCGCAGAAAGCCTATCTGCTGCCGCTCGGGGACACAGTGTTCCAGGCGTACGTCAACCAGTGGCTGAACCTCGCCGAGAATGACGGAACATACGACGCCGCCAAGGAAGCCTGGTGGGGCGCCGCTGAGGGCTAATCCCCGGCAGCGCTGAAGTACTCCAGCACCGCCGGACTCTGCCAGATCTCCGCGTACTTCGCCTGCAGGTCATACAGCGACCCGCCATGCACGGTTTCATCCCTGTCTCCGACGGCGTCAGCCACCACGATCGGAATGAAACCGTGCTGCACGGCGTCCACCGCGCTGGCACGGATACAGCCGCTGGTGCTGGTTCCCACGATCACCACGGTGTCCACGCCCCTGGTGTGCAGCAGCTGGGCCAGGTCCGTGCCGAAGAACGCGCTGGCATACTGCTTCACCAGCACGGTCTCCCCTTCCAGCGGCGCCACTTCCGGCATGATCTGGCCCAGCTCGCTGTCCCCGATGAGCAGCCGGAGAGCAGGAATCTTCTGGATGAACACCCCGCCGTCCGCACCGTGCGGCCCGTAGCTGACCCGGGTGTGCAGCACCGGAACCCCGTTGGCCCGTGCCGAATCCAGCACCTGCGCGGCGGTGTCCAGGAACTGCTTTTCCGGCAGGCACAGCGGGCTCTGCGGGTCGAAGTAGGCACGCATCAGGTCCACTGACACCACCACCGGCGTGGTCCCCGGGGCCAGGGTGCCGTCAAAGCCGTCCGCATAGGTCATGGCATCACCACCGGCGGGGTCGGTGCCTTCAGCCCGGTTTCCGCTTCCGCCCTGGTCAGCAGCTCCGCCAGGTCGCCGCCGCGGTTGAACAGCGGGAGTTCCTGCGGGCGCCCCTCACCCAGCTTCGCGCGCAGCGCGGCGGTGGCATCGGCGTCGAGCTCCCCGTTGGCAGAGCACACCACGCCGTAGGCGCGGGCGCCCTCCGGGGTTACCAGGCCCCGCCGCACTTCCTTGCACACCAGCTCCGGATCCCGTGCCAGGGGATCCCCCCAGCCTCCGCCGCCCCAGGTGACGAAGTGCAGGACGTCTCCCGGTGCAACAGAGATGTCGTGGACTTTGGAGGGCAGGACAACGGTGGACCCGTCCGCCTTGTCAATCCATTTCCGGCCGCGGGCGCCGGGTTCCCCGCCGCGCACACCCCAGGGATAGGTGAGCCAGCGGTCGTCGTGGATGGCGATGGTGCCCGGTTCCAGGAAGCGGTACGCGACGTCGACGCCGTTGCCTCCGCGGTGCAGGCCGGCTCCTCCGGTGTCCGGGATGGTTTCCCACCGGTCGATCACCAGCGGGTAGTAGGACTCCAGGTATTCACACGGAATGTTGGTGAAGGACGGCCAGAGTGAGTGCCCGTCCGGGCCGTCGCCAACCGGGCGTCCCGGAATGCCGCCGAAGCCGATCGAGTACAGCTGGAACCATTCGCCGCTGCGGTCCCCGGAGCTGTAGTTCCCGGAGTACATAAAGTGCGGCGAGGAGGAGAACCCGGCGCCGTTGAGCAGGTCCGGGTTGGCCTGGCCCAGCAGCCCGCCGAACAGGTCGAAGAGCCGGCCAATCCCGTGGTTGCGGCCGTTCAGCGCGGCCGGGTAGCGCGGCTTCCAGAACGTGTCCTCGGGGATTTCAACGTCCACCAGCGGATAGAAGCCGTCATTCCAGAGGATCTGCGGGTCCGCGACAGTGATCATGTAGATGCCGAAGAACATCCGGATCAGGTTTTCGTTGATGTAGTAGTTGATCGGCCCCTGCGCCTGCGGGCTGCTGCCGGAAAGGTCGATCAGCACCTTGTCTCCGGTGCGGGTGATGGTCATTTTCAGTTCGTACGGGCCAAAGCCGCGGCCGTCGTCGTCAATGTAGTCGGTGAAGGAGAGCGGCTTGCCTTCTTCGAAGACCATGGACAGCAGGGTTTTCATGGCGCGGTAATTGCGGTCCAGCAGAGCGTTCAGGGCGGAGGTGTATGTGTCCACTCCGAAACGGGCGCACATTTCCTGCACCCGCCGGGAGGCGGTGCTGCAGGCGGCAACCAGCCCGTTGAGGTCCGCCCGGTTCCAGTCCGGCTTGCGGACCTGGTTCAGGATGATGCCCAGCGCCGTGTCATCCCGTTCCCCGCGCCGGTAGAGCTTGAACGGCGGGATCACCACGCCTTCTTCGAAGATGGTGCGCGCGTCGGTGGGCATGGACGCGGGTGTCTTGCCGCCGACGTCGGTCATGTGGCCGAACTGGGAGGCCCAGCCGACAATGCGGCCCTCGTAGAAGATGGGCATGACCACCAGCCAGTCATTGGCGTGGCTGATCGCCGCGCCGCAGGAGTACGGGTCCGAGGTCATCAGGACATCGCCCTCTTCGATGGTCCCGTGGAAGTTTTGCAGGAAGTCCGGAATGGAAAGCCCGAACTGGCCCACGATCATCTTGCCGCCGGGGTCCGCGATCAGCGGGAACTCGTCGTGCTGTTCCCTGATGCCCGGGCTGAGGGCGGTGCGGAAGAGGGTTTCGTCCATCTCGTAGCGCGCGCTGCGCAGCGCGTTTTCGATCAGGTCAAGGGTGACCACGTCCACGTCCACCGCCTGCAGCGGTTCGGTGGCGGTTTCCACTAGCTGTGCCATGGTGGCTACTCCTTCGAATCTGCGGGGCGGATGAGCAGGCTGCCGTGCTCGTGGACGGCAGCGGTGTGGCCGGGCAGGACCAGAGTGGTGGAATCCATTTCGGCAATGATGGCCGGGCCGGGCACGATGTTTCCGGCCAGCAGGCGGTTCCGGTCGTAGACCACGGCCTCAACCGTTTCTCCGTCCACGAAGAGGCTGGTCCGGGTGCGTTCCGCAGCCGACGGGTCTTCGCCGCCGGCCGCCAGGGTGGTCGAGGCGACCTCCGGATGCGGGCCGTTGACCGTGGCACGGACGGTGACCAGTTCATGCTCGTTGTCCAGCAGGAAGGAGAAGAGCCGTGAGTGCTCGGCGTCGAACGCTGAGCGCAGGCCGGCGAACCCGGCGCCCTCCCCTGCCGCGAAGGCCGCGTAGTCCAGGGGTACCGGGATCTCGAAGCCCTGGCCGTGGTAGCGGACATCCGCCGAATAGCCCACCGTGAGGTCCTCTTCGCCCAGCCCCGCGGCGAGCAGGGATTCGCGGGCGGTGGCGGCGAGCTCATCCAGCAGGCCGGCGAGTTCGGCGTCGGTGAAATCGCTGAACGGGCGCACCAGGGTGCGGGCTGCTTCATCCCGCAGGCTGGTGGTCGCATCCCCGTAGGCGGAGAGCACTCCGGGGGACGGCGGAATGATGACCGGCCAGGCTCCGGTGAGCTTGCCGAGCGCGTTGGCGTGCAGCGGCCCGGCACCGCCGAAGGCAACGAGGGCGAAGTCCCGGGGGTCGAATCCCTGCTGGGTGGATACAAGTTTCAGCGCACCGAACATGTTCTCGTTCACGATCTGCACGATTCCCTCGGCGGCCCGCCGCACATCGTTCAGTCCGGTGGCGTCCGCGATGGTCTTTACCGCTGCCGCGGCTGCCTCGGTGTCCAGGCCAATCTCGCCGCCGGCCAGTTCGGCGGGGAGGTAGCCGAGCACCACGTTCGCGTCGGTCACTGTCGGTTCCGTGCCGCCGCGGCCGTACGACGCCGGTCCGGGGGCGGCTCCGGCGGACTGCGGACCAACCCGCAGGGCCTGGGTCAGCGGCGGCACGTGGGCGATCGAGCCGCCGCCGGCTCCCACTGTGCGGACGTCAACGGAGGTGGCGCGGACGGTGAGATCCCCCACCGTGGTTTCCCGGCCGATCCGCGGCTGCAGGTTCTGCACCAGTGCCACGTCCGTGGAGGTCCCGCCCATGTCGAAGGTCAGGAAGTCGGTGTAGCCGGCCTGTTCCGCCGCCCAGGCGGCACCGGTGACCCCGCCCGCGGGCCCGGAGAGGAGCAGCGAGACTGGATTGTCAGCGGCAACGGCACCGGAGACCAGGCCGCCGTCGCTGCGCAGGATCGAGAGCTGGGCGTCCATCCCTGCACCGGTGAGCTGCTCGTCCAGGCTGCGGACGTACCCGGACACCTGGCCCTGCACATAGGCATTGGCAACCGTGGTGATGGCGCGTTCGTATTCGCGCAGCTCAGGCAGCACCACGGAGGACCGGGAGACGGGAACGCCGGGCAGCTCCTCTGCTGCGATTTCTGCGATGCGGGCTTCGTGGTCACCGTTGGCGTACGCATTGATCAGGCAGATGCTCAGGGCTTCAACGCCGTTGCTGCGCAGTCTGGCGAGCTGGCGGCGGACGTCGTCTTCATCCAGTGCGGTCAGCACCTCACCGGTTGTGGAGACGCGTTCGGTTACCTCCACCGTGTCTTCAAGGTCTGCCAGGGGCTCCGGTTTGGGCCAGATGATCCACCCTGCCAGGCCGCCTGGCACAAAGGACCGGGCAATCTGCAGCACCTGGCGGAAACCGCGGGTGGTTACCAGGCCAACCCTTGCGCCCTTCTGTTCCAGGATGGCGTTCGTGGCCACCGTGGTTCCGTGCAGAACGTCCCTGACCTCGGAGGGATCAACGCCGGCCGCGGCGCAGACCTGCTGAATCCCGTAGAGGACCCCAACGGACTGGTCCTGCGGGGTGGATGAGGTCTTGTACCGGTGGGTCTGTCCGGTGTCCTCATTGACCAGCAATATGTCCGTAAATGTGCCGCCCACATCCACGCCTAGCCGAAACGCCATCAGTTCTCCTTGAGGGTGGTGCCGCATCTGCGCCTGGGCGGACACGGCGGAAGGGAATCCGAACGGGTGAATGCTTCTGTTACCTAGGTCACATTCGTGGGATCAGGCTAAATGTGCACCTATGGACTGTCAAGGGATTGCATACAAGGCTTCAACCCCACTGTGGCCCTTCCTTGACACTCCGTGCGCAGACTGCCAAGTTGTATGCAGATTGGCGTATTTCCGCCCAGCCTAGAAGGAGCTCCCATGGCAGCAGAGACAAAACCCGGCGGCCCGCTGGCAGGCATACGGGTGGTTGAGATGGGACAGCTCCTGGCCGGCCCCTTCTGCGGCCAGCTGCTCGGTGACCTGGGCGCGGACATCATCAAGATCGAAGACCCCGAACGCGGAGATCCGATGCGGCAGTGGGGCCGGCAGCTGCCGCAGGGCGTATCCCTGTGGTTCTCGGTCGTGGGACGCAACAAGCGCTCAGTAACACTGAACCTCCGGGAGAAGGAAGGCCAGAACCTCGCCCGGCAGCTGATTGCGGACGCCGACGTGGTCATTGAGAACTTCCGGCCCGGCACCATGGAACGCTGGGGACTGGGATTCGAGGAACTGCGCCGCGAAAACCCCGGGCTGGTGATGGTTAGGGTGTCCGGCTTCGGGCAGGACGGACCCTATTCACAGCGCGCCGGCTACGGCGCAATTGGCGAGGCCATGGGCGGGCTGCGGTACGTAGTGGGTGATCCCTCAACTCCCCCGTCGCGGGTGGGCATCTCCATCGGTGACACCCTGGCGGCGATGTTCGCCACCATCGGCGCGCTGGCGGCCCTGCAGGAGCGAAGCTCCTCCGGCCAGGGACAGATGGTGGACTCGGCCATTTACGAAGCAGTCCTGGGGGTCATGGAGTCGCTGGTGCCGGAATGGCAGGTCACCGGCTACCAGCGGGAACGCACCGGGGCGGTGCTGCCGAACGTCGCTCCCAGCAACGTATACCCCACCCGGGACGGGCAGTGGGTGCTGATCGCCGCCAACCAGGACACCGTATTCTCCCGGCTGGCGAAGGCCATGGGTGCTCCGGACCTTGCGGTCGATCCCCGCTACGCAACCCACGGCGCGCGTGGAGAACGCCAGGCCGAACTCGATGACCTGATCGCAGGTTTTACCTCGAGACTGGATGCAGCGGACCTTGAACCGCTTCTGGAGGAACACGGCGTTCCTTCCGGACGGATTTTCCGCCCGGCGGATATGTTTTCCGATCCGCAGTTTGCCGCCCGCGGCTCCATTACCGAGGTGGAGCACCCGGCACTCGGACCGGTGGCGATGCAGGATGTCTTTCCCCGGCTGAGCCGCACCCGCGGGACCGTCCGCTGGCCCGGCCCCGAGCTGGGAGCCCACACGGAAGAAGTGCTCGCCGGCATCGGCGTCAGCGGGGACCGGCTGCAGGACCTGCGCGCCCGGGGTGTGGCATGAGCCTGCCGGGACTGCCGGGGTCCGTCCGGCTGGTTGAGGTGGGGCTCCGGGACGGGCTGCAGGCGGTTCCGGAGCCGCTGGGCACTGCCGCCAAGGTGGAGCTGGTGCAGCTGCTGATCAACGCCGGAGTCCGGGAGATCGAGGCGGTGTCCTTCGCCCACCCGAAAGTGCTTCCGCAGCTGGCGGACGCCGCTGAAGTCATGGCCGCGGTTCCCCGCGTTCCCGGCGTCCGCTACCGCGGCCTGGCTCCGAATTACCGCGGCGCCGAGCGCGCTGTGGACTGCGGACTGGATGAACTGGTGGTGGTGGTTTCAGCCGATGAGGAGGTCAGCCAGCGCAACCAGCGCCTGTCCGTGCACGCGGCACTCGACGGGTTGTCACGCATCGGGGAACTGGCCCGGGCCTCGGGGCTGCGCCTGGTCACGGCCGTCGCCTGTTCATTTTTCGCGCCGGCACGCGGACCGGTGTCCCGCGAGGAACGCCTGCGGGTGGTGGATGCTGCGGTGTCCGCCGGCTCCGCCGGGATCTACCTGGCCGGCACATCAGGTCAGGAAGGACCCGGGGAGTTCTATGACGGAATCCGGGAAGTACGCGAGCTGTATCCCGGCCTGGAAGTGGGCGTCCACCTGCACAACCGCAACGGCTTTGCGCCGGCGAACGCACTGGCGGCACTGCAGGCCGGCACCGACTGGATTGAAGGTTCCTTCGCCGGCCTGGGCGGGGACCTGTGGTTCCCCGGCGATGCGTCAGTGCTGGGCAATGCGCCATTCGAAGACCTGGTCCATCTCTGCGACGGCCTGGGCGTTCACACCGGAGTGGACCTCCAAAGCTACCTGCTGGCAGCCAACCGCATCGTGGAGCTCACCGGCCGCCCGTCGGCGTCGTTCGTTTCCCGCGGCGGCACCCGCAGCCAGCTCGCGGCAACCCGCTGGCCCGAAACCGTTCCCGGCAGCGGATAACGTAGTTCGCATGCATCCCTCCACAGCCGCAGATCCCGCCGAGGAGAGCCCCTATGCCCGGCTGCGCGCCCTCATCGCCTCGGGAGACGTGGCGCCCGGGGCCTGGCTTCGCGAAGCAGCACTGGCTGAGCGGCTGGGCGTCTCCCGCACCCCGGTCCGTGAGGCCCTAAACCGGCTCGCTGCCGAGGGAATCGTGGAGATCAGCCGGAACAAGGGCGCCCAGGTGGTCTCCTTTACGCCTGAAGACGTGGCGGGTTTGTATGACGTGCGGGCGGGTTTTGAGCCGCATGCGGCCCTGCTCGCCGTTCCACGGCTCTCGGATGACGACGTCCAGCGGCTGGCGGACCTGAACACCGCCATGGAGGCAGCCGCCGCAGAAGGAGACCTCCGGACGCTGGGCGCACTGAACAACGAATTCCACGGAGTGTTCGTGGAACGCTGCGGCAACCGGCACTTTGCGGTGGCCCTGCAGACCCTGATGCGCCCGGCCGTGGTTGCGCACACGTTCGGCAAGTACAGTCCCGAAGCCCTCCGCCGCAGCATGCTCCATCACGCGGAGCTGGTGGCGGCCGCGCGGGCACGGGACGGCGAATGGGCCGAAGCCGTGATGCGCACCCACATCCTCGCGGCGCGCAACGCTGCCGGTGCTGTGCCTGCGGCAGCGGAAGACAGCGCAGGCTAGGCCGAGCGCGGACGCGCCTGCCACCGGGCCCAGTCAGCACTGGTGTCCGCGGCGGCTTCCTGAAGCAGCGGCAGGTATTCCCCCAGGAGCTTGTCCACACTGGTTTCGGCAGCATGCACGGTGACGTTCATGGCGGCCCGCACCCTCCCAGCCCCGTCCGGTACGGGGACGGCGACGGAGCGGACCCCGGGTGCCAGTTCCTCGTCGGCGAGCGCATAGCCCTGGGCTCGTACGGCGTCGAGCATGCTCCGCAGGTCGTTCTCGTCAGGGACGGGGGCCGCCGGCAGCCCCGAACGGGTATGTTCCGCCAGCGCCCGCTGTGCCTCGTCGAAGGGCAGTCCGGCAAGCAGGACCTTGCCCTGGGAGGTGCGCAGGGACGGGAACCTGGTACCAATCTCCACGCGCAGGGCAATGAGCTTGGGCACCGCCACCCTCGCGACGTAGACAATGTCCGAGCCGTCCAGCTGCGCCATCGAGGAGGACTCCCCGGTGCGTGAGACCAGGCGCTGCAGATGCGGACGGGCCATATCCCACAGCCCGAGCGAACCCACATAGGCCATGCCCAGTTCCAGGACCCGCGGGGTGAGGCTGTAGCGGCCGTCGCAGGCGTTGACGTAGCCGAGCTCAGCCAGGGTGAGCAGGATCCTGCGCGCTGTAGGCCGGGCCAGCGAACTGGCGGCAGCCACTTGGCTGAGGGACATGTCGGCGCCGTCAGGCCCAAAATGCCGGATCACCTCCAGCCCCCGCGCCAGCGCTTCGATGAAATCCGGACCGCGTTCTCCCGGCATGCTCTCTCCCCCAAGTCCTGTTCGGCACTGTGACCCTTGACACAGTGCCGCTAAACGTGAATCCTTATCCCACCGCCGTTACGGCGGACAGTTGTCCGCCTAGCGGACAGCATGAGAATAGCTGCCGTTCGGCCCGAAAGGAAGTACCGTGCCTGAATCACCTCCAGCCGTTTCGCCCCTGCCCCTGGACGGGGTGGTGGTTGCGGATTTCTCCCGGGTGCTGGCAGGGCCGTACGCCACCATGCTGCTGGCAGACCTCGGCGCCGAAGTGATCAAGGTGGAGAGTCCTGCCGGGGATGACACCCGCTCCTGGGTGCCGCCGGTCCGGCCCGACGGCGTATCCACGTACTACACCTCGATCAACCGGAACAAGAGTTCCGTGGTGCTGGACTTCAAAAACGACGAGGACCTGGCCACGGCCCGTGCCCTTGCCCGCCGGGCCGACGTGATGATCGAAAACTTCAAGCCCGGAGGGCTGGCCCGCTTCGGCCTCGACTACCACTCCGTCCGCCAGGGGAATCCGGCGGTGATCTACTGCTCCATCAGCGGCTTTGGAACACAGGGCGGCGCCGCGCTGCCGGGCTATGACCTGATTGTCCAGGCCATGTCCGGGCTGATGAGTCTGACCGGAGATCCGGACGGCCCCCCATACCGCGCCGGGATCAGCGTGTTCGATGTATTGGCAGGCCTTCATTCCGCCGTCGGTATCCTGGCCGCCCTGCGGCACCGGGACGCCACCGGCACCGGACAGCAGCTGGAAACCAACCTGATGTCCACCGCCCTCTCCGGGCTGGTGAACCAGACCGCCGCCTACGTTTCCGGCGGCGCAGTACCGTTCCGGATGGGCAACGCCCACCCCAGCTTGTTCCCCTATGAACCGCTCCCCACGGCGGATGACGATCTGGTGGTGGCTGCCGGGAACAATGCCCAGTTCAGCAAGCTCTGCGAGGTCCTCGGCATTCCGGAAGTCGCAGCGGACCCGCGGTTCAAAGAGAATGCCGACCGCACCGAGCGCCGCGAGGATCTGCGTCCCCTGCTCACGGCGCAGCTCACCACACACTCCGCGGCGCACTGGTTTGAGCGGCTCAACGCAGCAGGTGTCCCCTGCGGGCCCATCAACACCATTGGGCAGGGCGTTGAATATGCCCGCGAACTCGGCCTCGACCCGGTTGTTTTCGCCGGTTCAGGGCAGGGCGCGGTTCCGGTGGTGCGCAACCCCATCACGTATTCAGCCACCCCGCCGCGCTATGACCTGGCTCCGCCCGCACTGGGAGAACACACCGAGAAGATCCGGGCCTGGCTCAGCGATGAGCTGGCCGCCAACGAACCGAAGGAAAACCGATGACCGCGCCAACCGGCCAGGACCTGTTCTTCCCCACGTCCCTGGGCACCTCCAGCCGCGACGAAATCCGGCTGCTGGGCCACAACCTCGCCGATGACCTGATGGGCAAGGTCAGCTTCGGTGAACTGGCCTTCTGGCTGGTGGCCATGCGCCGGCCCTCGGCCTCCGAGCTGCGCGTCTTCGAAGCCGTGCTGGTGGCCCTGGCGGACCACGGATTCACCCCCACCGCGATTGCCGCGCGGCTCACCTATCTCAGTGCCCCGGATTCCCTGCAGGGCGCGCTCGCTGCGGGTCTGCTGGGCGGCGGTTCCCGGTTCCTGGGCGTGACGGAGGACTGCGCCCTCTTCCTGGCCGAGGTCCTGGCCGGGCGGGAAGAGCTGCCCGCCGACGACGCCGGCTGGGATGCCCTGGCGCTGGAGGCCATCCGAGCCCGCCGGGCTGAGGGAAAGCTGGTGCCCGGACTGGGCCATCCGAACCACAAGGAAGGTGACCCCCGCACCCCGGTGCTGATCGGCATCGCCGAGGAGGAAGGGCTCCGCGGGCCGCACCTGCGCCTGTTTGAGGCCGTGGGCCGGATGAGCGGCGAGGCCCTTGGCCGGCAGTTGCCCCTGAACGGTGCGGGAGTCTGCGGTGCCGCCCTGGCCGATCTGGGGCTGCCGCCGGAGCTGCTGCGCGGCTTCGCCCTGCTGGCACGCACCGCCGGACTGCTGGGCCAGCTGGCTGAGGAACGCCGCAGCCCGATTGCCAATGACGTTTACATGGCCGTGGACCGCAACGCGGGCTACGTGAATCCCGACACCATCTGACACATCTCCCGGAAAGGGGACCCCCCATGGCCGAGCTCACCGCAGTGCTGGCCAGCACGCACCATCCGTTTTACCTCAAGGCCACAACCGACCATTCCGAGGCCCGCATGCCGCAGGCTGATGAATGGCAGCGCAAAGTTGAGGCCTACCGCCAGACCCTGACAGCGGCGGAACCCGATGTGCTGGTAATGGTCGGCGCTGATCATTTCCACCAGTTCTTCCTGGACAACTACCCCACCTTCCTGATCGGCAAGCAGGAAAAGTACGACGCCACGTTCTATAACGAGGAACGCGAGTTCGGACTGCCCCGCTAC
Organism: Arthrobacter sp.; assembly: GCA_040273995.1. GTDB lineage: Bacteria > Actinomycetota > Actinomycetes > Actinomycetales > Micrococcaceae > Arthrobacter_B. The sequence goes on from JBELYP010000040.1 coordinate 21,082, forward strand.
CTGCTCGACGGCGACACGGAGCTTTCGGGTTTTATGCACCAGGGTCTAATGGACGCCGGCTTCGACTTCTCCTTCAGCCACGAACTGAAGATTGACCACTCCATCATTTGCCCCATCATCACGGTCCGGCCGAAGGCGGACCTGCCAATTGTTCCGATTTACACCAACATTTTTGCCCCGCCGCTGCCCTCCCCCAAGCGGTTCTGGGACCTGGGCCGTGCTATCCGCCGGGTCATCGAGGCCTTCCCCTCGGACCGGAAGGTCGCCGCGATCGGTACCGGCCACCTGTCCCTGGAACTGGGCGGGCCCCGGATGTTCGGCGAGCACGGACCGGATCCGGCCTTTGACGCCCAAGCCATCGAATGGCTCTCGACCGGAAACATCGACGCCATCCTGGCCAATGTGACCCATGAATCCATGCCGCCGCCGGGAACGCCACCCACGGTTTTATGGACCTGATCCTAATGATGGGCATAGCCGCCGGGGAGGAAGCGGACTACGTGGACCAGCTGGACCTCTACCACACCCGGGAGATGTTCATGACGTGGTACCCCACCCAGAAGGACCATCTGCTGCAGGCAGCGGTCCGTGCCGCGGCAGCCTCCGGCGCGGTCCTGGGACCGGTATACGCAGACCGTGAAGGAGCATCCGCGTGAGCAGGTACTACGTCAACAAGTTCCTCTATACCGTTGACCGGGATCCCGTCTGGGTGGAGCGGTATAAGGCCAACCCGGCCGCCGCACTGACCCTGTGGGAAGAGGAGGTGGGCCAGTGGCTGAACCCCGCTGAACGGACCACCTGGCTCTCTTTCACAGCTGCCGAGCGGCAGGCGCTGGAGACCTATGACTATGTGTGGCTGTTCGAGAACGGATGCCATTTCTTCCTGTACCTGACGCTGTTCATCGGCCTCTTTGAAGAGGACTGGACCCGTGAAAAAGGCCCGCTGTCCTATCAGCGGGACTGGGCAAAGCGGCTCGAACATTGGACCGGGCATCCGTACCCGTCCACGGCCCTGTGACGTTGGCCTGATCCGCCATGAGAGCCGGAGAAAGCCGTGGATGAAGGGCTGCTGCTGCTGCGCCTGCTGATCGGCGCCGTCCTGCTGGCCCACGCCGCGCAGAAATCCCTCGGCTGGTTCCAGGGGCAGGGGCTGGACGTCGTGTCCGGAGTCTTCGAATCCCTTGGCCTGCGGCCCGGGAGAGTCATGGTGGTCATGGCTTCCGTGACCGAGGCACTGGCCGGACTGTCCCTGCTGCTGGGGTTCCTTCTGCCGCTGGGTGCTGCCGCTGCTGCCGGAACCATGGCAGTGGCCGGGGCAGTATCCCAGCTGAAAGCCGGCTCCTTCTGGAATGCGCGGGGCGGCGGGGAGTACCCGTTTGTCCTTGCCGCAGCCGCCGCCGGCCTCGCCTTTACCGGGGCGGGGGCCTTCTCCGCCGACGCACTGGCAGCCAACGCCGTCCCCGCGCTGGCTCCCCTGCTCGGCGGCACCGCGGCAGGAACCGCTGCCGTGCTGCTGGCCGTGGTGTCAGCGCTTGTTTTCCTCACCGTAGTCCGCAGGCGGACCGCAGAAAGACCCGCCGCCTGATCACCGTACCGCACCTGTCCTTCCCATACCCTTTCAGGAGCTCAGCATGAACAGCACTTCCCCCAGCCCCCAGGAGAACCAGCCCGTCGTCTTCCGAGGCGGCACGGTCCTGACCATGGATGCCACCCGCCGGGTCCTCCAGCACGCTGACGTGCTGGTGATCGGCGAGGACATTGCCGCCGTCGGACCTCAGCTGGAAGTCCCCGAGGGAACCTTCGAAATAGATGCCGCCGGAGGCATCATCATGCCCGGCATGGTGGATACACACCGCCACATGTGGCAGACGGCGATGCGCGGCTACGGCGCGGACTGGACCCTCACCCAGTACTTCGTCTGGTACTACCTGGAGCACGGCAGGGCCTTCCGGCCCGAAGACATCGCCACGGGCAACGCCCTCTCCGCCTGGGATGCGCTCGACGCCGGTGTGACCACGTCCGTGGACTGGTCCCATGGCCTTAGCACGCTGGACCATGCCGAAGCTGCGCTTTCAGCACTCGAGGAAACCGGCGGGAGGTTCGTCTTCGCTCCCGGAAACATCTTTGCCGGGCCCTGGGAGTGGACCGCGAAGCCCGAATTCACGGACTTCGTCAAGCGCCGGAATCCGCGCACCGACATGATGAAGTTCCAGCTGGCCTTCGACGTCACCGGAGACCCGGCGTTCCCGGAAAGGGCAGCCTTTGAGGTTGCCCGGGAACTGGACCTGCCGGTCACTACCCACGCCGGTGTCTGGGGAGCAACGAACGACGACGGCGTGCGGCTGATGCACGAACACGGCTTTATGGTCCCGGGCACCGTCTACGTCCACGCGGCAACCCTGAGCGAGGACTCGTACCAGCGGATCGCTGCCACCGGGGGCTCGGTGTCCCTGTCCACCGAAAGCGAGCAGAGCTGCGGACAGGGCTACCCGCCGTCGTGGGTGCTGCGCCGGCATGACATCCCCATGTCACTGTCCATCGATACCAGCGTCTGGTTCAGCTCCGACCTCTTTACCGCCATGCGCACCACGCTGGGGGCGGACCGGTCCTACGAGCACATGCGTGCCCATGAGAAGGGCGATACCGTTACCCACTCCTCGCTCCGGGCCGAACATGTGGTGGACTGGGCCACCCGCGGCGGCGCCGCAGCGCTGTCACTGGACCACGCCGTCGGCTCTCTGGAACCGGGCAAGAAGGCTGACATCGTCCTGCTCCGCAACGACCACTCGCCGTCGTCCTTCCCGGTGCTGAATCCCTACGGCCAGGTGGCGCTGCAGGCAGGCCGCGGGGACGTGCACACCGTCCTGGTCAACGGCAGGACGGTCAAGTTCGATCACCGGCTGGTGGGCGTGGACCTCGATGCGCTGCGCCGCCGGGTCGAGACCACGGTGGAGCACCTGCAGTCCGAGCTGGGACCCGAGGCCTGGCAGCAGGACATGAACCCGGATATTCCGGAAACCCGAATCCTGGATAACCCGTACATGTATACCGATTACCGGGACAGCTCCACCCACGCTTAAAAACAGGTGCCGGCCCGGAGCCGGTGATTCCACCCCCATGGAAATCACCGGCTTCGGCCCGGCGCTTGAGTCTGTGCTTTGTTCCACATTGAGAATAGCGAACAATGCCGCTCATCTGCGGAGCCTTAGGACACAAATGGATATCAAAACGGGTCGGCTGTCCGGTTTTACTGCGGGGCCTCCAGGGCGGCACGGTTTGCGGCCGTCCCGGCGGCAATGACCAGCCCAACCACCGGCCCATAGCCGGTGAGGGTCACTGCACCGCTCAGCAGGTCACCTGGCTCCCTTCCTACTGCCAGCCCGACGCCGATGCAGGCCAGTCCCGCTGCCAGCCCGCCCAGCGCTGCCGCCCGGATCCACGGCTTCGCCGCTTTGTGCCCGCGCATCCAGGCTTCGTTCGACGCCGGGTGTGCTTACCGCGGCCGCTTTGCTGCCCGCGGAGCAGCGCGTGCGTTGAGCCGCCGGACTGACTCGTGCACTGCGCCGTGCAGCATGATTTCGAGGTCTCCCACCACTTTGTACGGGTGTTCGGGCATTCCGTCAGCGACCCATCTCAGTATCACGGCCAGCACGGCGGAGGTGTAGAAATCGACCACCAGGACGCGGTCCCGGGGGTCCGCTGGTCCGCCGCCGTCCTGGTCCACCACGGCCTCGGTGATGGGCCGCATCTGCCGGAACAGAAAGCGCTCCAGGCCTGGCTGGCCCACCCCGTTAAGCACCCCCAGTGTCGCTGAACGGTTCTCACGCAGATAAAGCATCAGCCGCACCAGCCCGTCGGCCCAGCCGACTTCGGCCGCTAAGGCACGGACCTGCCGGGCAACCTCCCTCTCAAAAACCCACACAGCGAGGTGCTGAAAGTCAGGGAAATGGTAGTAGAAAGCCTGACGCGTCAGACCGCAGTCCCGCACCAGTTCGGTGACCGTCACCCTGTCCAGCGGTTCGGAGCGCAGCCGTTCCTTGAGCGCGGCTGCCAGAGCCGCTCTTGCATCCACGGGACGCTTCGCCGGGGGGGGACCTCATCGGTCATGCCTGAAACTAACACCGGACGCAACTGGACACATCGCATCATTTGTCTAATGACCGGCGGCGCCGCCATTTTTAGCGTTAAAGCCGAACTATTACACCGGGCTGCAAGGAGAGGTCCCTAGATGTTCTTGTTCGCCTCCCCCTGTTCGTCTGGCCGGCTACGGCCGGAGACGGATCCTCCACGGGCACCTGGTTCCACTGGGTGAAGGTCTACTCTGCGCTGCTGGGATGCCTGGGCTTAATGCTCATCCGCTACGTTCCGCGGCTCGCGAAGAACCGCTGGATGCTTTTGTTCCCGCCGCTGATCCTGGCGGTCAATATCGCCGAGGCAGTCACCCGTGACTTCGAAGTAGCTGGCCTGCAGGGCATGCACGACGGCGTGTTTATGCTCGGCGGCCCGTGGAACTACATGAATGCCGTTGCCGGCATCCTGAACCTGGTCACCATCTGCGGCTGGACAGGCATCATCATCTCGCGTGACAAGTCGAAGGACATGATCCGGCCGGACATGATGTGGTTCTGGATCATCGCCTACGACCTGTGGAACTTCGCCTACGTCTACAACTGCGTCGGTGACCACTCGTTCTATGCCGGTGCGGCACTCCTGATCTCCTGCACCATTCCGGCGTTCTTCATCAAGAAGGGTGCCTGGCTGCAGCACCGTGCGCACACCCTGGCGCTGTGGATGATGTTCACAATGGCGTTCCCGGCCTTTGTCAGCACGTCTGACTTCGCCGTCGATTCCTCGCACAACCCCACTGCGCTGTTCGTCGTGTCTGCGATCTCGCTGGCTGCTAATGTCGCCGTCGCGGTCTACCAGGTGTTCACCGTTATCAAGTGGCACCGGAACCCGCTCCGCGATGAGCTGTATACCCACCTTCCCCAGTACCAGGAGGTGCGCGCCGCGAACCTCCCAGGCAATGCATCCGCTGCTATCGGGGCACAACCGGGGGCTGGCGGAAGGGTTCCGGTTTCCTGAGCACGCACTGCCGGTTTCCGCGCCCTTAAACGTATACGGCGGAGCTGTGGGGGGGGGGCCCGGGGCCCCCCCCCCCCCCCCCCCCCCAGCGGGGGGGTGTG
>JBELYP010000041.1:0-25595 GCA_040273995.1 Arthrobacter sp.
CCGGAACCGGAGCCTGCTCCCGCACCGGAGCCCGCTCCTGCTCCCGCACCGGAGCCTGCTCCCGCACCGGAGCCCGCTCCTGCTCCCGCACCGGAACCCGCTCCTGCTCCCGCACCGGAACCGGAACCTGCTCCCGCCCCGGAGCCTGAGCCTTCACCTGCACCGGAGCCGGAACCTTCACCCGAACCGGCCCCCGGGCCCGAGCTTGAGCCCGCTCCTGCTCCCGCCCCGAAGCCCGAGCTTGAGCCCGCTCCTGCTCCCGCCCCGAAGCCCGAGCCTGCTCCCGCCCCGGAACCGGAGCCCGCACCCGAGCCGGAGCCTGCTCCGGCCCCGGAACCGGAGCCCGCACCCGAGCCTTCTCCCGCGCCGGAAACTGCACCCGGGCCCGCCCAGGAGCCTGCTCCTTCACCGGCGCCCAGCGAAGCAGCGTCTCAGGAGCCGCAAGGCACGGAGCAGCAGGAGGACGCTGCATCGGCAGAGGCCGCGGAAGCTGCGGCTCCCAAGGTGGTTGAACTTTCCTCCAGCGATCCGGCGCTGCTGACTCCTGAAGCCAAGGGGTCCTTCACGGCTAAGGCCACGGGAAGCCTCCTGGTAGTGTCCGGGCTTGTTCCGGGGCAGCAGTACCAGGCTTTCCTGCACTCCACCCCGGTCAAGGTAGGAACCCTGACGGCGGACAGCAGCGGCACCCTGGCGGTGACTGTTCCGGCAGAGCTTGAAGCCGGGGACCACCGGGTGGCCCTGTACAACATGGACGGCTCGCTGGCCGGCTGGCAGTCATTCTCCGTCCAGCCGGCAGTGACTGTCATGGGTGCTCCGGCAGCCAGTGTCCAGACCGCCGCAGAAACGCTGCCCAACACCGGCGTCACACCGGCCCAGCTGCTGGTCGCCGCGGCCGGAGTGCTGATGGTGCTGTCCGGAGCAGCTGCCCTGTACTCGCTGCGGCTTCGCAGCCGCCAGCAGCCCGAACCCGTTCAGGCAGCGGGAGCATAACGGCAGGGAAACAAACACCGGACGGTGAGGGGAATTCCCCTCACCGTCCGGTGTTTAAGCGGCTTTAAGCGGCCCGGTGCTTAAATCCGGTGCCGGAAGCCGCGGACTCAGACGGGCGCTGCCCTGCGAAGACGGGCGCGCCGCGGGGAACCAAGCATGTCAACGCTAAGGAGCAGCAGCGCCAGCCACACCAGGCCGAACCCGGCCCACCGCTCAGCCGGCATGGCTTCCTTGAAGACGAGCAGCGCGAGGGTGAACTGCAGAACCGGGGCGAGGTACTGCAGCAGGCCAACAGTGCTCAGCGGCAGTCGCCGGGCAGCGGCTCCGAAAAACACCAGCGGCACCGCGGTGGCAATTCCCGAAGCTGCCAGCAGCCAGAAATGCGCCGGGCCCTCGGTGAACAGGGTTCCGCTGCCGGATGCCGCCAGGACTACCAGTACGACGGCGGCCAGCGGCGTGAGCACGGCGGTTTCGATGGTGAGGCTGGAGACAGCATCCACCTTGCCTCCGACGTTCTTCTTCACGAGCCCGTAGAGGCCAAAGCTGAAGGCCAGGGCCAGCGCTACCCAGGGCACCGTGCCGTAGCCGAAGGTCAACACCAGCACGGCAATTAATCCAATGCCCATTGCCGCCCACTGCAGCGGGCGAAGCCGCTCCTTGAGAACCAGTACGCCGAGCAGGACTGAAATAAGCGGATTGATGAAGTACCCCAGTGCGGCTTCCACAGCGTGGCCGTTCAGCACTGCCCAGGCGAAAACCAGCCAGTTGACTCCGATCAGCGCGGCGGCTGCGGTCAGGATGGCCACCGCCCGGCCGTCCCGCACCGCTGTGAGCGCCAGCCGCCAGGAGCGCATGACGGTTAGCAGGGCAACACAGAAGACAAGTGAAAACACCACCCGGGCCGCTACGATTTCGACAGGCCCGGCGGGCTCCAGAAGAAGGAAGTAGAGCGGCAGCACACCCCAGATTCCGTAGGCGCCGATTCCGAAGAGCAGGCCGGACCCGTTCGGCTTCTCATCCGCGCCGGACTGGGGTGCAGCGGGTGTGCGGGAGGCTGTTCCCGTGGAACGGGACTGCGCCGAACGCACAGGGGATCCGGGCAGGGAAGTGCCGGAAGAATTCTCATTGGCCATGTGCGTTGCAACCGGCTACGCCATGGGCGTATTCCCGGGCGCTGAAGGCCATCCGTTTAGACGCGCCGGAAGCGGACAATTAGAATATGAAAATGTGCGCCATTTGCGTGCCACGACTCCCAAGTAGAAGGACTCTAAGTGTCTAACTCAGCTCCGGACAGCTCGCAGCGTCCCATGCGAGTCGCAATTATCGGTGCTGGTCCGGCCGGCGTGTACGCCGCAGACATCCTGACCAAAGCGGACCGCGACTTCGAAGTCAGCATTGATCTCTTTGATCAGTACCCCGCGCCCTACGGACTGATCCGTTACGGCGTTGCCCCGGACCATCCCCGTATCAAGGGCATCGTCAACGCGCTGGAAAAGGTGCTGGACCGCGGTGACATCCGCTTCCTGGGCAACGTGAACTACGGCCGCGACCTGACCCTGAAGGATTTCCGGCACTTCTACGATGCAATCATCTTCGCAACGGGTGCCCTGAAGGATGCCCCGCTGGATATCCCCGGCATCGGCCTGGAAGGTTCCTTCGGCGGCGCAGACTTCGTCTCCTGGTACGACGGCAACCCTGATGTGCCCCGCGACTGGCCGCTGGACGCCAAGGAAATCGCCGTCATCGGCAACGGAAACGTGGCCCTGGACGTTGCACGAATCCTTTCCAAGCACGCCGATGACCTGCTGACCACGGAGATTCCCTCCAACGTGTACGAAGGGCTTAAGAAGTCCCCGGTCACGGACGTGCACGTCTTCGGCCGCCGCGGTCCGGCGCAGGTGAAGTTCACTCCGCTGGAACTGCGCGAGCTCTCCCACTCCCGTGACGTGGACATTGTGCTCTACCCGGAGGACTTCGATTTCGACGAGGCCTCGGATGAGCAGATCCGCACCAACAACCAGACCAAGACCATGGTCAACACCCTGACCAACTGGCTGGTCGAGGAACAGGACACCGGTGCTTCGCGCCGGCTGCACCTGCACTTCCTGCACTCACCGGTGGAGATCCACGATGATCCCGCCACCCCCGGCAAGGTTGCCGGCATCAAGATGGAGCGCACCGAACTCGACGGCACCGGCAACGCCCGGGGCACCGGAGAAATCATCGACTACCCGGTCCAGGCTGTCTACCGCGCAGTGGGTTACTTCGGGTCCGAACTGCCGGAAGTCGGTTACGACTCCCGCCGCGGCGTCATCCCCAACGAGGGCGGCCGGGTAGTGGATACCAGCGGCGAACCGGTGCCGGGCATCTACACCACCGGCTGGATCAAGCGCGGTCCGGTTGGCCTGATCGGCCACACCAAGGGCGATGCGCTGGAGACCATTGGCTACCTGCTCGAAGACCGCCGCACGCTGCCGGCCGCCGAAGAGCCCGAGCCCGAGGCAATCATCCGCCTGCTCGAAGAGCGCGGCGTGGAGTACACCACCTGGGAAGGGTGGAAGCGCCTCGATGCCCACGAAAAGTCCCTCGGCGCTGCCTACGTGCACGGCGATCCAGGCATTGGTGAACTAGTGCGCGAACGCGTCAAGGTTGTTGACCGCGAAGAAATGACCCGTATTTCCCGCGAAGCCTCCAACTAGCGCCCAACCCTTCACCGAAGCCAGGTCCGGTACGGACCTGGCTTCGGTGCGTTAAGGGGCGGCCTGCCCGCAGATGCCCTTTACCTGGACCAGCAGCCCCGGTATCTGGAACTAAGGCGTGAGCCATGTCACTATGGACGGGCAGCCGCGGGCTGCCCGGAACGGGGATGCAGAACACACGCCCCGGGCCGGCGCAAACGGTCTCCTTATCAACGCGGATAGGTTGGACGGTGCAGCAGTCTTCCAGTGCTCTGCAGAGCAGGGCTTTCCGGAGCCCGGAATCACTCCAGCGGGACGCCTGGCGTGCTCACGAGAGCCTGCGTTCACAGGGTGAAGTGCTTGACGTGCTGCGCCCCGGAGTCCGGGAATCCTGGCAGCGCTCCCTGCGGCACCATCCGGACCCCGACGCCGCCCGCTCGGCTCTGGTACTACAGGGCGCCGAGCTTTCCGCTTACCGCGAGTCGCATCCGCTGGCCTCGATCATGCCCGTGATCCAGCGGCTGCTGGTGGAGCCCGGCCGGGATACCGGCCTGCTGGTGGCGGTGGGGGACCAGCTAGGCCGGCTGCTGTGGGTGGACGGGGACCCGGAGCTGCTGCGCCGGGCCGAGAACATGATGTTCATGCCGGGTGCGGACTGGTCCGAAAATGCAGTAGGCACCAGCGCTCCCGGCACGGCGCTGGCCACCGGGCGCAGCGTACAGATTGCCGGTGCCGAGCACTTCAGCCCCCAGGTCCATCCGTGGTCCTGCACCGCCGTCCCGGTCCAGGATCCGGAGTCCGGAAGCGTGCTTGGCGTGGTGGACATAACGGGTAAGGAAGAAGCGGTTGCCGTCCACACCCTGGCCCTGGTCCAGGCCGCCGTGGCGGCAGCGACGGCGCAGCTGCGGGTGGAGCGCCTCCAGCGTGGCGGAGCCCGCCCGGCACGCCGCGGCACGGCGTCGCGTACGCAGCGCCCGAGCCTGTACCAGGACAGCCTCCAGGTCCTGGGGATGGACTCCGCAGATTTGTGTGTGGACGGAATTCGGGTACAGCTGAGCCAGCGGCACTCGGAACTGATGACACTGCTTGCCCTGCACCCGCGCGGATTGACCGCGGAGGAACTGGCAGTGCTGGCATACCCGGAGCAGGCCTCCGTGGGCAGCGTCCGAGCCGAAATGCTGCGGCTGCGCAAACTCCTTTCCCGGTCGGCTTCAGCGCGGATCGTGCCCGAATCGCGTCCGTACCGTCTGCCCGCAGAACTTGTGCTCGACGCCGGTCAGGTCCGCGCCTGCCTTTCCCGCGGGGCTCACCGGCTGGCCCTGAACATCTACAAAGGACCCGTGCTGCCGCATTCCCAGGCGCCCGGGATCGTGGAACTGCGGCGGGGGCTGAGCGCCGAACTGCGGGAGGCCGTGCTGGGGGAGGCAGGGCTGGAGACGGTGCTGCAGTACCTTCGGCTTGAGGAAGCAGCGGACGACGCCGAGGCGTGGCGCCTGGCGCTGCAGCTGCTGCCGCCGCGCTCCCCGCGCCGGGCGGGGATCATGGCAGGGCTGCAGCGGATTGAACGGGACCTGGCCTAGGCGCGTTCCTGCCGGCCGGACTCCGGGGCCCGCACTCCGGCCGGCTCGCCAGCCTGCGGGCCGATGACCGGCTTGATCCGCAGGCTCGTGAGGAACCCGATAAGCAACGCTCCGGCAGCGATCCAGCCGGCCAGGGAGGCACCGCTGGTCATAGCCTCCCGGGCTGCATCAGCAATAAAGGCAGTCTGGGGGTCGGCAGCCAGCGCCGTGATGCTGCCGCCTGACGTGACATTCACGGAGTCCACGGCCCCGGCCAGCTGGGGCACATCCGCTACTGCGTCAGCGACCTGGTTCTCCGTTCCGTTACGCAGGGTAGTGAAGAAGGCCGTGCCCAGAACCGCGATGCCCAGGGCCGAGCCGGTCTGCCGCGCCGTGCTTTGTGTGGCGGACCCCTGGCCGCTTTTGGCGAGCGGCACTTCGGCCAGGATTACCGAGGTCAGCTGGGCGGTGGCCAGACCGACGCCGATGCCGTAGAAGAGGAGGATCGGCGAGGTGAGCCACGCCGTGCTGTCCGGCCGGATCAGCAGTGCCAGAGCAGCGATGCTGAGGATTTCCAGGGCCAGGCCCATCCGCACCACAACCACCGGGCTGTATTTCCGTGCCAGGGACGCAACACCTCCGGAGGCCAGGAAGGAACCTGCCGCCAGGGGCAGCAGGGCCAGGCCGGCTTGGAAGGCCGTGTAGCCAAGCACATTCTGGAACCACAGCGGCAGGGAAAGAATCAGCCCGAACTCCCCAAAGCTCACAATCAGGGCCGTCACGTTGCCGTTGGCGAAAGATGGGATGCGGAACAGGGACAGGTCCAGGATGACGCCCTTGCCGGCTTCACTGCGGGAACGCTCCAGCAGCACAAAGCAGACCAGGGCCACGGCTGCCAGCCCGAAGGCCAGGGGAACGGGAGAGAGGGTTCCAACCTGGAACGGTGCATCCTCGGTGGCGTTCCACCAGCCGTAGCTGCGGCCTTCGATCAGGCCAAAGACCAGCGCGCCGAAGCCCAGGATGGACAGCGCTGCACCGCCGAGGTCCAGGCGCTGGGCTGCGCCGGAAACGGCCTCGGAGGATTCCGCCACGAACAGCAGCAGGCCGGCAACCACCAGCACACCGACCGGAATGTTGATGCCGAAGGCCCAGCGCCAGCTGGCATTCTCGGTCAGCCAGCCGCCCAGCAGCGGGCCGATGGCTGCCATGCCGCCGATCGTGGAGCCCCAGACGGCGAAGGCAATCCCGCGGTCCCGGCCCTGGAAGTTGGCGTTCAGCAGCGCCAGGGTGGTGGGCAGGATCATCGAGCCGCCCAGGCCCTGCAGTGCCCGGCCCAGGATCAGGATGCCTCCGGACTCGGCAACGGCACACAGCACCGACGCCGCCACGAAGAGCACGACGCCGGTCAGCATGATCCGCCGCCTGCCCACCCGGTCCGCGATCCGGCCCCAGGTCAGCAGCAGCGCCGCGAACAGCAGGGTATAGATCTCCTGGACCCACTGGATTTCAGTACTGGAGATCCCCAGGTCCCCAACGATGGAGGGTACGGAGACGGACACGATGGTGGCGTCCATGATGATCATGGCCACGCCGAGGCTGATGGCCAGCAGGCCCCACCAGCGGTAGCGGACGTAGCGGCTGGCGTGCGGCGCGGTGCCGCTGCCACTGGGTTCGGAAGTCATTAGCGTTCCTTATATCTCGATTACTAAGAAATTGCCCTAGGTAACCATAAACCCGCCCGGGGTCGGCCGCCAGAAGGTACGCGGACGTCCCTGCTACGCAGATGCTACGTCCGCCTGCGTAGCGTTCACCACACCGACGGACACGACACCGAGGTCGTGTTCCAACGCTCAAAATGAGGAGCAGAGAAGTCATGACCGTTTACGCGCAGCCCGGCCAGGGCAAGGCACTCGTTTCATTCAAGCCCCGCTACGAGAACTGGATCGGCGGAGAATGGGTCGCCCCGGTTAAGGGCGGCTACTTCGAGAACGTTTCACCGGTAACCGGCAAGGTCTTCTGCGAGGTTGCCCGCGGCACCTCCGAGGACATCGACCTCGCCCTGGATGCCGCTCACAAGGCAGCGCCGTCGTGGGGCAAGACCTCCGTGGCAGAGCGCGCCAACATCCTGAACCGCATCGCGGACCGGATCGAAGAGAACCTCGAAATGCTGGCCGTCGCCGAGACCTGGGACAACGGCAAACCGGTCCGGGAAACCCTGGCCGCAGACATGCCGCTCGCCGTGGACCACTTCCGGTATTTCGCCGGGGCCATCCGCGCGCAGGAAGGCACCATTTCCCAGATCGATGACAACACCACGGCCTATCATTTCCACGAACCGCTGGGTGTAGTGGGCCAGATCATCCCCTGGAACTTCCCCATCCTGATGGCCACCTGGAAGCTGGCGCCCGCGCTCGCCGCCGGCAACGCCGTCGTCCTGAAGCCTGCGGAGCAGACTCCGGCGTCCATCCTGGTGCTGGCCGAACTGATCGCGGATCTGCTGCCGGCGGGCGTGCTTAACATCGTTAACGGTTTCGGCGTGGAGGCCGGCAAGCCGCTGGCTTCCTCCAAGCGCATCCGCAAGATCGCCTTTACCGGCGAAACCACCACCGGCCGGCTGATCATGCAGTACGCCAGCCAGAATCTGATTCCCGTGACGCTGGAACTCGGCGGCAAGAGCCCCAACATCTTCTTCGCCGACGTCGCTGCCCGGGATGACGCGTACTACGACAAGGCGCTGGAGGGCTTCAACATGTTCGCCCTGAACCAGGGTGAAGTCTGCACCTGCCCCTCCCGCGCTCTGGTCCAGGACTCGATCTACGACTCCTTTATGTCCGATGCCCTGGCCCGCACCGCCGCCATGGTGCAGGGAAATCCGCTGGACACCAACACGATGGTTGGCGCGCAGGCGTCCAACGACCAGCTGGAGAAGATCCTCTCCTACATGGACATCGCTTCCCAGGAGGGCGCCAAGGTCCTCGCCGGAGGCAAGCGGAACATGCTCGACGGCGATCTCGCCGGGGGCTTCTATGTTGAGCCGACCGTGTTTGAGGGCACCAACAATATGCGTATCTTCCAGGAGGAGATTTTCGGTCCGGTGGTGTCGGTGACGCGGTTCTCTGATTACGGTGAGGCCATGGCGATTGCCAACGACACGCTCTACGGACTCGGTGCAGGCGTCTGGTCCCGGGACGGCAACACGGCCTACCGTGCAGGCCGCGACATCCAGGCCGGACGAGTCTGGGTGAACAACTACCACGCCTACCCTGCGCATGCAGCGTTTGGCGGGTACAAGTCCTCCGGCATCGGGCGCGAAAACCATGCCATGATGCTGGACCACTACCAGCAGACCAAGAACCTGCTGGTCAGCTATGCCGAGTCCAAGCAGGGCTTCTTCTAGGACGCCGGCTTCCATCCGTCAGTCCCTCAAGCAGTGCACTTCCAACCAAGGAGATCGACATGGAACGCATGCAGGCCGCCGTCGTAAATACTCTGGCCGAACCGCTCACTGTAGGAGAAACCGATATACCGAGCCCCGGGCCGGGACAGGTCCTGGTCAAGCTGGTATCCACCGGGGTCTGCCACACGGACCTGCACGCAGCGCAGGGGGACTGGCCGGTGAAGCCCACCCCGCCTTTCATTCCAGGACATGAAGGTGTGGGCCGGGTGGTGTCGCTCGGGGAGGGGGTTATGGAGCTGCAGGAAGGAGATCTTGTGGGCAACGCCTGGCTGTGGTCTGCCTGCGGTGTCTGCGAATTCTGCCGCACCGGGTGGGAAACCCTCTGCGAGCAGCAGCAGAACGGCGGCTACACCGTCAACGGCTCTTTCGGCGAGTACATGCTGGTGGATGAGAAGTTCGCGGCACGCATTCCGGAGGGGGCAGACCCGGTGGAGGTGGCTCCGGTGCTCTGCGCCGGAGTCACGGTCTACAAGGGACTCAAGGTTACGGACACTATCCCGGGGCAGTGGGTGGTCATCTCCGGAATCGGCGGGTTGGGGCACGTTGCCGTGCAGTACGCCAAGGCGATGGGCCTGCGGGTCGCCGCCGTTGACATTGCTGAGGACAAACTCGCCCTGGCACGTGAATTCGGTGCGGAGTTAACGGTCAACGCGCTGAACGAAGATCCGGCAGAGGCCATCCAGGCCCAGACCGGAGGGGCGCACGGTGTGCTTGTGACGGCCGTGCATCCGTCGGCCTTCGGCCAGGCGATCGGGATGGCCCGCCGGGGCGGAACTATTGTGTTCAACGGCCTGCCACCCGGGGACTTCCCGGCGCCGATCTTCGACATCGTCCTGAAAGGCCTGACCATTCGGGGGTCAATCGTGGGCACCCGCCAGGACATGGTGGAGGCCCTCGATTTCTACGCCCGGGGCCTGATTCATCCGAAGATAACCACCCGTCCGCTGGATGACATCAATGACATCTTTGATGAGTTGTCCGCGGGCAGGATCGACGGCCGGGTGGTGGTCGAATACTGATGGAGACTGGACGAACCCTCGACGCCGCGCCGGCCCTGCCCGGGGAAACCGCTTCCCGGGTGGGCCTGACGCCCGCAGCGCAGGAACTGCTTCGGAGCCTGAAAAAGCAGCATGGGCCGCTGATGTTCCATCAGTCCGGCGGATGCTGCGACGGATCCTCTCCCATGTGCTATCCCGAGGGGGACTTCATCACCTCGGAGGCAGATGTGCTGCTGGGTGTCTTTGACCTGGACGGCGAGGGAATCGGGTTCTGGATGTCTGCGGAGCAGTTCGAGTACTGGAAACACACGCACCTGACCGTCGACGTCGTCACCGGCAGGGGGAGCGGATTCTCGCTGGAAGCACCGGAGGGAAAACGGTTCCTGATCCGCTCACGGCTGCTGGATGTGGCAGGCACGCCCTGAGGTAGTAAGGTTACTGTTTAATTCCCACGCTGCCACAGGCAGCGGAGGATTGGACGGTACATCATGATGCCTCGAGCGGGGCGGGAATGAGGAACACCATGGTTAAGAAGATGACTTTCCTGGCAGGAATCGGTGTCGGCTACCTGATTGGTTCCAAGGCGGGCCGGGAAAAGATTATGTCCCTCTGGAACGACCCCAAGGTCCAGGACACCGTCAGCCAGGGTACCGAGTGGGCCAAGGATAAGGTGCCGGGCATTCAGGAAAAGGTGACCGGGGCGGCCAAGGATGCGGCATCCTCCGCCAAGGATGCAGCATCGAGCGCCAAGGACAGCGTCTCCGGCGGCTCGGGCTCCACGGGCAGCTCCAATGGCTCGTCCTCCGTGGCGGGCACCGCCAATCCGGCGGACAAGTCGCACACCTCCGGCGGCGGTTCCGCTATGGACCCGGCACACCCGCAGCCTGAAGGCCGCTAGTACGCAGGCGGGAGCAGCAGCTCCCGACACGCAGGAATGCCCGCTCCGGACTGCCGGGGCGGGCATTTTGCTGTGTCCGGCCGGTCCACTCGGCCACAATTTGCCCGTCGTGCAAAATTGCACATAGTGTAGCAATGTGACTGAGCAGCAGATCTCCCGCCGTGAGCAGAACAAGACGGCGACCCGGAGGGCGATCGCCCACGCAACGCTGGAACTGGTGCGCACCAGGGGTGCCGGCCAGTTCACCATTGATGACATTGCGGAAGCGGCCGGGATATCCCGGCGCACGTTCTTCAATTACTTCCCCAGCACCTCAGCGGCGCTCAACGTTGCCATGGAGGACTTCCTGGACGGAGTGCTGGGCTACTTCCAGGCCCGTCCGCACGACGAGAACATTGTCGACTCGATGCTCAAGGCCCTCTCCCAGCCGGCCGACCCGGCGAACCTGGCCGTCATGGCCGAACTCCACGGGCTGGCCGAAGAACACCCGGACATGGCCCGGGTCCACCTCGAGGCCTGGGACCACGCAGAACACCGCATCGTGGACTCCCTGCGCACCCGCCTAGGACAGGACACCGACCCGTTCTACACCGGCACTCTCGTTGCCGCCGTCCTCGCCTGCGGGCGGAACGCGTTCGCCGAATGGCAGCGCCGCACCCAGGGCGAGATCAATCCGCAGACCCTGAAACTGCTCGAAGACCTCTTCGCCGAAGCCATCGGATTCCTCCGCGACGGCTTCAGCCGCTAGCCGCACAAACCCGCCCGCACAAAGAAAGACAGATAATGGCATCCCTGCTTTACCGGCTCGGTAAATTCAGCTTCCGGCACCGCTGGTGGTTCCTCAGCTCCTGGCTGGTGCTGCTCCTCGGCATCGGCGGGGCATTCGCAGCCTTCAGCGCCCCCACCACGAATAACTTCACCATCCCCGGCTCGGAAAGCCAGCGGGTGCTGGACGAACTGCGTGAGCGGGTACCGGATGTGTCCGGCGGGTCCGGGCGCATTGTGTTCGAAACTGAATCGGGCCGGGCCTTCACTGAAGCTGAACGCCAGGCGGTCACGGATACTGTGGCCGAACTCAACGGACTGGATTTCCTCAAATCGGTCAGCGATCCCTTTGAAATGCAGGCCCAGCTGGACGGCAGCGGGAAGCAGCTGGCTGCGGGACAGGAAGAGCTGGACGCAGCGCGTGCGCAGCTGGAAGCAGGCAAGCCGCAGCTCGCGGCCCGCGGCGCAGCTCGCCGCGGGCCGCGAGCAGCTCTCACTCGCACAGCTGCAGGCCGACCAGCTGGAAGCGGCCGGGCAGGTGCAACAGGCTGACGCCGTCCGGGCGCAGCTCAGCGTGCAGGAGGAACAGCTCAGCGCCGGCGAAGCGCAGCTTGCCGAGCAGCAGGCTGCGTATGACGACGGCGTGGCCCAGCTCACCGCCGGGGAGCAGGAGCTCCAGGACGCACAGCGCATGGCCGAGGCAACTGCCGGGCTGCGCTTCGTCTCCGAAGACGGCGGAACCGCCTTCTCCGAGGTCCAGTTCCTGGATCAGTCCTACTCCGTCACCCCCGAGCAGCGCCAGGAAGTGCAGGACACCGCCAACCGGATCACCGACTCCGGGGTGCAGGTCTTCTACAGCAAGGAAATCGTGGAGGACGTCTCCTCCCTGTTTGGCCCTTCTGAAGCGGTCGGCGTTGCCGTCGCCGCCGTCGTGCTCATCCTAATGCTGGGCACCCTGGTGGCAGCCGGGCTGCCCCTGCTGATGGCGATCGTCGGCGTGATCGCCGGAGTCGGCACCACCATGGCCCTCACCGGCGTCGTTGAAATGACGTCAATTTCCCCGATGCTTGCGCTGATGCTGGGCCTGGCCGTGGGCATCGACTACTCGCTGTTCATCATCAACCGGCACCGCACCCAGCTGCTGCACGGGATGGAACTGGAAGAATCCGCCGGCGTAGCCACCGGAACCAGCGGCAACGCAGTACTGTTCGCGGGCCTGACCGTGGTCATTGCCCTGGCGGCCCTCGCCGTTCCCGGGCTGCCGTTCCTCAGTGTGATGGGCCTGGCTGCGGCCGGGACCGTGGCCATGGCCATCCTGGTGGCGCTGACGCTGACCCCCGCCTTCCTGGGCTTCATCGGCAACCGAATCATCTCCAGGAAAACCTGGGCCAAAGCGGGCATCACGCCTCCGGCCCCGCACGCAGTCCTGACGGCCGCAGACCAGGCCGCCGCCGCCGAACGTAAGGAAAACGGCAATCCGCGCCGCTGGGGCAGGCTGGTCACCAACCATCCGGTCATCACCGTGATCCTCAGCGTCCTGCTGCTGGGCACCATGGCCGTTCCGGCCGGTTCGCTGCGCGTGGGACTGCCCGACGGCGGTTCGGAGCCGGAAGATTCCACGGCCTACCAGGCCTACCAGCGACTGGGTGACAGCTTCGGGGAAGGCATCAACGGCCCGGTGATCGTGGTCGGGTACCTTCCCGAAGGCCTCACGGACCGTGAAGCATCCGACCTCACCTATGAGGTGGCGGATTCCCTGCGCGAACTCGAGCACGTCACCACGGTTGTGCCGGCATCAACCAGTGACGACGGAACCATGGTGGTCTTCCAGGTCATCCCCGAAGGCGGCCCTGCCGCCGAAGGCACCGAGGACCTGGTGCACACCATCCGTGACGACGCGGACCAGATCAAGGATGAAACCGGCGTCGACATTGCCATCACCGGGCAGACCGGCATCAACATCGACGTCTCGGACAAGCTGATGGATGCCATGCCGGTGTACCTGCTGATCGTCGTCGGACTGTCCCTGGTCCTGCTGCTGCTGGTCTTCCGCTCCGTCCTGGTACCGCTGATCGCCACCGGAGGGTTCCTGCTCTCCCTGGCCGCCAGCTTCGGTGCCGTCGTCGCCATCTACCAGTGGGGCTGGCTGGGCAGCATCTTCGACGTGCACAACCCAGGGGCGGTGCTGAGCTTCCTGCCAATCATCCTTATTGGTGTGCTCTTTGGCCTGGCCATGGACTACCAGATGTTCCTGGTTTCGGGGATGCGCGAAGCCTACGTCCACGGTGAAGATCCGCGCCAGGCTGTGCGGAGCGGGTTCGACCACGCCTCCCGGGTGGTTACGGCGGCGGCGATCATTATGGTGTCCGTGTTCACCGGGTTCATCTTTGCCCACCTGACGATGGTTCGGCCGATCGGCTTCGCCCTCGCCATCGGCGTCCTGCTGGATGCCTTCGTCATCCGGATGACCCTCATCCCCGCGCTGCTGCACCTGCTGGGCAGGTCCGCCTGGTGGATTCCGAAGTGGCTGGACCGGATCCTGCCCGACGTAGACGTTGAAGGTGCCAAACTGCTGGGCAGGACACAGGCCGCCGAGGGTGCGGAATCTGAGCAGGAACTCACTTCGGCTGGACGCTGAGCTGAAATATGTCACACTTGTTGCGCCTCTGACCTGCAGATCAGGGCTCAACGGTTACCATCGGGGTGCACCGCTCCATCACACAGCCCCCCACCAAGCATTGGAGAGTGAGCCTGAATATGGCTACGGATTACGACGCACCGCGCAAGGTCGAAGAGGATGCCGGAACAGCCTCGATGGAGGAGCTTCAGGCCCGGCGGAGCGACAAGCAGTCGGCCGTAGTGGACGTGGATGAATCGGAGGCCGCGGAGGCGTTCGAACTTCCCGGCGCAGATCTCTCCAGCGAGGAACTGCTGGTCCGCGTGGTCCCGGCGCAGGAAGACGAGTTCACCTGCGGATCCTGCTTCCTGGTCCGCCACCGGTCCCAGTTTGCGGTGGAGAAGAACGGCACCAAGTACTGCAAGGACTGCGAGGGCTAAGCGCCTGCCCGGCTGCACACACAGCAACCACAACCGCCGTCCCGGTGAATCCGGGGCGGTGGTTGTGGTTAAGGCACCCCGTGTGGTTTTGTTCGGTGCATGGTCAGCGCAGTCCTCTTGGCAGCGGGGGCAGGGGTCCGACTGGGCCGCGGTCCCAAGGCGCTGCTGCCCTTTGAAGGCCGCCCGCTGGTGGAACACCTGGCCGCCGAGCTGCGCCGCGGGGGATGCTCCCGTGTCGTGGTGGTTTTGGGGGCAGGGTCCGCGCGGGTCCGCGCGGAAGCCAACCTCACCGAATCACACGTGGTCATCAATCCGGACTGGGAAACCGGCATGGGATCTTCCTTCCGGGCCGGGATTGCCGAGGCCACGGCACTGGCCCCGCGGGAGCCCGTGCTTGTAGCCCTGGCGGACCAGCCCGGCCTCAACGCTGCAACCGTGGCCCGGCTGATCGCCCGCGCGGCTCCCGCCCGCGTGTCCTGCGCAGCCTACCGGCAGCCCGGAGGCAACCTGCTGCGGGGGCACCCCGTCCTGTTCGCTCCGCAGCTCGCACGGGCCGCCGCTGCCGGTGCCCTGGGGGACACCGGTGCGCGGTCCTTCCTTGCGGCGCACCCGGGGCTGGTGGACCTGGTGGAGTGCGGACCGGAAACAGACGGACGGGATATTGATACCCCCGAAGACCTGGGGCTGCTGGAGAGCCGGCGCACGAACAGGCCGGAGGCATAGGAGTGTTTCTCGCGGACCTGGATGCAGATCGGGTAGAGTGGACCGTTCGTAGGGGAGTATCCACCCACGCTGAACCTCGTCAACACGTAGGGCACCGACGCCCGGCCGGGGCCAGCGGGCAGCCACAGGCAGCCGGAGAGACTTACGGTCCCTTGGCGTACCCTACGAAAGCAGAGACTCCATGACTGTTTCCCCCCTGATCTGGGGCGTGACGATCGTCGTCATCCTCGGCCTGCTGGCCTTCGACTACTTCTTCCATATCCGCAAAGCGCACATTCCCACGCTGAAGGAAGCGGCCGTCTGGTCCTCCATCTATGTGGGCCTGGCCGTCGTCTTCGGTGTACTGGTCCTCGTCTTTGGCGGCGCCACGATGGGCGGCGAGTACTTCGCCGGCTATATCACCGAAAAAGCCCTCTCCGTAGACAACCTGTTTGTCTTCCTGATCATCATGGCGTCCTTTCGGGTGCCCCGTGAGGACCAGCAGAAAGTCCTGCTTTTCGGCATTGTCTTCGCACTGATTGCCCGCACCGGCTTCATTTTCCTGGGTGCTGCGCTGATCAACTCCTTCTCCTGGATCTTTTACCTGTTCGGTTTGATCCTGCTGATCACGGCCGGCAACCTGCTCAAGCCCGAAGACAGCGAGAAGGACGAGGCGAACAACTTCATCATCCGGATTGCCAAGCGCGTGCTGCCCACCACGGACCACTACGACGGCGACAAGCTGATGACCGTGGAGAACGGCAAGAAGGTCCTGACCCCGATGCTGCTGGTGATGGTGGCTATTGGCGGAACCGACATTCTCTTCGCATTGGACTCGATCCCCGCAATCTTCGGCCTGACGCAGAACACCTTCATTGTCTTCACTGCCACCGCCTTCTCCCTGATGGGGCTGCGCCAGCTCTACTTCCTGATTGACGGACTGCTGGACCGCCTTATCTACCTCTCCTACGGGCTGGCCGCCATCCTGGCCTTCATCGGCGTGAAGCTGGTGCTGCACGCCCTGCATGAAAACACGCTGCCGTTCATCAACAACGGCGAGCATGTGGAAGTCGTCGAGGTCAGCACCGGCCTGTCGCTGAGCGTGATCATCGGCGTCCTGCTTATCACCGTCATCGCGTCCCTGGTCAGCCCGGCAGGCAAGGCCCAGACTGCCGTGAACAATGCGCGCCGCCACGCCAACGCCTACCTGGACCTCTCCTACACCTCGGATGAGGCCGAACGGGAGCGCATCTACCGCGCACTCTGCGACGAGGAGAAGCAGATCCTGCAGATGGACAAGAAGTACCGGGACAAGGTCAAGGACATCGAAGACATCCGCGCCGAGGTGGCCCGTGCCCATGAGGAACACGCACGCTACTCCAGCAAATAGATGATGCCTGGTTAGACGGCAGGGGCCCTCCGCAGCGGCGGAGGGCCCCTGCCGGTTAATCAGGCATCCGCACTGAGCCGGCGCTGCAGCCACGCCGTTCGCGTGCGGCGCGTTGCTTCAGCGAGGGAGCTGTCCGGAACAAGCTGGTCATAGCGGTGGAAGCCGCCGGCCCACAGGTGCAGTTCGGCGTCGTTGCCGGCCTCCCAGAGCCTGGCGGCATAAGCCACCGTCTCATCCCGGAAAACCTCGGCCGTTCCGCACTCCAGGAAGGTGGGCGGGAGGCCGGACAGGTCCTCTGCGCGGGCCGGCACAGCATAGCCGGAGACCTTTTCCCGGGCCGGACCCAGCAGGCATTCCCAGCCGAAGGCGTTCGCTGCCCGGTCCCATCCGCCGGTTCCGTCGAACTGGCGGGCTGAAACCGACGAGTTCCGGTCATCCAGCATCGGGCTGAGCAGCAGCTGCCCGTCGATGCGGGGCCCGCCGCGGTCCCTGGCCATGAGTGCAAGCCCGGCGGTAATGCCCCCGCCGGCACTCTGTCCGGCTATGTAGAACCGGCGGCCGGCTCCGGTTTCGCGGGCCGCCCACACCAGGGCTGCGTAGGCGTCCTCGCGCGGAGCGGGCTCGGGATGTTCCGGTGCCAGCCGGTATTCAACGGTAACCAGCGTTGCATCGAACTCATCCACCCACGCCAGGAACGGCGCAATCCCGCTCCACCGGTCACCCGCCACCATCCCGCCCCCGTGCGTATGGAAGATGACCGGCCCGGCGGGCTGCCGGCTGCTGCGCTGGAGGACTGAGACGGGAACAGCTGCCTCCCCGCCTGCCGGGACCCGCTCGTCACGGCGGTGGAAGCGTTCCAGCTGCTCCAGAAGGGCGGGTTTCGCAGCGGCCGCCTGCCGGAGGGCCATGAGGGACCCACGGTCTACAGCCGGGGATCCGCTCGGGTATCTCGCCGCGAAGTCCGGGGCAATTTCACGGTCGTACGGGGGTGGAACCAGCACTGTGCTCATATCTTTTCCTTCGCTGACGGTCGACGGCGGACCGTCTCCTGCGGCTGCGGTGACGGGCGTGGCGGCACTTTTGTGATGCCAATTACAAAAACCCCTAGCCAGATGTGATTGAACTCACTAGAATCCTTATTCTAGACGAGGCACTCAAGAAAGCCTCTGCTCTTCAACCAGACTCGTAAGGCCCCCGGGCCTGAAGGGAATTCCCAAAATGACTCTTGCAGTGGCCGCAATGTCCCATGCCCCCTCCTTCGGCAACGTGGATCCGGGCGGAACCGTGTTTGCCGAGATCAACTCGGCCATTGACGAGGTCCGCGGCTTCGTGGAGGACTTCGCGCCGGACATCACCATCGCCCTGGGACCCGACCATTTCAACGGGGTGATGTACGAGATGATGCCGCCCTTCTGCGTGGGCGCGCAGGCAACGGGCGTAGGGGACTGGGGCACGGCCGCCGGTCCGCTTCCGGTCGACAGTGACGCGGCGCGTGAACTGCACCGGCTCATCCTCGAAGACGGAATCGACATTGCCCGCTCCGAGCGCCTGCAGGTTGACCACGGTGTCCTGCAGCCTCTGGAGTTCGTGTACGGTCACGGGTTCACCAACCCCTTTGTTCCGATCTTCGTGAACTCCGTAGGGCTTCCCCTCACTCCAATGAACCGGGTGCGGCTCTTCGGCGAGGCCGTAGGGCGGGCCGCCGCCAAGCTGGACCGCAAGGTCCTGATTTTCGCCTCCGGCGGGCTCTCCCACAACCCGCCCATCCCGGTCTGGGACGGCGCTCCGGAAGAGGTCCAGGAGCGGCTCATCCACTTCGAAATGACCCCGGAACAGCGGGAGGTCAAGGAATCCACCATGATCGCCAACATCCGCAAGTTCGCAGAGGGCAAGGCCACCACCCAGCCCCTGAACGCAGAGTGGGACAACAAGGTCCTGGACGCCTTCCGGGCAGGGGATCTCTCCGTGGTGGATTCCTGGACCAACGAATGGTTCCACGCCGAAGGCGGCAGCGGCGCCCATGAAGTCCGCACCTGGATCGCGGCGTTTAGTGCGCTGGCCACGGCCGGCAGCTACAGCTTCGCAGTGGACCGTTACTGGCCGGTGGAAACCTGGGGCGCTGGTTTCGGCGTCGTGGCTGCCAAGACGGACGTTCCTGCGTGAGCTGGGAACTGCGGACCCTCTGGCAGGAAATTGGTGACCTCCCGCACCGGCTGCGTTACATCGAGGTAGGGGACTGTCGTACCCGCGTGCTGAGTGTTGGCGAGGGCAAGGACACGATCGTCCTGATGGCAGGAACCAGCGGACACCTGGAAGCTTTCACCCAGAACATCCGCGCACTGGCCGGGGAATACACCGTTCTCGCCTACGACTACCCGGGACACGGATTCTCCACCCTTGCAGAAGCGGACCTGGAAATCCCGGATTACGAACAGCACCTGCTGGGCCTGCTGGATCAACTCGGTCTGGACCGGGTGCACCTGTGCGGCGAATCCCTGGGCGGCTGGATTGCCCTGAAGTTTGCGCAGAAGCACGCGGACCGGGTGAAGACCCTCATCCTGAGTGCACCCGGCGGACAGGTCATGCCTCCCTCAGCGATCGGCAAGACGCGTTCGGTCAGCCGCAACGCCGTCGAGGATCCCACCTTCGAGAACGTCTTGGCCAGGCTGCAGGTTGTCATCCACGATCCCGCCCTCATCACCGACGAGCTGGTGCAGATGCGCCGGGCCGTCTACAGCCGCGAAGGCTTCGCCACATCCATGAGCCACATCCTCGCGCTGCAAAACCCGGAAATCCGCTTCCGCAACCGGGTCAGCGTGGAGGATTACGCCGCCCTGACGGTCCCCGCGCTGCTGGTCTGGACGGATCACGAACCGTCCGGGGGAGTGGAGACCGGTGAAGAATTCGCCGCCGCCATCCCGGACGGCGAACTGCTGCTAATCCGCAATGCCGCGCACTGGCCCCAGTGGGAAGATCCCCAGGCCTTCAACGAACGTGCCCTCGATTTCCTTGCCCGAAAGGGGTGACCCGAATGACCGAAACAACAGCCGCCCCCGGCACAGTGCAGATGCTGGCCAACGAACTCTATGAAGCGCGCCGGGCGCTGCGTCCGATCGACTTCATCCGCAACCACCTGGCGGAGGGGGACCTTGACGCCGCCTACGCAATCTCTGAGCTCAACACCGCCCGCCGGGTTCAGGAAGCAGGCCTGAAGCGGGTAGGCCGCAAGGTTGGACTCACCAATCCGATGGTCCAGGCCAAGGCCGGCGTGGACCAGCCGGACTACGGGATCATCCTGGAGGACATGGTTTTCCAGAGCGGGACAGTGCGTCCGCGTTCAGCTTTCATCAAGCCGAAGATCGAAGCCGAAATTGCCTTCGTCCTGAAAGAGGACCTGCTCAGCTCAGACCTGGACAGCATCAAGGCTGCGATCGACTACGTCACACCCGCCATTGAGCTGGTGGACTGCCGGTACCACAACTACGGCATGTCCATCCTGGACACCGTGGCAGACAACGCAGCCTGCGAAGGCGTTGTCCTGGGCAGCGTCCGCAAAAGCTATGACGAAGTGAACCTGGACGAGGTGGAGATGGTCCTTCACCGCGGGGACGAGGAAGTCACCCGCGGCGTGGGCCGCAATGTACTGAAGGGCCCGATCAACGCGATCGCCTGGCTGGCCGAAACCTCCCTGCGGGTCGGCAAGCCGCTGCTGGCCGGGGAGATCCTGCTCTCCGGTTCCATCGGCATGATTGTGGACTGGGACACGGACGTTCCCTACCGGGCCGAATATTCACACGGCTTTGGATCCGTCCAGGCCACCCTGAGCACCAAGGAGAACGCAGATGCGTAGGGTTACCCCTGAAATCCGAGCTGAGATTGAGCAGCTCGTAGCCGAGCACCACTGGCTGCTGGACCACGGACAGGCAGATCAGCTCTACACGCTGTACGCGGAAGACGCGGTTTCCACCGGCCCCATGGGCACAATGGACGGCCGTGAAGCCATCAAGGCCTGGGGAGAGAAGCGGGTCCAGGTGGACGCCGGGCTGGTCCGGCATTTCTCCGGCGGCACACGCCTCGCCTTCGTGGACGGTGTCCTCTGCGGAACCACGTATTACATGACCTTCCGTGACAGCCAGGCTGATCCGCTGCTGCCGGCAAGCGTGGGCGAGTTCCGCGAGCAGTATGTCGAGCAGGACGGCCGCTGGCTGATCCA
Source organism: Arthrobacter sp. (assembly GCA_040273995.1). GTDB lineage: Bacteria > Actinomycetota > Actinomycetes > Actinomycetales > Micrococcaceae > Arthrobacter_B. The sequence continues at coordinate 20,708 of JBELYP010000041.1, forward strand.
CCGGCGGGAAATCGCCCCCATCTTCGGCGGTGCCAACGCTGCCGCCCACGCACAGCGGCTGGCTGCAGGAGCAAACCAGTGAGTTCTTCCGTGCCCGTGATTATGCATGTGGCAACGCCCTCGCTCTCAGTGGTGGAAGCCGCGCTTGACGCCGGTTACGACGGGCTGATGATCGACCTGCAGCACGGTGAAGTGGGGCTGGAGAACGCCTGCGCAATGCTCCGTGCCGTTCCTCGCGGCAACGCCCACCTGTTCGCCCGGGCCGCCGGCCTCGAGTCCGGCGCGATCGGGCGCCTCCTGGACAGCGGTGCACGCGGCATCGTGGCACCCACCATCGAATCGGCCGGGCAGGCCGGCCAGCTGGTGGCCGCGGTGAAGTATCCGCCGCTGGGCCGGCGCAGCCTGGGCCCCAGCCGGCCCGGACTCTACTCCGGCCAGGACTACTGCGCGGCCGGCAACGCCGCAGTGGCCGCGATCGTGCAGATCGAGACCGCCGCCGGTGTCGACGCGGCGGCGGAGATCCTGGCCGTAGAGGGAGTCGACGCCGTCTACATCGGCCCGGCGGACCTCGCGGTCTCCTACGGTCTCCCCGGACGCGCGGACTGGGCCGACGGCCCGGTCGCCGAAGGAATTGAAAAGGTTGCTGCGGCAGCGCGTGCGGCCGGCGTCCGGCTGGGGCTGTACTGCAGCGACCCGGCGTTCGCAGCGGCGCAGGTCCGCAGCACCGGGCTGGACTTCGTTGGCATAGGAATCGACTTGTTGTTTATGGGAAAACAGGCCCGGGCAACCGTGGCAGCCCTGGATGCGGCTATGGAGGAACAATCATGACGGAACAGGCCGACATCCTGATTATCGGCGCCGGACCCACCGGCCTCACCCTCGCGAACCTGCTGGGGCAGAACGGCGTCTCAACAATGCTCATCGAGGCACGGAACGAGCTGATCGACTATCCCCGCGCCGTCGGCATTGACGACGAATCGCTGCGGGCCATGCAGGGCCTGGGACTGGTGGACAAGGTGCTTGAGCACACCGTTCCGGACCAGCAGATCCGGATTGTCAACGGCACGGGCAAGGTTATTGCCGGCATCAACCCCACCACCCGCGAGTTTGGCTGGCCCCGCCGCAACGGTTTTGTGCAGCCGCTGGTGGACGCCGTCCTGCTCGACGGCGCCCGGCGCTTCGGCAGCGTAGACGTGCGGATGGGCACCGAAGCAGTGGACCTGGTCCAGGACAGCGACGGCGTCACTGTCACCATCCGCTCGCAGGGACAGGAATCCACCATCCGGGCCGCCTACGTGGTGGGCTGCGAAGGCGGACGATCCTTCACCCGCCAGAAGCTGGGCATCCCCTTCACCGGCGAAACCCGGAAGCAGCGCGGCCTGGTGATCGACGTCGCCAATGATCCCCTCGGCACGCCGCACGCCGTCTTCGGCGGCGACCCCAACCGCGGCTACGCCACGCTCAGCCTGCCGCACGGCATCCGCCGCTGGGAGTTCATGCTCCTTGAAGGCGAAGACGACTCGCTGGTTGAGAGCGACGAGTTCCTGCACAAGCTGCTGCGGGACCACGTGGCGGACCCGTCCAAGCTGGACATCATCCGCCGCCGGGTCTACGAACACCACGCCCGGATCGCTGACCGCTTCCGCGACGGCCGGGTACTGCTGGCCGGCGACGCCGCGCACGTTATGCCCGTCGTGGCAGGGCAGGGCTGGAACTCCTGCATCCGGGACGCGCTGAACCTCGGGTGGAAACTCACGGCCGTAGTCCGGGACCTGGCTGGCCAGGAACTGCTGGACACTTACGCTGAGGAACGCCGGGACCACGTCAAGGCCATGGTGGACCTCTCTGTGGGCATGGCCAAGGTGGTAACGAACCGCAGCAAGGTCACCTCCGCCGTCCGCGACACGGCAGCCGCGGTGATCGACCGTCTGCCCAAGCTCAAGTCCTACGTCTCCGGCCAGGGCTTCAAGCCAATGCCCAAGTACACCAGGGGCGTGGTGCTGCAGTCCCCGTGGACGGTATCCAAGTCAGTTCCCGTGGAAGAGGGAGCCGCACCCGGTGCCGGAACCCTGTTCCCGCAGCCGCGCGTTGCGGTGCCCGGCGAGCAGACCATGCTTCTGGACGACGCCGTCCGCGCCGGCTGGCGGGTCCTGGTCTGGAACAACGACCCGGCGCACTTCCTCAGTGAGGAGACCCTCGCCAGGCTGGCAGACCTGGACGCTTCCCTCGTCCAGCTGGTGCCCTCCGCCCAGCTGAACTGGGCGGAGGCGAATGCCTCGTCCGGCGTCAGCGTTATCGGGGATCCAGCGGGTGAACTGAAGTCCTGGTTCCACGCCCGCCCGGTGTCCGCCGTCGTAATTCGCCCGGACCACGTTATTGCTGCGGAATGCCTGGCGCAGGACCTGGACAGCACGCTGCGGACCATCTTCCGAAAGGCGCACCTGCGCGCCGCACGCGAAACGGCAGCCGCCGCCTGAGCACAGGCTTCGCCCCTTACACCCTTACTGACGAGCGCACCGCGCCGGCCGTCCACGGACGCCGCACCGCGTTTCGTTCCCTCAAAGAAGAGAGAACCAGATGAACACCAAGACCATGCGCCTGCTCGGAGCCGGCGCGCTGCTTACCCTGGCCCTCACCGGCTGCGCCTCAGGCTCCATCTCCGGAGGAGAGGACAAGGCTGCCGCAGCAGGTTCCGGGAGCTCTGACCTGCGTAACGTGACCATCGGCCTGTTCCCGTCCTCCGCCGTCGGCGCCATCCAGCTCGGCATCGACAAGGGATACTTCGAGGAGGAAGGGCTGAACCTGGAGCTTCTGCTGGGCCAGGGAAGTGCCGCCCAGCTGCCCTCCCTGAGCTCCGGCAGCCTCGACTTCATGCTGGCCAGCCCCACCACGCCGCTGATCGCCACAGCCCAGGGCCTGGATCTGAAGATCGTTTCCGGATACGCGGCCAACCGCCCCGAGATTGTGGAGGACTCCGTGTCCGTCCTGGTGGGACCGGGCTCGGACATCAAGAGTGCCAAGGACCTCGAAGGCAAGACGGTTTCCATTAACGCCCTGGGCAGCATCGGTGAGATCGGCATCCGGGAAGCCGTGGAGCTCGACGGCGGCGACCCGAACAAGGTCACCTTCGTCCAGCTTGGCTTCAACGAGGTAGGCGCCCAGCTGGAAAGCGGCCAGATCGACGCCGGCATGGCCGGTCCGCCGTTCATGCAGCAGATTGTGGCCGACGGCGGCAGTGTCATCAGCGACTTCATCCAGGATGCAGACCTCGGCGGGGCGGAGCTCGTGATTGCGTCCAGCGGTGCCCTTACCCGGGACGATCCCGAGGTGATCGAAAACTTCGTGGCCGCGCTGGACAAGACGCTGGCTTACGCCGAGGAACACCAGGATGAGGTGCGGGACCTGCTCCCGTCCGTGCTGGGAACCTCGCCGGAAGCAGCAGCAAAGACCGACTTCATTGCCTGGAGCGCCGACCTGGACGTGGACGCACTGAAGCAGTTCGCGGACCTCATGGAGAAGCACGGCGTCACCGAGAAACGCCCCGATGTTGAATCCACCGTCTGGACCAAGTAACACCGGCGGCCGCCGGACTGATGCCCGGCGGCCCAAGGCTTCTCAATTCTGTTATCCGAAAGGGGGCTGGTCATGACGGCCAACCCAGCTACATCGACCGCAGCGCGGTCATCGGCGCGCTGGCTCCGCGTCGGTCCGGCGCTGCTGGGGACCTGCGGCGTCCTCGGCTTCCTGCTGATCTGGCAGGCAGCCGCGGTTACCGGCCTGGTGGATTCCCGGCACCTGCCGCCCGCCACCGAGGTCCTTGAACGGTTCATCGTAAACCTGGCCTACACCGAATTCTGGGTAGCCACCGGGCACACACTGCGCGCCTGGCTCCTGGGCCTGCTGATCTCCTCCGTGGCCGGACTGGTGCTGGGCGTCCTGATCGGCTCAAACAGCTTCCTGGTAAAGGCCACCCACTCAACGGTCGAGTTCCTGCGGCCCATTCCGGCCGTGGCACTGATTCCGATCGCTGCCCTGCTCTTTGGTCCGCGGCTGGGCTCGGAGCTCATGATCATCATCTACGCCTGCTTCTGGATCGTGCTGATCCAGGTCTTTTACGGCATCGCGGACCTGGACCAGGTGGCGATGGACACCACCAGGACACTGGGACTCTCCTTCGTGGAACGGGTCCGCTACCTCATCTTCCCCACGCTCCTGCCCTTCTTCATGACCGGGCTGCGCCTGGCCGCAACGGTGGCGCTGGTGCTGGCCATCAGTGTGGAGCTGATCGTGGGAACACCCGGACTGGGGCAGGAAGTAGCCCTGGCCCAGATCAACGGATCGGCACCGGCCATCTTCTCCCTGATCATCACCAGCGGCCTGCTGGGCATCATCATCAACATGCTGATGCGGTTCGTGGAGCGCAAAACCCTGTTCTGGCACGAATCGGTACGCGGAGGAAAAGCGGCATGACGAACGTCCTTAAGAAGACCGGGTACTTCCTGGGACTGCCGCTGATCCTGATCACGGCGTGGGTCATCTACACCTCGGTGACCACCAACTTCTTCATCCCCGAACCGGCGATGCTGGTGGACCGCTTCTTCAGCATCTGGTTCTCCGAACGGCTCGTGTCCGATGTCCTGCCGAGCCTGTACCGGCTGCTGGCCGGGCTGCTGCTCTCGATTGTGATTGGCGTCAGCGTCGGAATCGTCATTGGCTACGTCCGGTGGATCCGCTGGCTGTTTGAGCCGCTGTTCGAGTTCATCCGCGCCGTGCCCTCCACCATCCTGATCCCGGTGCTGCTGCTGCTCGTCGGCATCAATGACGCCATGAAGATCACCCTGATTGTGTTCAGCTGCGTCTGGCCGATCCTGCTCAATACGGTTGCCGG
>JBELYP010000042.1:0-25039 GCA_040273995.1 Arthrobacter sp.
AACCCCAGCCGAGCGAATGCGTGACTTACTATTGACCACCTAGCCACCAGGTGTTGCAACGACCCCCAGAATCCAAGTCGGGGAGGCGGGGCCTGTTGTATGCCTGGCTTAGAAAGCGGGGGTCACGTCACCGTTCGGCCACTGCTCTTCGATGAAGGCCTTGACCTCCGGGGAGTGCAGCAGCTCTTCGAGCTTGTCGATCCGCGCATCCTTGTTGCCGGTCTTCCAGGCCAGCAGGTTGGCGTACGGGTTGTTCTCCAGGGACTCCACCAGCAGGGCGTCGTCAGTGTTCAGCCCGGCATCGAGAATGTAGTTGCCGTTGATGATGGCCAGATCCACGGTGGGGTCGGAGAGATCGTTGACCAGGAGTTCAGCCTGGTTCTCCACGAAGTCCAGGTTCATCGGGTTCTGCTCGTCGGTCAGGGAGATCACAGAAGCGTCTTCCGGAACGTCCTTGAGCAGGCCGGCGTCCTCAAGCAGGGCCAGCGCCCGCGCCTGATTGGACGGGTCGTTGGTGATGGCAACCCGGGCGCCGTCTTCGACGTCGGCGATGTCCTCGTGCTTTTCGCTGAACACGGCGTAGGGCTCAATGTGGATGCCTTCGCCGTGCTCGAAGTCGTAGCCCTGGTCTGCGATCTGGGCTTCGAGGTAAGCGGTGTGCTGGAAGTAGTTGGCGTCGATCGAGCCGTCGTCCAGCGAGATGTTCGGGGTCACGTAGTCATCGAAGGGAACTATTTCGAGTTCCAGTCCGGCGTCGGCGGCGAGATTATCGGCCACGTATTCCAGGATGACGGCGTGGGGCTGCGGGCTGGCGCCGACAGTGAGTGTGACCGGGTTGGCGGGATCGAGGCTCTCAACAGCGCTGGAGGAGGATTCGGAACCCCCGCAAGCCGTCAGCGCCAGAGCCGCGGCCACGCCGGTGGCCACGAGTGAAAATGCTTTCCGCATCGGATGCGTTTCCTTTCGAAGGACCTGTCCGGGAGCCCCGGGCAGGCTGTTGTGCAGCTAGCGGCTACTGGCTGCAGGCCCCTGCCGTACCTGGGAACGGCAGGGAAAACTGGACGACGCCCGGGTCAGACCCGGGTCTTGGTGTCCCCGGCTTCCTGTACGGCATCCGCCGTGGCTTCCGGCATGGCAGGTGCTGCAGGAGCGGTACGGGAGGAACGACGACGGCGGCTGCCGGCACCGGCTGCCGAACGGTGGTCTACGCGGCGGGCCGTGAAATCTCCGGCGAGCTGGATGATCTGGACGATCGCAACGATGATCACGATCGTGACCACCATGACGGCGGTGTCGAAGCGCTGGACGCCGTAGTTGTACGCGAGCCGTCCCAGGCCGCCGCCGCCAATGATGCCTGCCATGGCGGAGTAGCCCACCAGGGTAACCAGGGTTGTGGTCAGTGCGGCCACCAGGCCGGGCAGCGCCTCGGGCATGAGGACCTTGCGGATCACCTGCATGCGGGTGGACCCCATGACCAGGGCGGCGTCAATCTTGCCTCCGGCGACGTCGCGCAGGGAGGTTTCCACCAGCCGGGCGAAGAACGGGATGGTGCCGATGCTCAGGGGAACACACGCGGCCAGCGGACCAATCGAAGATCCCGTGACTATCCGGGAGAAGGGAATCAGGATGACCATCAGGATTGCGAATGGAATGGACCGGGTGATGTTGACGATGATGTCGGAGAGAATCCGGTTGGTAACCGGCATGGGCCGCAGCCCGCCCGGAGCGGACGTGTGCAGGAAGATGCCCAGCGGGAGCCCAATGAGCACGGTAAAGAACCCGGAGACGCCCACCATCAGGAGGGTGTCGGTGATTGCTTCGGGGAGGGCCTTGGTGATGCCGGGATTATTTGCCAGTTCTTCGAACAGGTTCATGCTGCCACCTCCACGGAGACGCCCTGGCCAGCCAGGTAGGACTGGACTGCATCCATATCGATCCGTTCATCAAGCTGTACGCGCAGTCTGCCGAACCGCTGCCCTGCAAGGGTTTCGACGCTGCCCGCCAGCACGTTCACATCCGTGTCGAAGCGGCGGGTAAGTCCGGAGAGGACCGGCTCGGTGGCATGCTCGCCCACCATCAGCAGTTCCACTACGGGTCCGCCCGGAACGGGGGGAGTGGCGGGCAGGGGAATCAGGGCTTTGGCCAGGCGTCCGCCCAGATGCGCCGCGACGTCCTGCAGACGGCCGTGTTCGGCAACCCGCCCGGCTTCAAGCAGTGAGACCGAATCACAGATGCGCTTCACCACGTTCATTTCGTGGGTGATGATGAGGACGGTCAGTTCCAGCCGGTTGGTGAGTTCGGAAATGAGGTCCAGGATTTCATCCGTGGTCCGGGGATCCAGGGCCGACGTCGGTTCATCGCACAGCAGTACGTCCGGGTGGGCCGCCAGCGCACGGGCAATGCCAACGCGCTGCTTCTGTCCGCCGGAGAGCTGGGCAGGGTAAGCGCCGGCAAAATCCTGCAGGCCCACGAGGGCCAGCAGCTCGGTGACCCGCTTGGCGATCTCCCGCTTGGGCGTGCCAACGAGTTCCAGCGGGTGGGCAACGTTGTCCGCAGCGGTGCGCGAATCCATAAGGTTGGCGTGCTGGAACACCATACCGATACGGCGGCGGGCCAGCCGGATCTCGGAATCCTTGACGTTGGTCAGTTCCCGGCCGTCGATGGTGACAGTTCCCGACGTCGGGCGGTCAAGCAGCGTCAGGCAGCGCACCAGGGTGGATTTGCCGGCACCGGAATGGCCGATAATGCCGTGAATTGAACCCTTGGGCACGCTCATGCTGACGCCGTCCAGGGCCACTACATCGCGGGAGCCCTGGCGGTAGACCTTCCGCAGGTCAGTAACTGTGATCATGCATCCTCAATGTCTGCTCAACGTCGATGGGAGTGGTGCGTGCAGCAAACAGCCCGGGGGAGGGACACCAACGGCCCGGCTGTGCGGGAAGTGCCTGTCAATCGCGTGACACGGGGCGCGTGATACCACGCCCGGGCGCCATCAGCGCCTGACACTGTCGTGAATAGGTCAATGTTACGCGGGCGGGGCCGTCAGCCTGAAATCCGGGGCCGGGCACCTCGGCAGTCCGGCTAGCGCGGAGTCAGTTCCAGCACCAGCTGGCCGTCTGCTTCCTCAGCCAGGACGGGGACCGCCTCAGCTGGAAGGGCTGCCATTGCCGGCACGGTTTGCGGGGGCGTGTGCAGGGCAGCAGTGTCCGGCGCGGCGGGCTTCACCGGCCAGGTGCCGTCAATGACCGCTCCGGGATCACGGCGGCGGAGGTAGGCTTGGAAACTGGCTGCCTGTTCCGCGGCCCACTGCAGCTGCCTGGCATGCAGGGTGGCGGCATCCAGGGCCAGTTCAGGGAAGGAACGTGCGACGGCGGCTCCCACGGCAAGGGTTGCCATTACGTCCGCCGCGGAGGTGTGGGCGTTTTCGAAGGCCACCGAATAGTGTTCGGCCATGGCCGTCAGGGTCCGCTTTCCACGGCGGAACCGGTCCGCCCGCTTGTCCATGATGTACGGGTCGATTACCGGGAACGGCACCGGGGCAGTGCAGCCGTGCCGCTCCGCTTCACGGGCCAGGACGGTGAAGTCGTAAGCGGCGTTAAAGGCCAGAACGGGGATCCCGGCAGCGAACATGTCTGCCAGGACGTCACTGATCTGGCGGACCGCCTCGGCGGCGGGCAGCCCTTCGCTCCGGGCCTTTTCGGTGCTGATGCCGTGGATGGCCGCTGCCTCGTGCGGAATCTCGACCCCGGGATCCACCAGCCACTCATGGTGGGTGAGCACATCGCCGGCCCCGTCCCCGAGGATGATTGAGGCCGTGACGATCCGTGCCAGCTGCGGATCCCGTCCCGTGGTTTCAAGGTCGAAGGATGCTCGGGGGAGTTCGTGCCAGCTCAACATGTAATCAAACCTACCGGCGGGCACTGACATAACCCCGAATCAGCGCGCCGGGCGTCGCTAAGCTGGAGCCATGCGGGAGGACTACACAGAAGCGGTACTGGCCGTCGCCGCGCTCATTCCGCCGGGACGGGTGCTGGCGTACGGAGACATCGCCGAGCTCCTGGGCTCGGGCGGCCCCCGCCAGGTGGGATCCGTGCTGGCCGGGTCCGGGGACTCCGTCCCGTGGTGGCGGGTGATCCGCTCATCCGGGCACCCGCCGGCCTGCCACGGACACCGTGCGTGGGCGCACTACCGCGAGGAAGGGACACCCCTGAGAGGACAGGCGGAGCCGGACGGCTCCGGATACCGCGTCAATATCCGTGAGGCGCGCTGGCAGCCGCAGGACCGGGAATGGGCTGTGCTTGATGACCTCCGGCACCGGTTAAGCGGGGCCGCAACGCCCCCGAATCCGGCAATGTCACCGGGGCATGGTGAAGTGGAGGCATGAGCATCAACCTGCGGCTGGTTCCGCCTGCAGCGGCCGGCCTTCCCGCACCGCGGCTGAGCGCGGACCAGCGTTCCGCCGTCGAACGCCTGTCCGGGACCGGACCGCTCCTGGTCCTGGGTGCACCCGGAACCGGAAAATCCACTGTCCTGGTTGAAACCGCCGTCCATCGCATTGAGCACGGAGGGCTGGACCCCGCCGGTGTGCTGCTCCTGGCGCCCTCCCGCCTGACGGCGGCAGCGCTGCGCGACGCGCTTTCCGCGCGCCTTGCGCGCACCATCAGCGCTGCGCCGGCCCGGACCTGGGCTTCCTACGCGTTCGACGTGATTCGCAGGGCCAAGGCGGAGGGACTGCTGCCGCATGTGACGCGCGCGCCCAAGCTGCTCTCCGGTGCCGAGCAGGACGTAATCATCAAGGAACTGCTGGCCGGCCATGGACAGAACGGTGTGCCGCAGCTGCCCTGGCCTGAATCCTTGAACCTTGCGCTGGGGACGCGGGGATTCCGGCAGGAGATCCGCCAGCTCTTTGACCGCGTGATCGAGCTGGGCCTGACACCGGCAGACCTTGAAGACCTCGGACGCCGGTACGGGAGGCAGGACTGGGTTGCCGCTGCGTCGCTGTACGGCGAATACCGGGACGTCCTGGACCTGCGTATGCCCGAAGCGTTCGACCCGGCCGGGATCATCACCACGGCAACGGACATCCTGTTGTCCGAACCGGAGTTCCTGGCCGCCGAACGCAGCCGGCTCCAGCTGGTCCTGGTGGACGACCTGCAGGAAGCCAACGGAGCCATCCACCGGCTGCTGGGCGTGCTCGCCCGGGACAGGGACGCCGTGGTTACCGCCAGCCCGGACACCGTGGTCCAGGGATTCCGCGGAGCCCGTCCCGAGCTGCTGAGGGATCTGCAGAAAGAGCTCGGCCCTGAGCTGAAGGCCGCCGTGCTGACCACCCAGCACCGGATGGCCGGGCCCGTCGCCGCTGCCTGGCACCGGACCGCTTCCCGCATTTCCGTGGTGGCGGGCCTGGAACAGGCACGGACAGCCGCGGGTCGCCCCGATAACGGACAGGACTCTTCGGGTGCCGGCCTACAGCACGGCGATGCCGCGCCAGCCGACGGCGCGGCCTCCGCCGACGGCGCACCGGCTGGCGGCGCGGTCCCGGCCCCGGCCGCGTCAGCAACGGCGCACGTCGTTGACTCACCCATGCATGAACAGCGCTACGTGGCCCAGCGCATCCTGGAGGAGCAGCTGCTGCACGGCCGCCGTCTGGAAGATATCGCGGTCATTGTGCGGACCGGCGGCCAGCTGGCCCGCATCCAGCGCTACCTCATCAGCCAGGGCATCGAAGTGCGCGTGCCGGTAGCGGAAAAGGCAGTACGGGACGAGGCAGCTGTGCGTCCACTGCTGGATGCCTTCGCCGTGGTGCTCAACCCGGGGCTGCTAACCCCGGAACTGGCTGTTTCGCTGCTTACCTCCCGGATCGGCGGAGCCGGTTCGCTGGACCTGCGCCGGCTGCGCCAAGCCCTGCGACGGGAAGAACTCCGGGCCGGGGGCGGACGCAGCTCCGACGCTTTGCTGGTCGAGGCACTGCTGGATCCGCTGTCCGATTCAGGGCTGGCGCTCGCCGGGCTGGGCTGGGAAGCCGGGTCAGCGAAACGGCTGGCCGCCATGCTGCGTGCCGGGCGGCAGGCCGCAGAACAGCCCGGGGCCAGCGCCGAGACCGTGCTGTGGGCCTTGTGGTCCACCTCAGGCTGGTCCAAGAAGTGGGCCGAAGCCGCCCTGTCCGGCGGGTCCGCCGGACTCCGGGCAGACCGGGACCTGGATGCCATCATGGCGCTGTTCCAAACCGCTGAACGCTATGTGGACCAGCTGCCGGGCTCCACACCGGAACAGTTCCTTGACTATCTGACCAGCTCCGAGCTGCCCATGGACACCCTGGCGGCGCGGGCCCAGCAGCGCGACGCCGTCGAGCTTCTCACCCCGGCCAGTGCTGCCGGGCGGGAATGGCCGGTGGTAATTGTCGCCGGGATCCAGGAAGGCGTCTGGCCCAACCTGCGGCTGCGGGGAGAGCTGCTCGGCAGCGGGGACCTGGTGAGCGCTGCCGAGTTCCCGACCATTGACTACCGCACCACCCGCAACCCGCAGTCCCTGATGCAGGCCACGCGGTACGACGAGCTGCGCAGCTTCTCCACGGCCCTCTCCCGCGCGCGGGACGTGCTGGTCTGCACCGCTGTGGCCTCGGAAGACGAGCAGCCCTCCCAGTTCCTGGACCTGGTGGATCCGCTGCCCGACGGCGTGGCTGTGCGTTCCCGAACCGAAGTTCTGCGGCCGCTGACGCTCCGCTCCCTGGTAGCGGAACTGCGGGCCCATGCCCAGCAGGCCCATGCCCATCCGGAAGAGGCCGGCGAAGCCGCGCAGCACCTGGGCCGCATGCTCCGGCACCCCGTGCCGGTTCCGGGTGCCCATCCGCGCACCTGGTGGGGTCTGCTGCCGCTCTCAAGCACCGGGCCGGTACTGCCTCCGGACGCTGCCATCCCGGTGTCGCCCTCAAAGGTGGACGCGGTGACCAAGTCTCCGCTCAGCTGGTTCGTTTCGGCGGTGGGCGGGGAACAGGCCACCGACTTTGCCCGGTCGCTGGGAACGCTGGTGCATGCCATCGCCCAGGAGATGCCGGATGCAACCGGCACCGAATACACGCAGGAGCTCCGGCGCCGGTGGCCTTCGCTGGGGATGAAGGATTCCTGGGAAGGCAAGATGGACCTCAAACGAGCCGAGGCGATGGTTGGCAAGCTGGCGGAATACGTGATCGAGATGCGCAGGGGCGGACGGAACCTGGTTGCCGTGGAGAAGGATTTCGAGGCCTCGATTCCCGTAGAAGTCCGCGGCGCCGTCCGGACAGCCCTGCTGCGCGGCCAGATTGACCGGCTGGAACAGGATGCCGCCGGACGGGCCTACATTGTGGACCTGAAGACCGGTAAGTCTGCTCCCAAAAAGGCAGACCTGGAAGGACACCCGCAGCTGGCCGCCTACCAGGAAGCCGTCCGGCAGGGAGCCCTGGCGGACGTTCCCGCGATTCCCGGAGGCGCGGCGCTGGTGCAGCTGGGCACCTCGGCCAAAGGGGTCTCGGTCCAGGAACAGCCGCCGCTCGGTCCTGAAAACAAGAGTGCCCTGGCCATGATCGAGGAAGCCGCTGCGCTGATGTCCGATGCCACCTTCGACACCGTCCATGACCCGGCCCGCAGCGGATACGGCGGCCACGGCTGCCGCCTGCCGGAAATCTGCCCGCTGTGCACCGAAGGAAAGCAGGTCACCGAATGACCCTTGACGTGAGCAGCAGCGCAGCGGCGGGCACCGCGTTCGAGCCGCAGTATTCTGCCCGGACACTGGCGGAGATGCTGCATGACGGCCCGCCGGAGGAAGTGCAGTACCCCACCGCCGCGCAGCAAAAGATCATCGAGGGGCCGCTGGAGCCTCTGCTGGTAGTGGCCGGTGCCGGTTCCGGCAAGACCAAGACCATGGCAGACCGGGTGGTCTGGCTGGTCGCGAACAAACTGGTGGCACCGGAACAGATCCTGGGTGTCACTTTCACCCGCAAGGCCGCCGGCGAGCTGGCCAGCCGGATCCGCGGCAGGCTGAGGCTGCTGGAACGGAAACTGGGCGAAGAAACCAAGGACGCCCAGCTGGAGGCAGCCGTCTCCACCTACCACTCCTATGCCAACGGCATCGTGAACGACTACGGCCTGCGGATCGGCGTGGAACGCGATTCCGTCATGCTGGGCGGAGCCCAGTCCTGGCAGCTGGCCAACGAGGTTGTGGAGGCCTACACCGGCGATTACGAACACTTCGCTGCTGCGAAGTCCACTCTGGTGAACTCAGTGCTGCAGATGGCTTCGGAGTGTGCTGAACACCTCCTGACTCCCGCGCAGGTGCGGAGCGAGATCCAGGCCCACCTGGAGCAGGTGCTGGCGCTGCCCTACCAGGCAGGCAAAACGAAGGCTGCTGCCAAGGGCGTTCGGGACCTGGTGGGCAAGCTCCAGACCCGCATCTCCGTGACCGAACTCGTGGAGGCCTACCAGCGGGCGAAAACCGAGCGGCGGCAGCTGGACTTCGGTGACCTGGTGGCACTCGCTGCCCGGATAGCCAAGGAGATCCCCGAGGCAGCGGAAATGGAGCGCGCCAAGTACAAGGTGGTGCTGCTGGACGAATTCCAGGACACCTCCCACGCCCAGATGGTGCTGTTCTCCACCCTGTTCGGCGACGGCACTCCGGTCACGGCCGTGGGCGATCCGCACCAGTCGATCTACGGCTTCCGCGGTGCGTCGGCGGGGCAGCTCGGGACATTCCGGGAGCACTTCCCGCGGGTTTTGCCCGAGGGCGGCCGGACCCCGGCCGGGGTAGCCAACCTGTCGGTGGCCTGGCGGAACTCGACGTCGATTCTGGCAGCTGCCAATGCGGTCTCCGGACCGCTGAACAAACCTGCACCCTGGCCAGGGGCCAGAACGCCCCTGGATGTCCCTGAGCTCGAGGCCAAGCCCAGGCCGCCGGTGGGGGACGTGTACCTGGGCCGGTACCTCAGTGAAAAAACGGTGACCCTTCCGGACGGAACGGTCAGCGTGGGGGAAGCCGAAGCGCTCGCTGCCCAGATCGCGAACGTCCGCAACTCCTGGTTCAGGCACCCCAGCCACGAAACGGACCACCGCGGCAATACCCTGCCCCCCACGGTGGCGGTGCTGTGCCGCGGCAAAAAACAATTCGATCCCATTCGCCGGGCGCTGGAAGACCTCGGCATCCCGGTGCAGATTGTGGGTCTGGGCGGGCTGCTTTCAACTCCCGAGATCGTTGATTTGCTCGCCGTGCTGCGTGTCCTGAGCGATCCCGGACGTTCCGACTCCATGCTCCGCATCCTTGCCGGGGCACGCTGGCGCATCGGGCCCGCGGACCTCATGGCACTGGCCGACTGGTCCAGGCATTTGGTCCGGGTGCGTGAGCGCGCCACTAATGTCCGGGAGATCGCTGAAGTGCACGGTCCCGACGAAGCCGGCGCCGCCGTCGTCGAAACTGATTTGGCAGAGGCCGGCAGCCTGGTTGAGGCAGTGGACTACCTGCCCAAGCCGGGCTGGACCTCCGGCGCCGGCCGCACGCTCACGCCCGAAGGACTCGCCCGCCTGGAGCTGCTGCGCGATGAGCTGCGGGAGCTGCGCGCCTACGTGGGAGAGGACCTCACCACGCTGATCGGGGAAGTGGAGCGGCGCATCCTGCTGGACATCGAGGTGGCCGCCAAACCGGGCATCAGCATCCACGAGTCCCGGCGGAATCTCGACGCATTCATCGACGCCGCCGCGACCTTCAGCGCTTCGGCAGACCGCGTGGATCTGGCCGCGTTCCTGGCCTGGCTGGAGGTGGCGGACGAGGAAGAGAACGGACTGCCCGTCACGGCTCTGGAAACCTCGAGGGAAGCGGTGCAGCTGCTGACCGTGCACGCTTCGAAGGGCCTGGAATGGGACGTGGTGGCGGTGCCGGGCCTGTCCGAAGGACAGTTCCCGAACGACAAGGACTCACGCTGGAGCAGCGGGAATTCCGCTGTGCCCTGGAACCTGCGCGGCGACGGTCCGGACCTGCCCCAGTGGGACTGGGAGCAGCCGGACCAGAAGTCCTGGCTGGATGCAGAAAAACTCTTTGCGGACGACGCCCGCGCCCATGCCGAACGTGAAGAACGGCGCCTCGCCTACGTGGCGTTTACCCGTGCGAAGGACATTCTCTTCTGCACCTCAAGTGCCTGGGGCGGGGGACGGAGCAAACCCACCGAGGCCTCGCGCTATCAGCTTGAACTTTACGAACTGGGTAAGGCCGGTGCTCCCGGGTTCCATCTGCTCTCCTGGCTGGATCCGGAAGACCAGGGAGACAAGAACCCTGCCAACGCGGTGGCGGAACGGGCCAGTTGGCCCAAGGACCCGCTGCCGGCCCAGCGGCGGACAGCCATGGAAGAAGCAGCCGCAGCCGTCCTGGCTGCAGCTGCGGCCACTGCGCAGCCGGCGATCGAACCTGAAGAGGCCGCTGCCGGCGATTCAGCCGTTGCTGAGGCTGACAGCGTCTTCGAACCCCGGCGCTGGGGCAGAGACGTTGAACTGGTCCTGGCCCGTCACCACGCTCCGGATGAAGTCATGGAAGTGGAGCTGCCGGCCCACATTTCAGCATCCATGCTGGTGGATCTGCAGGATGATCCTGAGGCGGTGACCCGGCAGCTGCGCCGCCCGGTGCCGCGCGAACCTGGCATGGCAGCACGGAAAGGCACCGCGTTCCACGCCTGGATCGAGGAGTACTTCGGCCGCAGCGGCATGCTGGACATAGACGAGTATCCAGGCGCAGCCGACGCCTACGTGGACGAGGCATACCAGCTCGAAGATATGGTGGCCACCTTCGAGGCCTCGGAATGGGCGTCCCGGACGCCGGCCTACATTGAGGTCCCGGTTGAAACCCGCGTGAACTCAGTGGTGGTCCGCGGCCGGATCGACGCCGTCTTCCAGGATGAGGACGGCGGCTGGGACCTGATCGACTGGAAGACGGGCGCTCCGCCTTCCTGGGATAAGCTCGCGGTCCGCTCCGTACAGCTGGCCGTCTACCGGCTGGCCTGGTCCCGGCTCAAGGACGTTCCCCTGGAGAAGGTGCGGGCAGCGTTCTACTACGTCGCTGCGGATAAGGTGATCCGTCCGCACAACCTGCTGGGTGAAGCCGAACTGGAGAGAATCATTATCGATTCGGCCGGACAGGGAACGGCCTGACACACAACAGTGCCGCCGTCCTGGGGGGGGCGGCCCGGCACACGGCACTGCCGCCGTCCGGAGGGACGGCGGCAGTGCCGCTTTGCGCCAGCGCCTACGGGGTGGCCCGGCGCAGCGTTCCGTAGGATCCTGCCGCGAGCACCACACCGCCGAGCAGCAGCCAGCCGGCGAGGGAGAGCGGGGTCAGCTGAAGGAACCACGCACCTACTGTGGCCCACGAATCCGTCCAGGTAGCCGCAGCCACTCCACCCAGGATGAGGAGCCCGAATGCGCTCAGGGACGCCACGAGGCCAAGAACCCGCCAGCGCTGGTACACGGTAGCGAACCAGAACCCGAACATAAACAGCAGGATGGTCAGGGCGAAATAGAGCAGAATCTGGGCGTACCAGGGGGATTCAGCGACCCAGGGGAGGGCAAAGATGTGTCCGTCAACGCCCCATCCGTTGGTGGCCTGTTCGGCCAGGCCCAGCAGCCAGTAGATCACGCCCACGGCCATTGCCAGCGCCGAATACAGCCCCAGCGTTCCAACATAGAAGGAACGGCGGCTCACGCTCATGGCCTGTGAAAACGGAAACGTCAGCATCATGGACTGCACCCCGATGGCCAGGAAGTACCACATCAGGGCCTGGCCGGAGTAAGCGAGCCGGGTGGCGCCGTCGTCATTGGGAATGAGGGCCAGGATTGCCAGGGCCAGCGCGGTGGAAGCCCCAAGGACAATGGCCGGGACGCCAAGATAGATCCATTTGTTCACCATCTGCATGCGGGCAACCGCCCAGGCGCGGTTCATCGTGCCACCTCCACGTTCGTTTTCTCTGCGGCGGGGGAGCCGTAGTGTTCGTTGGCTTTGAGGGTCCGGCGGATAATCAGCTGCTGCAAAGAGACGGGAGCCAGTTCAAGCCCAAGCTGGGCGGCGCGGTCCCTGTCTCCGGTGTGCAGCGGTGCGTCAACGGTCACCGAGGCCAGGGCGCCGAGGCCTTCACGGTGCAGTACCGGCCGGCCGGCAACAAATTCCTCGACGGCGGAGGAACGCCCGGCTACCGCGAAGGCGGAACCGGTCACAGCATCCACTTCGTCGTCCATCACGATGCGTCCCCGGTCGATCACGATGACGTGCTCCAGCAGGTTGGCCACCTCATCGATGAGGTGGGAGGACAGGATGATGGTCCGCGGGTGGTCCGCGAAGTCAGTCAGGAGACGGTCGTAGAAGAGCTGGCGTGCCACGGCGTCCAAGCCGAGGTAGGGCTCGTCAAAGAAGGTCAGCTCGGCCCGTGAGGCCAGCCCGATGATGACGCCGACGGCGGAAAGCTGACCGCGTGAGAGCTTCTTGATCCGGTGCTTCTTCGGGTTGGGCAGCTGGAAGTCCACCAGCAGCCGGTCGGCCAGGGAAGCGTCCCAGTTGGGAAAGAACAGGGCTGCCGCGTCCAGGGCGTTGCGGATGGTGAAGTCGTCCGGGTATTTCTGCGACTCCCGGACGAAGCACAGACGGGAAAGGATGTGCTCGTTCTCGAACGGGTTTCCGCCGAAGACCCGGAAGTCGCCGGAAGTCGCGAAACCCTGAGCGGTCAGGATGGACATCAGGGTGGTTTTCCCCGCTCCGTTGCGTCCAAGAAGGCCGTAGATGCGGTTGGGCGCTATGTCCAGGGTGACGTTGTCCAGTGCGGTCTGGTCCTTGTAGCGGCGCGTTAGTCCGCGGGTTTCTATGACGTTCATGGTGCCGGGGTCCCTTCATGTTCAGCGGCACTGCGGTGGATAAGAGTGGTGAGTTCCTCCATGGCAATGCCGAGCTTTTGGGCTTCTGCCTGGAGGGGCTGGACAAACTGGCGGTAGAACTGGTCCCGGCGCTTGGCCAGGACGGTTTCCCGGGCACCGGGGGCGACGAACATTCCGATGCCCCGGCGCTTGTAGAGGAGCCCTTCATCAACCAGAAGGTTCACTCCCTTGGCAACCGTGGCGGGGTTGATCCGGTAGAACGCCGCGAACTCATTCGTTGAGGGAACCTGTCGCTCCTCCGGGAGCACCCCGTCCAGGATGTCCCCTTCGATCCGTTCGGCGATCTGCTGGAAGATCGGCTTGCTGTCATCGATCACTGGATCCCGCTTCAGCTTGGCTGGTTCATTACTCAACTACCTAACCACGTAACCGGGTTTAGGGTCAAGGCTCCGCTGTGCATTTGCCGGGGGACGGTGCTCCGGATGCAAAAGAGACCGCCTGCAGGTGCAGGCGGTCTCTTTTAGAACGGGAAGAGCAGGGTTAGCGGGAAGTGGCGTCCTTCTTGCGCTGAACTGCAGCCGGGTCGTCTGCAGTTGATCCGGATTCAACTACCGTGAGCGGAATGGCCGACGTCGCCGGTTCGGCGTCGTGGGTTCCGGCACCGGCCGGTTCGGCCGGCTCAGGATCCTCCGGCTTGGGTTCCCTGGTCTGATGAACGGGGTTTGCGGGTTCGGTTTCGGAGCCGGGATCTGCCGGAGCAGAGGGTGCCGGCGCGGCGGGTGCCGGCGCGGAAGCCTTCGCGCCGGGGTTGATCCCGGCAGCCGGTGCGGCTGCAGAGCCCGGGACCTGCGACTGGACCTGGCCGTCGGCAGGGGTCTGGGGCTGGTGCTTGGCCGCGGGTTCGTGGGCCGCTTCTGTCTCCTGCCCGGCAGCGGGCGAGGCGGTAGGTGCGTCCGCCATCGCGGGGACAGGGATCGGCATCACGCTGACCTTGCCTCCGGTCTTGTCCACGGCAGGGGCGGTCCGTACCGTCCCCGGGTTAGTGCCCGTACCGGTGCCCGCTGGGGCGGATGCGGCAGGGGAAGCCACGGGAGCGGCGGCGGAGCCGGCCGGGACTTCTGCCAGCTCCTGCTCGAGGATGTCCGCCTCCAGGGTGGCGAGCATTTCCTCGGCTTCCTCAACCATGGACTGGTTCTCTGCGGCGAGCCCGCGCACCAGCCACTGGGCCAGGGCGAACTCGGCAGAGAGCGCGGCGCGGCGGATCAGGTGCGGGTCCACGGCATCAGGACGTGCCGCAACATAGGCGCTGTGCACCGTGTCCGTGAACTCGGAGTTGTTCGCAGCGATCAGCCAGGCGAAGTCGTCCGCCGGATCGCCGATGCGCAGGTCGGTCCAGCCGTTCACCGCGCTGATCCGTCCGCCTGAAATCAGCAGGTTGTCCTCGTGGAGGTCTCCGTGAACCACCGTGGGACTGAAACGCCAGAGACCAACGTCCTCCAGCGCGTGTTCCCAGCGGCGCAGCAGGGTGGCCGGGATTTTGCCGGTGGTAGCTGCCTGGTCCAGTTCGTTGAGCTTGCGCTGGCGGAACTCATTGGCCGTGTAGCTGGGCAGGTCGGCGTTGTTGACCAGGGACTGCGGCAGTGCGTGGATGGCCGCCATGGTGCGGCCGATATCCGCGGCGAGGTCCTTCCCGCCGGCAGCGAGTTCGTCGATATCCCGGGTGGACCCGGGAAGATGCGAATACACAAACGTGCAAAGCTGGCCCAGCCGGACGGTGCCGGCAACGTAGGGCAGCGCAAACGGCAGCTCGGCCCGCACTGCGGGCACAAAGGCACGCAGTACCAGCAGCTCAGTCTCCAGGCGCATGCTGGCTTCCACATGCTTGGGCGAACGCACCCGCCACTGCTTGCCGGCGTCGTCCACCAGCAGGGCGGAGTCGAAGTCCGCCGCGTCGTCGGGCGAACCGGCCACGCCGGTAAGCGCCAGCGCCGGTACGGCGGCGCTGGCCAGGGCTGCCAATTCCATGGGTGTGCGTTTCACACCTTCAACCGTAGGTGCAGATGTGTCGCGAGTAACCCATAGGCACCCGGCGAGTCGGAAGAGCGTGAGGAAAAACTCAGGGTTCGGTGCCCTGGTATCCACCGCCAGCGGACGGCTTTCTGATTGGGGTCCCGAAGTAAGTACGGTAGGGGTATGAGCAGTCCGTTACGCACGCCAGATTCCCCGCAGCTTGGACGGCTGCCCCTCGCGCGCGGCGCTATCGACCGCGGCAGTGAGCGCAGGGCCGCCGAGGATCTCTTCGAGTCGGTCCGGGGCCTTGAGTCCACCCGCGTTATGTACTTCTCCGGAGGCAAAGCCCTGGTGCGGGAGGAAGCCCTGGTCCTGGACCCGGTTGGTCCGCACGGGTTCGGAGATGAACCGGTCTACCTGGGCCGCACCCTGGAAGACGGCTCGGTGCCTGCGGGCGCGGACATCGTGCTGGTACGACTGGCCGATACCGACCCGGCAATGGAGCGGGACGGTGCCCGGTGGGCGGGCCTGCGCGACGTCGCGGTCACCCTCGGTTCGCTGGATGCGGGACTGTTCGTTGAGGCGTGTGCCGTTGCCAACTGGCATGCCACGCACACCCACTGTCCGCGCTGCGGAGCGCCCACCCGGATGGAACAGGGCGGCTGGGTCCGCCGCTGCGAAGCGGACGGCAGCCAGCATTTTCCGCGCACGGACCCTGCCATCATCGTGGCGGTAACGGATCCTGCTGACCGCATCCTCCTTGGCCGTGCTGCGGCCTGGCCGGGGAACCGCTACTCAACGCTTGCCGGTTTCGTGGAGCCGGGGGAATCGCTGGAAGCAGCGGTGATCCGCGAAGTGGCGGAGGAATCCGCCGTCGTGGTCCGGAACCCGCAGTACCTCGGGTCCCAGCCGTGGCCGTTCCCGTGCTCACTGATGCTCGGCTTCTGCGCCGAGGCGGACGGTACCGAACCGCAGGCCGACGGCGTCGAAATGGCGGACGTACGCTGGTTTACCCGCAAGGAACTCACCGAGGCGGTGGCCGCCGGGGAGATCGGCATTCCTTCCTCCATTTCCATCGCAAGAAACCTGATCGACCGCTGGTACGGCGGGCCCGTTCCGGAACCGGAGGCCGGCAAGTGACCACCGATACCCTCGAAGCGCGCATTCTGGCCGGACTCGACGATGAGCAGCGTGAGGTAGCCACCACCCTTACCGGACCGCTTTGCGTGCTGGCCGGCGCCGGCACCGGAAAGACCCGGGCCATCACGCACCGCATGGCCTACGGCGTCCACTCCGGCCTCTACAAACCGCAGCAGGTGCTGGCCGTCACCTTTACGGCCCGTGCAGCCGCGGAAATGCGCACCCGCCTGCGGGACCTCGGCGCCGGCGGAGTGCAGGCCAAGACCTTCCACGCCGCCGCCCTGAAGCAGCTGCAGTACTTCTGGCCCCAGACCGTTGGCGGACCCCTGCCCGGGCTGCTGGACCACAAGGCGCAGCTCATTGCCGAGGCAGCCCGCCGGCTGAGGCTGTCCACCGACCGTGCTGCGATCCGCGACGTCGCTGCCGAAATCGAATGGGCCAAGGTCTCCATGCTGACTCCGGACAGCTACGTCCGGGCCGCCGCCGGCCGTGACGCTCCTGCCGGTTTCGACCTCACCACCGTTTCCCGCATCTTCCAGTCCTATGAGGACGTGAAGGTGGACCGCAACGTCATCGATTTTGAAGACGTGCTGCTGATCATTGTTGGCATCCTGCAGGAGGACCCGCGGGTGGCAGCAACCGTCCGCGACCAGTACCGCCACTTTGTCGTGGACGAATACCAGGACGTGTCCCCGCTCCAGCAGCGCCTGCTGGACCTGTGGCTGGGGGAGCGGGACGAACTCTGCGTTGTCGGCGACGCCAGCCAGACCATTTACTCCTTCACCGGCGCCACCTCGCGGCACCTGCTCGAGTTCACCCACCGGTTCCCCGGCGCCGAAGTGGTCAAGCTGGTGCGTGACTACCGCTCCACCCCGCAGGTGGTGACCCTTGCCAACCGGATCCTGGCCGCCCGCACCGCGGAGGGGGAGCGTTCGCGGAACGCCCCGCCCTGGCCGGAACCGCTGGAACTCATCGCCCAGCGTCCCGCCGGACCGGAGCCGGTCTTCACAGAATGCTCCGACGACGAAGCGGAGGCCGCACACGTTGCCGGGCGGATCCGAAAGCTGCTCGACGACGGCGTCGAAGCCAGCCAGATCGCCATACTGTTCCGGACCAACGGGCAGTCGGAGGCCTACGAGCAGGCACTGGCCAGCGCTGGAATCGGCTACCAGCTGCGCGGCGGCGAACGGTTCTTTGCCCGCCGCGAAGTGCGTGACGCGATGCTGCAGCTGCGCGCTGCCGCCCGCTCCGTAGGTAACGAACCCGTGCCGCAGCTGGTCCGGGACATCCTCGCCAACCTCGGCTACACCGCAGACCCGCCCTCCGGCGGAGGCGCCACACGTGAGAAGTGGGAGTCCCTGGCGGCGCTGGTCGCGCTCGCTGATGAGCTGCATTCAAACCGCACGCTGGAACCGGACAGTATCTTCACGCTGGCGGACTTCACCGCGGAGCTGGAGGAACGTGCCGCAGCCCAGCACGCGCCGAAGGTCCAGGGCGTGACCCTGGCCAGCCTGCACTCGGCGAAGGGCCTGGAATGGGATGCCGTCTTCCTGGTGGGACTGAGCGAGGGCCTGATGCCGATCTCCTTCGCGGACACCCCGGAAGCAGTGGATGAAGAACGGCGTCTGCTTTACGTGGGCATCACCCGTGCCCGGGTGCACCTGTCCCTGTCCTGGTCCACGGCCCGCACTCCGGGCGGCCGGGCCAACCGCAAGCCGTCAAGGTTCCTGGACGGGCTGCGGCCGAACACTGCCCGTGATGCCGGCCCGGTCCGTCAGGCACGGCCGGCCCGGAAGAAAGTTACAGGTCCCGCAAAGTGCCGGGTCTGCGGCAGTCTCCTCACCTCCGGTGCGGAACGGAAAATGGGCCGCTGCGGAGACTGCCCGGCGACCTATGACGAAGCAACGTTCGAAGCCCTGCGTGAGTGGCGGCGGGAAACGGCCTCCGAGGCGGGGGTTCCTGCCTTTGTGGTGTTCACCGATGCCACCCTGGTGGCAATCGCCGAGGACAAGCCGCCTACGCTGAACCGGCTGGCGACCATCCCCGGTGTGGGGCCGTCAAAGCTGGAACGCTACGGAGAAGAAGTCCTGGAAGTCCTGGCCCGGAGTCCGCAGCTGTAGGCGCCGGGGTACCGGCATGCCCGTGCTCAGGCGGCTTCGGCCGACTGGAGCCGGCACCCGCACTCGGGGTGGAACGCCAGTGGTTCCAGACCGACATGGCCGTCCGCGGCACGCAGCTGCAGGACGGCTGACCACGTGACCGGCTGCGCAGCGCCGTCAAGAAAGGACAGCGCCTGTCCAGCCGCTGCGGCTGCGGCAAAGGCTGCCGACGCGGTTTCCTCACCGCCGGGGCCCGGGGGCGGTGCAGCATCGGCGGAAACCGGTGCTGCCGCCGGGGCGTACCAGCCCGGATCGGCGTCCCCGCGGTGGCGGTCCAGGCAGCCCAGGCACGGAGTTGAGCCGGGAACAACGAGCGGACCCACCTGGTAGCCGTACTGCTGCACGGAAACCGCCAGGTGCGGCCGCTCAAGCTTCTCGCCGGGCAGGGAGCGCAGCGGCGCGGGCTGCTCCGAGGCGAGGATCGCGAGGTCCACGGCTGCTGCCTTCATCGGGTCCGCCGGCCAGGGAACCTGCAGGACACGCACCGTTGGGTCGATCCGGTAGAGCTGGCGCTTGACGGCCTGATAACGCGGCATGCCGATGTCCGTCAGTGCATACGCCGGTCCGACGTCGCTGGGAGAGACCACCGCGGCGTCGCCCAGCAGCACCGTGCCCACCCCTGCGGCGGCGAGGATCCGTGCAGCCAGGGCCCCGCACCGGCCCAGGCCCAGGACCTCGACTACTGCTCCGCCGCGCAGGGCCAGGGCGGCAAGGGCATCCCGGCCGTAGACAGCCGAAAGCCGTTCGCCGTCGGGCCGGAGCCGTTCTTCCCGAAGCGGCGGAAGCAGCGGCCGGCTGCCGGGATGTGCCAGCAGGACGGGGGAAAGCGCCTGGAGCAGCTGCTCAACCCTCCGGCTGTCCAGACCGGCTGCGCCGCCCGCGGCCAGCTCGCCGCCGTCGGGAATACCGCCCCGGAGGGCGCCAATGAAGCTGAGGTCAGCGGCGGTGAGGCCGGCCAGGAGCAGGGCGCCCTCGCCCAGTCCAAACTGGCGGCGGTCGGTGCCAAGGTCCAGGACGTAGATGCCCGGGTTAATCCGCATGCCGGTCTCCTCTGGTCTGGGGTGTGCGCGTGCCGGGGCACCATGTAAGCACGGACGGAGAAGCGGTCCGGGGTTATCCACAGGTTTTCGAAAGCCTGCGCAGGGCAGAATAGTGTGGAGACATGCCTTCTGCGTCCGTGCCAGCCACAACCCGAGCCGGGTTGCCCATCGAAGTGCGGCGTTCGGCACGCCGGAAAAGGACCGTGAACGCCGTCTTCCGGGACGGCGTGGCCGTAGTGTCCATTCCGGCGCACTTCACCAAGGCGCAGGAAGCGCAGTGGGTGCAGCGCATGGTGGACAAACTTGAAACCCGGACGGCGGCTGCGCCGGAAGCAGACCCGGCGAAGGCTGATTCAGGGCTCGCCGAGCGGGCGGCAGAACTTTCCCGTCGCTACCTCAACGGCGCAGCGCGTCCTGTGTCAGTGCGCTGGGTCGGCAACCAGAACTCTCGCTGGGGTTCGGCCACACCGGCTCGGGGGACTATCCGGCTTTCGGACAAACTGATCGGCATGCCCGCCTGGGTGGTGGACTACGTACTGCTGCACGAGCTGGCGCACCTGCTTGAGCCGTCGCACGGACCAAAGTTCTGGCGTCTGCTCGAGTCCTACCCGCACACCGAAACAGCCAAGGCCTATCTCTCCGGAGCTGCCTACGCCAGCGCCCGGGGGCTCAAGGGAGAAATGACCGAAGACTAGGCCGCCGGGCCGCCCTTGCCGGGTTCCTCGCCGTTTTCACCGGAGGCGTCGTCTTCGCCTGCTGCATCCTGCGCTTCGGCGCCTTCAGCGCTGTCTTCAGCAGCTGTATCCGTTTCACCCGCTGCCGGTTCGTTAAAACCGCCTTCCAGCAGCCGCCGCAGCGCGGCATCGACGTCGGAGTCTGAAGCGTCGAGCAGCTCGCGGCGCTTGCCGAAACCTGCCGGATCATCCAGGTCCTCGGAGGTTGGCATGAGGTCAGGATGCTGCCAGATGGCGTCCCTGCCCTCGATGCCGCGTTCTTCGCGCAGCCGGGACCACAGCGCCGATGCATCCCGCAGCCGGCGCGGCCGCAGTTCCAGACCCACCAGTGACGCAAAGGTGTGCTCAGCCGGTCCGCCGCTGGCACGGCGCCGCCGGATCATTTCCCGCAGCGCAGCAGCGGAGGGAAGGTTCGACGTCGCAGCAGCGGTGACCTCGTCCACCCAGCCTTCCACCAGCGCCAGCGCAGTTTCCAGGCGTTCCAGCGCAGCGTCCTGCGCGGCGGTGCGCTCCGGCTGGAACACGCCTCCCGCCAGGGCTTCCTGGATGGATTCAGGGTTGGCAGGATCGATGTCCCGGGCGACTTCTTCGATCTTGGACATGTCGATGTGAATGCCGCGCGCGTAGCTCTCAATGATTCCGAACAGGTGCGGTGCGAGCCAGGGCGCGTGGGCGAACAGCCGGGCATGGGCCGCTTCCCGGACCGCCAGATACAGGCGCACTTCGGTGTCCGGGACGTCCAGGCCTTCGCCGAAGGCAGCGACGTTGGAGGGCAGGAGCGCCATGGTGCCTTCAGAGAGCGGCAGGCCAATGTCAGTTGAACTGAGCACTTCACGGGAGAGTGCGCCGACAGCCTGGCCCAGCTGGATGCCGAACATGGCTCCGCCCATGTTTGCCAGCATGGAAGAAGCACCGCCCATCATCGACTTCATCTCTTCCGGCATCTGGGTGGTGATGGCGTTGGAGAGGGCCTGCGAGATGCTCACGGCTACCGGCTCGGTGAGCCTGCGCCAGGAGTCCATGGTCGCTTCGACCCATTCCGCACGGGACCAGGCCTTGCCAAGGGTGGTGGTTGACGGGAAATCCGTCACCGGGTCCAGCCACATCTGCGCCACGTGCAGGGCTTCGTCAACTTCGCGTGCCTGTCCGGACGTGATCGACGGGTCTCCTCCAGCGGCGGCGACGCGCCGGGCGTTGTCCCTGGCCAGCTGCCAGTTGACCGGTCCCTCCGACGGGGTGCTGAACATGGCCTGGACCTGCTGGAAAATCATAGCCATGGCATTCGGATCCGACGGCAGGCCCGCTGCCTTGGCCAGCTCCTGCGGATCGAGACCGCCGGCAGCCCCGCTGCCGAAAAGGCGGGCCAGCATCTCAGACAGCGGATCCTGGGGGGTGTCCCCGTGGTCAGAGGGATTAGAGCTCATGGGTACCACCGGTCCTGTGGAAGTTCTAGTGCATGGGCAGCCAGTAGGTTCCGGGCTGCGTGGATTCCCACGTTACCGGCACCGGCAGTGCACTGTCCCGCATTCCCGGGATACGTTCGCTGTTGGCAAAGGAGCACGTGGGAGAATGTCCCAAGAGTTCGTGCCTGCCCCGGTCCCTGCCGGAGCTGCCACCGCCTACCAGCATCTTCCACCGTCCGGCGGCAGCCGGGCTCCGGCCACGCGCCGCAGGAAAGGACAGCCATTGCGCTCCCCGAACGATGATTCATCCGCAGGACCCGTCCCCGCGGGTGCGCCCGCCGGAACACCGGTTCCGGCAGGACGGCCCAAGCGTTCCCCGCGCCGGAGGGCACTGGTGTTCTCCGGCGGGGCCGCGCTGGTGCTCGGCGCCGCCGGACTGGTGATCCCTGCGCCCTACGTACTTGAGTCGCCCGGTCCCACCTTCAACACGATTGGCGAGATTGGCGATAGTCCGCTCATTACCATCGACGGAGAGCAGACCTACCCCACGGCGGGTGAACTGGCCCTGACGACTGTTTACGTTTCCGGGGGGCCCAACGGTGCGGTGAACATGGGGGAAGTGGTCGCGTCCTGGCTGGACCCGGAGGATGCCGTGCTTCCCGTCGACTTCGTCTACCCGCCCGGCACTACCCGCGGGGAAATCCAGGAAGGCAACGCAGCGGCCATGACCTCCTCCCAGGAATCGGCAGTTGCTGCGGCCCTGGACCAGCTGGAAATTCCCTTCACTGAAGTGCTCTCCGTAGCAGGTGTCATGGAGGATTCCCCGGCCGAGGGGGTCCTGGAGGCAGGCGACATCCTGATCTCCGTCGACGGCACGGACGTAACGGATCTGGAGACCCTGCGCAGGATCCTGAATGAGACGGGCGGCGCACCGGCCGCAATAACCGTGAGCCGGGACGGGCAGGAGCAGACACTTGAAGTGACGCCGGTGCTGGGGGAGAACGGAACCTACCAGATGGGCGCCTACCTCAGCATCGATTTCACCTTCCCTTTCGAAGTTCAGATTGCCCTCGAGAACGTCGGCGGCGCCTCCGCGGGCATGATGTTCGCCCTGGGGATCATCGACAAGCTGACACCGGGGGAGCTCACCGAAGGCCGGAACTTCGCGGGAACCGGGACCATCGACGCCGACGGCCAGGTAGGTCCCATCGGCGGGATCGGGCAGAAGATGGTCGGAGCTGCAGCTGCCGGAGCTGAGTTCTTCCTGGCGCCCGAGGCGAACTGCGATGAAGTGGTTGGGAACATCCCGGACGGACTGGAGGTTGTCAGCGTGGAAACCCTGGACCAGGCACTGAACGCTGTTGAAACCCTCGCCGCGGGCAACGGCACGGAGGGGCTGGGCCGCTGCTAGGGGGAACGAAGCGGCAGCAGGGGAGAAGGGCCGGGATCGAATCACGATCCTGATAAGGTTCAGGCCCCGCTGCCTTATAAGTGGCCCTGCGCGGGATAAACAGGGCAGAATAAGGAACCACGGCAGGAAACGGGCAGGCCGTCGGACACAGGGGTCGTTAGTTGCTTCGATACCGGGCAACGCAGAATCCGAACTCGCCGAGCTGTTCGCAGGTGCCGTGAGCCGACGTACCGAACGATGAGGTAACTGTGACTTCCGGACCTAATGGCCCATTCTCCCAACCGAGCCCCAGCACCACCCGTCGGCGGCGCAGCCCGCTGATTGCCACCCTGATCGTCGTAGCCGTACTGGTGATCGGGTTTGTCTACTTCTCCCAGGTTTACGCCGACGTGCTCTGGTACAACCAGCTCGGCTTCCTCGAGGTCTTCGTCAAGGAGAACCTGACCCGGATCGCCCTGTTCGCGGCTGCCTTCGTGGTTATGGCCGTGTGCGTGTACCTGAGCATCCGGGCAGCCTACTCTTCGCGGCCCATCTACGCTCCGGACAGTGCGCTCCAGGACAACCTGAACCGCTACCAGGCCCAGCTTGAGCCGGTCCGCAAGCTCCTCATGATCGGTATCCCCGTCGTCGTCGGCGGTTTTGCCGGCACCGCGGCCATGGCCATGTGGGAGCAGGCACTGCTGTTCTTCAACCGCAAGGACTTTGGGCAGACTGACCCCGAGTTCAACATGGACTTCAGCTTCTACCTGAATACGCTGCCGTTCATCGGGTTCATCGTGGGCTTCCTGATTTCCGTCGTCGTCATCAGCGGTATCGCCGGCCTGCTCACCCACTACCTCTACGGCGGCATCCGCCTCGAGGAAAAGGGTGTGTTCGTCAGCCGTCCGGCGCGCATCCACATCGCGGTCATCGCCGCGTCCTTCCTGCTGCTGCAGGCCGCCAACTTCTGGCTGGACCGCTACAACACGCTGCTGAGCACCTCAGGCTCCTGGACCGGTGCGCTGTACACCGACGTCAACGCCGTGATCCCCACCAAGGCGATCCTCGCCGTGGCATCCGTGATCGTGGCACTGCTCTTCATCCTCTCGGCCATCATCGGCCGCTGGCGCCTGCCCATCATCGGCACCGCGATGCTGGTTATCACCGCCATTGTTGCCGGCGGGGTATACCCCTGGATTGTCCAGCGCTACCAGGTTGTCCCCTCCGAGCAGACGCTCGAGCGCGAGTACATCCAGCGCAACATTGATCTCACCCGCGAGGCGTACGGCCTGGCTGATACCGAGGTCATCGACTACGACGCGACGGTTGACGCCAACGCGGGGGCCCTGGCCGCCGACGCCGGCACCACCGCCAACATCCGCCTGCTTGACCCGAACGTCGTCTCCGATGCCTTCGGCCAGCTCCAGCAGTTCCGCCAGTACTACCAGTTCCCGGAAACCCTGAACGTTGACCGCTACGACGTAGAGGGGGACGTCCAGGACACCGTCATTGCGGTCCGTGAGCTGAACATCAACGGCGTTCCGGACGGCTGGGTGAACGAGCACATTCTCTACACCCACGGCTACGGCGTGGTTGCCGCCCGCGGCTCCACGGTGCAGGCCGACGGCAAGCCCAGCTTCATGGAATCCGGTATCCCTTCCACGGGCGTACTGGGTGACTACGAGCCGCGTGTGTACTTCGGTGAGTCCTCTCCGGACTACTCCGTGGTAGGTTCGCCCGAAGGGTCCGCCCCGGTGGAGATCGACCGTCCGCAGACCGGCAACGCCGAGGACGACACCCAGACCACCTTCTCCGGCGACGGCGGCCCCAGCGTGGGCAACATCTTCAACCAGCTGGTCTACGCCATCAAGTTCCAGTCCACGGAACTGCTGCTCTCGGACTTCGTCAACGAAGAGTCCCAGATCCTCTACGACCGGGATCCCCGTGAGCGTGTGGAGAAAGTAGCTCCGTACCTGACGGTTGACGGAAATGCCTACCCCGCGATCGTCGACGGACGAGTGAAGTGGATCGTGGACGGCTACACCACCAGCCGCTACTTCCCGTACTCCACCCAGCAGGAACTGGCCTCGGCCACGACTGACTCCCTGACGGGGGGTGCCTCTGCGGCTCTTCCGGCAGACCGGGTGAACTACATCCGCAACGCGGTCAAGGCGACGGTGGATGCCTACGACGGCTCCGTCACCCTCTATGCCTGGGACGACGAGGATCCGCTGCTGAAGGCCTGGCAGGACGTCTTCCCGTCCACGCTGAAGCCGTACAGCGACATGTCCGCA